>NZ_JBXWQJ010000005.1:0-331973 GCF_059612325.1 Ruegeria sp. CDSA021
CGGCGGCCAGACCGGCCATCATCCGCGCGAAGATGCCCTTGTCGCTCCACCGTTTCCAACGGTTGTACAGCGTCTTGTGCGGCCTGTATTCCTTAAGTGCGTCGCGCCAGCGCAAGCCATTGCGATTGATGAAGATAATCCCACTCAAGACGTGCCTGTCATCGACGCGTGGCTTGCCGTGGGACTTTGGAAAGTAGGGCTCCATACGCGCCATCTGCGCATCCGTCAGCCAGAAGAGATCAGACATGTTCATCGCTCAGTTTTAGAACCGTGAATCATGCTGCAAAACGAAAATCAATGGGTCCTGACCCTAGGACCTGTTTGACCGCCGCCTGGACATGACCCATCTCGAAGGTTTTCAGCAAGCGCGGTATTTGGACGTATTTGTTCACTGCTGTATTGTCGTGTCATTTTTCTTCCCTTTTGCTGGAGTTCAGAAAATCCAAACGTTCGACTTCTGCGATGGTTGGGCGGAAAAGCCAACGCCGTCCAAGTTTGAAACCTTAGTGTCGACCGTCGCGCGCCAAGCGCCGAAAGGTCTCCGGGTGGCACATTGCATACCGTCGGTCGAGCGACCGCAGGTCCTCAGGTGACAGAAGTGGTGCAAGAAGGACTTTGCGGTCTTCACTTCCGTCAAACGCCCACAACAAGATCGGGTCGTCTACTTCTTCAACCCGTAGAACATCGAGCAGGTCGAAGCAGGGATGCTCACCGGGTAAAGAAACCGACTTCAGGCCAGGAAGCTTTCGAAATCGTTCAACTGAAGATCGGCTGCAGCGCCAGCGCTCCACAAGGCAACGCGTAGCCAGTTGTGGTGGCGGGTATTGTCTTAAGGCGATAGTCAACTGGTAGGCGTCGTGTTCAGGCTGGTCGTCGAAGCAAAGTGAGCCATTGTTTGTTTGCATTGCCAAGTGCTGACTCCACTGCCCGGAGGAGATGGGTTCGAACTGAAGCAAGAGAAATTCTTCGCTGGCAGAAAATGATCTCTCAATCGGCGCGGCGATGCAGAACGGGGATTCGATGCGTTGTAGTGTTTCGAACCAGTCGATTGGGTGGTTCGTCGCTGGGAAATGCCTCAGAAAAAATTGTCTAAATCTTGCCCATAATCCACGTAAATTGGTGTGTTTTACCGTGTTTTCAACGGGTTCAGCAATTTTGCCGGAGTGAGGCACAAAATGGAAATTTCGCCTTGTATTCCCGTCGCTTGCAAGGATATACCCGTCGGCGGAGACGTGGCCGAGTGGTCGAAGGCGCTCCCCTGCTAAGGGAGTAGGCCCGGAAGGGTCTCGAGGGTTCGAATCCCTTCGTCTCCGCCATACCCGCTTTCGGTGTGACCTGTCGGCGTTGGCACGCCTTGCTGCCGTTGAAAACACTCACTTTTTCTGCACTGATGATCTCAGTTCGAATCCCCATAATGTGGGGTGGAGATCTGATGGGCGAAATTCAGGAAAAGGGTGGCGAGGCAAACGGTCGGCACGTCGAGCGTCGACTGACTCGACGTGCAGTCGAAAAAGCCGCTCCGGGCCGTCACACAATTGGAGGCGGCCTCTGCTTAGTAGTGGATCCAACGGGCGCAAAGCGGTGGTTGTCGCGAATTGTAGTGCATGGTCGACGTCGTGATTTCGGATTGGGTTCTGTCGCCGTGGTCAGCTTGGAAGAAGCAAGATCGAAAGCCGACGAATACCGAAGATTGGCCAGAGTTGGCGGCGATCCCATTGAACAGAAGGAAGCAGCATCCAAAGTATTCATTACGTTCGATGAGCTTGCCGCTCGCGTTCTCCAGCAGTCGAGCATTCCGAAAAGTAGCAACGGGAAGCATGTGGCCAATGGACCAACAAGCTGAAAACCTACGCATCCCCTGTAGTCGGGAAGAAGCCGGTTCACTGGATAACGTGATCAGAAATTTTCGCTGTTCTTAACCCGATCTGGAACGCCAAACATGAAACAGCACGTCGAGTGCGCCAGAGGATGGGTGTCGTGTTTGACTAGGTCAAACCAAGTTTCACTGTCCGCACTGTCCGCACTGTCAGTCTCTGGCGTTCCACCCCTTTTTCCTGAACAAGCGGCATCATGGAACAGGCTGACAACATTCCCCTATGTAACGGAGCGGGGCCTGGAGAAATGTTTGCCGTCGATGTCGAGGACATTTTCCCGCAAACTAGACGAGTTTGGATTGCCTACAAGGAAGCTGGAGCTTCAACGACCCCATTTCGTGAGCGATGGGTGGTACCCCTGATTATGCCTGGCGTCTAATGGGTGATTTTCCCAAAGACGGAAAAGCGTTTCGGTCGCCAAGCGGCTCACCTTATACCCTGCGCGAAAACGGCGGTGGACAAATGTCGGCGGCCTATCAGACTGTCCGCGAAGTTGCCAGCCTTGGCTCAGAGGTGACCCCGTATATTTTGCGCCACACTTGGGCAACCTGGTTCTACGCACAAACAAAGGACGAGCTACTTTTGAGAAAACTGGGGAGATGGGCCCAGAAGGATATGGCTTACCATTTTGCAAAAATTGTGCCACTGAATCTCAACAAAAGACTGCTGAGTTTTGGCTGAGACTTTAGGCAAAATTTGGACAAGTTGCCTTATGGGAACTTTTAATACGATGAAAAGTATACGAAAAATAACAAAAAGCGCTCCCTTAGCAGGGGAGCGCCTTTGACCACTCGGCCACGTCTCCGTCGACGGGTGTGTCCTTGCAAACGCTGGAAGTACAAGGGCAATTGTCAGCGGTTTGACAGATTTCTTTAGATTCCCAGGAAACCTTAGAATTACTCTTGTTGGCTAAGATTTCCCGCACTCCTCAACTCGGATCCGTCAAGCGCTTTGGGGTTTATTCAGCTTATGCAAGACAGGGATTCGCGCAGTTTGGCATTGATGGGTCGATCCTTCGTGTGAACTCCTTGGTTTACATTCGGGGAAACACAAGGCGGTTCCATTTGTTTTTGGACTTTCGGTCCGGCATTTCCCCGAACGCAGCGCATCATAGGCGCGTTATTGGTTTTCCAAGACCTTTCGGGCTACGCGAAAACACTCCAGCGCCTGTGGCACGCCGCAATAGATTCCGATCACATGGATGATGGCGCGGATTTCTTCTTTGGTCACACCGTTGTTGATGGCGCCCCGGCAGTGAATTTCCCATTCGTGCATTTTTCCTAACGCGCCGATCATGGACAGGTTCATCATCGATCGCGTTTTCGCATCGATCACGTCGTCGCCCCAGCCGAAACCCCAGCACCAGGCGGTCATTGCCTCTTGAAACGGGCGGATGAAGTCATCGGCGGCGGCAAGGTTCTTTTCCACGTATTCTGCGCCCAGCGTGCTCTTTCGTTGCTCCAAGCCTTTGAGAAACAGGTCTTCGTCAAAAATATCGGCCATTGCGGGTCTCCGGTGTGTCAGCGTGTCAGGCGGTGTTTGTAAAGGTGATCGTAATGCGGTTTCATCCGACGGTGCACCTGTTTCACCCGATCTGGAGCGTCCGTGATGTCGATATGCTTGCGCGGCTGTGGGGCAAGTCCGGTCGATTTCGCAAGGTTGCCGTGGAACGATCCTCCGTCCCACCAACTGTGGGCCGACGGGTCTCCGCCGGGCGCCCATGTCAGCGCGTCTTCGAGGAAGGGGATACCCACCTCCTCGCAAAAGGCCCTGGTCATGCCGTGGGGGTCTTCCAGCAGGTCATCGCTGTCGATCACCGGCGGCGGCGTTCCGTTCAGCGCCGTCAACAGATCGAACAGGGCACGCTGTTCGGGAAAGCCAACCTCGCCTTCGGCAAAGTCGGGCCATTGCTTGTACATCGACGTGATGGTCTTGGCCGGATCCCGGATCAGGAAGGCATGGGTGAAATGCGACAGGAACTCGGCATTCCACATGTGGTTGATGTAATGCGGGAAATCCTTGAGAAAGACCGGGCCCTTTTCTGCTCTCGCCTGAACATTCTGCCAGACACAGTCCAGCGTCAGGCCCGGCGTCGTAACGTCCCCCGGCTGAAACCGGTGCCACAAGGGGTCTTCGCCCTGATACCACGCCTCGCCAAAGGGTTCGTGCAGACAATCCAGATCTCCACGTTGCCGCATCATCCACTCAAACGCGGTCGAGGTGGATCGGGGCACAGCCCATAGCGCGAGGATCTTGTGCATAGTCATGGCCCTTCGTGCAGTCACAGACGTTTCAGCAATTGCCCGCGCGGTGTGTCAGGCGCGATACCGAGGGATTTGAAAATGCGCCAGTAAAGCGCGATATCGTGACCGATTACCGGCTTGCCCAGGGCGGCCTCAAGCGTATCGGCCAGATGCAGCGGACGCTGTGGCAGGCCATCAGGTCCTGTGCGGAAGTTGCACATGCCGTTGATCAGGATTGCATCGGCTTGCGGAGCTTTTTCGGTGACGTATTCAAAGCTCTTCAATGCCAGATCTCCGTCAAAGACCCAGCGATAGGAATTGACGTCTTCCTGACTGTCGAACCAGCCTTGGTCGTGAAAATTCCCGGCCCAGATCACGTCGAATCCGGCTTCTTTCAGGAAGTTGACCGTGCCCTGCCACCATTCCGGCCAGTGATAGGCGGCGTTCAGGGCCACTTTCTCGACATTCATATCGCGCAGGGCTTCGACCATGGCATAACCCGCCATGTGAAAGCGGGTACCATATTTGTCTGACAGGTCTTCGCAGTGTTGCCGGACACCTTCCACGCCCAGCCCGCAAGCATGGACCCAGTTCGAACCGACCTGACCGCAGACATCCACGCCATTGCGCGACATGCAGTGAACGAAATCATCCAGCATACCAAAGTTTTTTTTGCGCTGGTCCAAACCGTGTACATAGTCCGGCACGTGTAGCATCCAGCCATGAACGCCGACGGTTTCGGGGCACATGTTCAAAAAATCTGATGGGGCGGCGTCAAAGTCGAACGGCGGCGAGGTAAAGCCGACCTGATGGGGAAACAGTTTGTGTTCTGGGCGCCAGTCTTCGGGCATCAGCATTGGCGTGTCACCTCGGTCATCATTCCACAGCCTCGCGCATCCATTGCTGAAGCCGCGCGATTGAATGTTCCGACATCACTCCGCACCCCGGATCCAGCACCAGCGGGCCGGGACGGTAACCTCGGGATTTCAGGCCGCGGTGGACGGATTCTACTAGGCAGATGTCTTCTTCGACCGTTGTTTCGCGGTCCTGAACAGCCAACTGCCGGATAACCGCGTTTTCCGAACCACCTTCGGTGTACCAGCCGCGCCAGACGGTGCAGTGATCGGCATCAACAGCGCGCCAGTGATAAGTGTTCAGCACGTTGCCCGGGTAACACTGGAACGAGAACATCGGCCACAGGAACCACGACTGATAGTCGCCTGCGTGCGGTACCGACAAGTCAATGGGATATGTCATTTTGTCGAGGCTTTGGCATTCGGTCGTGTGACGCAGCACATAGCCGCCGCCTGCATCGGGCTGAATGTCATAAGTTTCGGGCTTGACCACGCCCTCGGCGAAGGTGGGGTGGTTGGTCGGGCAGTGGTAGCATTCCGAGTAATTCTCGATACTGACCTTCCAGTTGCAGTTTTCCGGAATCTCGACCCATTCCAGCGGTTCCAGATCGTCGATATGCGGAACGAAGGCGCGGATTTCCTCGCGCACGCCGGGATACCATTCATCCATGGGTGCGGCGTTGTCATCGAGGTTGACGAAGATGAAACCGTTGAACACCTCGGTCCGGACCGAGGTCAGGCAGATCGCGCTGCGGTCGAAACCGGGAACGGATTTGATATTAGGGCCAGCACGCAGCTGGCCGGATAGCTCATAGGTCCAGGCGTGGTATGGGCAGACGACGACGCGGGTGTTGCCCGCACCGGTTACCATTTCATGTGCGCGGTGCTGGCAGACATTGTAGAAGGTGCGGATTTCGTTATCGCGTCCACGAATGCAGAACAGGCTTTGCCCGGCAATCTCGAAGGCGAAGTAGTCACCAGGTTCCCTGACCTGTGCGACATGGCCCGCGAACTGCCACGTCCGAGCCAGCAGCCCCTGCATCTCCTGCTCGAAAATGCCGGGGTCGGTATAATATCGGGCGTCCAATGAGTGGGTCAGGGGTGCGTTCATTCTGGCTCCTCCGCGTAGAGGCCAAGTTGATGACGGCGAAGATGGAAACGTTCGACCCGTTCAACGATCTCGTCACTGGAAACTGCAATCACAAAGGACAGTAACGTTTCCAGCAATGCGATGGTCGAGACGGATGATGGGAAAAACTGCGGCGTGTCGGCTGCGACAACGAACCCGTGATGGGCGTTTAGAATGACCGGGCTGGCGGGGCTGTCCGAGATGCCTACGACGGTCAGCCCCTGTTGTCGGGCCAGCTTGATCGCCTCGATCACTTCGGTGCGGTACGGGCGGCAGGTAATTGCGATCAGCACGTCCTGCTCATCGGCCCAGGCCAGATCGTCTACCGGGGTCGAGCCGGGGCGGGGGATGGCGTGGAATTGTTTCATCCCTGTCGAGGCAAGATAAGTGAAATTGCGCGCGTTCGAGTTGTTGACGCCGACGCCCAGAGTGAAGATCTGGCGGCAATTCCAGATATCTTCAGCGGCAGCCTTCAGGCGCGTAGCATCGATCCCGGCGAAGGTTTCTTCGATATTCTGGATCGCGGCGCCGATCATATCGGCATAGAGCCCACCCAATTCACCTGACTTGCCGATATTCTGTAACCACCGGGCACGATCCGGAAACGACACCTGCCCATTGCGGATTGCTTCGCGAAACGGTTCGCGGAAATCTTCGTACCCGTCAAAACCCACCTGCCGCGCCATGCGCACGAACGTATTGGGTTTGACCTTGGCGGCTTCTGCGATTTCACGCACGGTCGAAACGCCGACATCCGTTGGGTTTTCCAGCACGTAGCGCGCGGCTTTCTGCGCCTCTGGGGTCAAGGCGTCCCACTCTTCGGTCAGGCGGCCCAGAACAGTTGATGATACATTTGTGTCATTCATGATTGACGATGGTACAAGTGTGGAATTAGCCTGTCGAGCAGAAAAGCGACTCGGGAAGAGGAAAATCATGTCCGGGAACGAACTGCCATCACATGCACGCGTTGTCATTGTCGGGGGCGGCGTCATGGGGGTTGGCCTAGCCTATCATCTGGCGCATGAAGGGTGGGGCGATGACACTGTCCTGCTGGAAAAAGCCGAGCTGACCAGCGGCAGCACATGGCACGCGGCGGGGCAGATCACGCATTCGACCTCGAGCTTCGGGTTGGGCAAATGTGTGGACTACAACATCGGACTTTATTCCGGTCAGCTTGAGGCGGAAACCGGCCAGCCCGTTACGTGGCATGGCTGCGGGTCATTCCGTCTGGCCTATACCGAGGATGAGATGGACTGGCTGCGCCACACACTTTCGGTGGGTCGGTCGCTTGGGTTCAACATCGAACTGGTCGGGCCCGAGAAAGTGGCCGAGTTGCACCCGTTCTACAACCTCGAAGGCGTACTGGGCGCGCTGCACACACCGGACGATGGTCACGTAGACCCGACCAACGTGACGATGGCGATGGCCACTGGTGCGCGTCAGAAAGGCGTGCGCATTTTCCGCAACTGCCGTGCGACCAACATTACGCAGGGCGAGAATGGCGAATGGGTTGTCGAGTCCGAGATGGGCACGATCATCTGCGAGCATGTGGTGAACGCTGGCGGCACCTATGCCCGTCAGATGGGCGAATGGTCTGGGTTGCAACTGCCCATGACCTCGATGACGCACCATTACTTTGTGACCGAGCCGGTGCCAGAGTTCCAGAACCTTGACAAAGAACTGCCGGTTATCCGCGATGACCGAAAGGTCTCCGGTTATATCCGCATGGAGCAGCAGCGCGGGCTGATCGGGATCTACGAGAAAGAGAACCCGAACTCGGTCTGGCATGACCATTGCCCGTGGGAATACGAGAACTGGCTGTTCGACGCGGATTACGACCGGGTGATGCCGTGGCTTGAAGAAAGCCTGAACCGGATGCCGATCTTTGCTGAGTTGGGCATTCAGCGCGACGTGCACGGGGCGATTTCGCATCCGCCCGATGGCAACCCGCTGATTGGCCCTGCGCCCGGGGTACGGAACTATTGGTGCTGCTGCGGCACACAGATCGGTATCGGCTGGGGTCCGGGCCTGACCCGCGAACTGGCGCGCTGGATGGTGCATGGGGCTGCTGAAATCTCGATGCGCGAATACGATCCGCGCCGGTTTGGCAGCTATGCCACCAAGGACTGGCAGGTGATCAAGGCCGAGGAAGACTACTGCCTGCGCCACGAAATCCCTTTCCCGCATTTCAACCGTTTGGAGGGGCGTCCGATCAAGCCGTCGCCGCTGTATGAGCTGTTGAAATCCAAGGGTGCGGTACATGAAGAAGTTTATGGCTTCGAACGCCCTCGCTGGTTCGCACGGGACGGTGTGGAACAGCGCGATCACTATTCCTTCCGCCGGACCCCCGCCGACGACATGGTCGCGGCCGAGGTCAAAGCGGTCCGCCAGAGCGTCGGTATTATGGACGTAACCGCCTTCACCAAGGTCGAGGTTTCGGGGCCGGACGCCTATGCCCTGCTGGATCGGTTAACGGCCAACCGGATGCCGCAAAAGGTTGGCTCGATCACGCTGACCCACATGTTAAACCGTCGCGGTCGGATCGAGTTGGAGACGACGATAGTCCGTATGGCCGAAGACCGCTTCTATCTGGTCTGCGCGGCCTTCTTCGAACAACGCCTGCTGGACCATCTGGCGCAACAGCGCGCGGATGAGGACGTGCAGATCACCGCATTGTCCGCCGACTGGTCGGCCCTGTCGCTGAACGGCCCGCGGTCGCGTGACGTGCTGGCGTGCTGCACTGACGCCGATCTGACCAATGTCGGTTTCCGCTGGTTGTCTGCGCAAGAGATCACCATCGCTGGTCACAAGGTCTGGGCTTTCCGTATGTCTTATGCCGGTGAACTTGGGTGGGAACTGCACATGCCCAACGCCGCATGTCTCGACGTCTACACCGCGCTTTGGGCGGCAGGTGAGCCGCGCGGCATCACCGACTATGGCAGCTTTGCCATGAATGTGATGCGGATGGAGAAAGGCTTTAAAGGCGCAGGTGAACTGACCAACGAAGTCACTTTGGCCGAGGCCGACGTGCTGCGCTTTGCCCGCACCGATAAGGAGTATCTGGGTAAAGACAAGACGTTGAACGCCGACTTGCCTTGGATCTGCGCATATCTTGAAATCGAACCGGATGGCGAGATTGATGGTCATGGCGGCGAAGCTGTGATGCTGGACGGGCGTGTTGTGGGTTCCACAGCCTCGGTAGCTTACGGTCATACCGTCGGCAAGATCCTCGCCTTTGCTTACATAAAGCCCGAAGCGGCTGAAGTCGGGACCGAATTGGAGGTCGTGATCCATGGCAAACCTCGCGCGGCCCGCGTGCTCGGTGAGCCTGCCTATGATCCGCAAAGCTTGTTGCCTCGAACGGATGGCATTTTGGAGACCGCGTAATGAATCTTCCTGACAAAATGAAAGCCATGGTCACGATGGGCCATGGCGGCTTGGAGAAAATCGTCCTGCACCAGGATTGGCCACGCCCGGAACCCGCCGCCGGTGAGGTGCTGATCAAAGTCGCCGCCTGTGGGCTGAACAATACCGACGTCAACACGCGATCCGGCTGGTATTCCAAGACTGTAACCGATGCCACTACAGGTGGTGCGTTTGAAGAAGTTGGCGAAGAAGACCCGACTTGGGGTGGCGCACCTATTACTTTCCCGCGCATTCAAGGGGCTGATATCTGCGGCGAGATCGTCGCTGTTGGTGACGGTGTGGACAGCGCGCGTATCGGAGAACGGGTCATAACGGATGGTTGGCTGCGCGATCCGACTGATCCGGGCAACATGAACAAGACAGGCTATTTCGGATCCGAGCGCGAAGGTGGCTTTGCCGAATATGCAACAACGCTGGCCGTGAATGCGGTGCCGATCACCTCGGACCTGTCGGATGCCGAGCTTGCGACATTCTCCTGCTCTTACTCCACCGCCGAAGGTATGCTCAGCCGCGCCAACGTGACCGAAAGGGACACCGTGCTTGTGCCCGGAGCATCGGGCGGTGTTGGCGGTGCCCTCGTCCAATTGGCCAAACGGAGAGGCGCACGGGTCATCGCAATGGCGTCCGAGGCCAAACACGCGGATGTCGCCAAACTTGGGCCGGACAGGATCCTGTCCCGTGACCCTGGTAACCTGCGCAACGCGCTGGGCGATGAAAAGATCACCGTGGTCGCGGATGTTGTCGGAGGGCCGTACTGGCCGAACCTGATCGATATTCTGGAGCGTGGCGGTCGGTATACCTGTTCGGGTGCTATCGCAGGCCCAATGGTCGAGCTTGATTTGCGAACCTTCTACCTGCGCGATCTGACATTCACGGGCTCGACCGTGATTGACCCTCAGGTCATGAAGAACCTTGTGAAATACATTGAGGCCGGTGACCTCAAGCCAGCACTTGCGGCAACCTATCCCCTGGAGGAATTGCGTGACGCGCAGGCGGCCTTCATTGCCAAGCAGCACACAGGCAATATCGTGGTGGTGCCATGACGCTGGATGACGTTCTGGAAGCCGCGCGGCAATTGCATCAATCGCATCCTGAGATGGCCGCGTTTGCACCTTGGCCCGATGACCTGAAACCAGCAAACCTGCAGCCGGCGCATATTCCGGCAATCGATCAGGTCGCTGGCTTTGACCTTGAAACAACCGACGCCACGCGGGATCTGATCGCTGCGATCAAAGCGACATCGCATCTGGGGCATTGGAAACAAACCTATACCGAAGAAGAGGTCGGCGCGGATTTTCTGAACCGATACGGTTACTATGAATTGTTTGGTCCGGGCGGGCATTTCCATTCGACCCAGTTGCGTGGCTATGTCGGGTATTGGGGGGCCGGTCTGACCTATGATTGGCACAGCCACCAAGCCGAAGAGATTTATCTGGTTCTCGAAGGAGCAGCCCTTTTCAAGATTGAAGGCAACGAAACCCACATAGGCCCGAACCAGACGCGTCAGCATTCAAGTTGGCAGAGCCACGCCATGATCACGACGGATCAGCCGATTCTGACATTTGTCCTTTGGCGCGGGGAAGGAATGGGTGGTCTGCCTCTGATGGGTGCTGCATGAAGATCACCCGTATCCGCGTATACCAAATGGGCCTGCCCTATGTGGGCGGAGCCTATGTCTGGGGTGCAGGAAACGCGATTGAGACTGCTGTTGCATCCGTGGTTGTCCTCGATACCGATGCGGGGTTGCAGGGCTGCGGTGAATTCACGCCCTGTGGTGAGAACTACATGGTCGCTCATTCCGAAGGTGTGGTGGCTTTGGCGCGGCTGGTTGCTTCGACGCTGCTGGGTGAGGACCCAAGGCAGGTGGCGCGGATCGAGCAGTTGATGGATCATCTGGTGCAGGGCCACGGCTATGCCAAGGCCCCGTTCGACGCGGCCTGCTGGGATATTCTGGGGAAAGCCAGTGGTCAACCGGTCTGGATGCTGTTGGGCGGTAAGTTGACGGACGGCGCATCTATGTATCGGGTAGCCCCGCAAAAAGCGGTGGATGAGACGGTGGCCGAGATGAACGCCTATCGCGATCAGGGCTATCGCCAGTTTCAAGTCAAGGTCGGGGGTGACTGGGCGACTGATATAGATCGAATCCGCACGACGGTTCCATTGCTGAAACCGCGAGAAAAGGCGATGGCCGATGCCAATCAGGGGTGGCGTGTCGACAATGCAATCCGCGTGGCACGCGCTACACGCGATCTGGATTATATCCTCGAACAACCCTGTCGCAGCTATGAAGAGTGCCAGCAGGTGCGCCGCGTGGCCGAGCAACCGATGAAACTGGATGAATGTGTGACAGGTATCCACATGGCGCAGCGGATCGTCGCCGATCGGGGTGCCGAGATCTGCTGTTTGAAGATCTCGAATCTGGGTGGCATCAGCAAGGCGCGGCGCGTGCGGGACTATCTGATCGACAACCGCTTCCCTGTGGTCAGCGAAGACACGTGGGGGGGCGAGATCACGACGTCTGTGGTGGCGCATTTTGCGGCGTCGACGCCGCCTGAGTATTTGCAGAACACAACTGATCTGATGAACTACAACACCCGATCAACTGGCATCGGTGGCCCGACGGCCCAGGATGGCAAACTCTATGCAACCGACACGCCGGGTTTGGGCGTGACACCTGACTTTGAAAGCCTCGGCGCGCCGGTGGCGGAGTACACTCTGTGAAGATCAAGACCATAACTGTTTACCACGTCGATCTACCGCTGGAGCATCCCTATTGGCTGTCCGGCGGGCGGCTGAAGTTCGAAACGCTCGACGCGACGATTGTGAAGATCGAATCCGATACCGGGCTGGTCGGTTGGGGAGAGGGCACCCCTTGGGGTCATACATATGTGCCTGCTCACGGACCAGGCATTCGCGCGGGTATCGAGACGATGGCCCCCTTCATTCTGGGCCTCGATCCGCGCAGGGTTCTGGATGTGGAACGGGCGATGGATCTGGCCCTGCCCGGGCACCTTTACGCCAAGAGTCCGATTGACATGGCCTGCTGGGATATCGCCGGACAGGCGGCGGGTCTGCCCATTGCCGATCTGATGGGGGGCGGGTCGCGTACGCCGCGCCCGATTGCATCCTCGGTCGGGGCCAAGACTGTCGAGGAAACCCGCGAGGTTATGGAGCGCTATCGTAGCCGAGGATACATCGCCCATTCGGTGAAAATTGGCGGCGATGTCGAGCGGGACATAGCCCGTGTCCGGGATGTGGAAAGCATTCGCCGCCCCGGAGAGATTGTCCTCTACGACGTCAATCGCGGCTGGACGCGTCAGCAGGCCCTGCGGGTGATGAGCGCTTGCGAGGATCTGAACGTGATGTTCGAACAGCCCGGCGAATCGCTGGATGACATTGCCGCGATTTCGGGTCTTCACGCGTCTCCCGTATCAGTGGACGAAAGTCTGGTGACGTTGCAGGACGCGACCCGGATTGCGCGGGACGGTCTGGCCGAAGTATTCGGGATCAAGCTGAACCGCGTGGGCGGTCTGACCAAGGCTGCGCGGATGCGGGATATCGCCCTGGCACATGGGATCGACATGTTTGTGATGGCAACCGGCGGGTCGGTTCTGGCCGATACCGAGGCGTTGCATCTGGCCGCGACCATCCCCGATGACAACTGCCACGCTGTCTGGGCCTGCCAGGACATGATCACCGTGGACATCGCGGGGGCGCGCGGGCCTCGAAACATCGACGGTCATCTGCATCTGCCCGAATCGCCGGGACTCGGCGTTTATCCGGATGAAGATCAACTGGGGCCGCCCATTGCGACCTACGAGGCCCCGCGATGATCCGCCTCTTCATCTGGCCAGAAATATCCCGGGGTGTGAATTGGCCGCAGGCCAAGAGAGGGGCTGGCCCCTCTCAAAGCTCAGCACTCAAAGCCAAAGGAAGGGCTGAATGAAGATCACCAAGATAACGCTCTGGTCTGTCGACCTGACCAGCCATGAGACCTATCACATGGCCGAGGGCAAAACCTGTGCCACCGTAACCTCTCATGTCCTTCGGCTTGAGACGGACACGGGCCCGCACGGGTGGGGCGAAGTCTGTCCGATCCCACATTACCTGCCAGCTTATGCTGATGGTGTGCAAGCGGCCGTGGCAGAGATGGCCCCTGAAATTCTTGGCATGTCCCCTTTTGGCGTCGATGCGCCAATGCGCAAGCTGGATGCGTTTTTGCACGGGCATCTCTATGCGAAATCCATCGTGGATATCGCGCTCTGGGATCTGTTTGGTCGGGCCTCGGGTCTGCCGGTCTACGCACTCTTGGGTGGGCGCGCGCGGGCGGACATGCCGCTGTATCACTCGATCACCTGCATTGCACCGGACGAGATGGCCCGGATCGCCCAAACCGCGTATCAAGCCGGAATTCGCCAGTTTCAAGTCAAGCTGGGTGTCGAAGGTGACTGGCAGGCCGATGCCGAGCGTCTGATCAAAGTGCGCGAGGCCGTTGGGTCGGGGCCGTTGGTCTATGGCGACTGGAATTGCGGCGCTTCGCGGTTGCAGGCAACGCGAACAGGGCGCGCCGTGGCGCATCTGGACGTGATGTTGGAACAACCCTGTAAAACGCTCGAGGATTGCGCTGCGGTCCGTCAGGCCACGGGCCTGCCGATGAAGATCGATGAAAATGCGTATGACCTCGCATCACTGATGCAGGCGCACAGGCTGGGCTGCATGGATGCGGTTGCGTTGAAGCTGTCGAAATTCGGCGGCCTGTCCGCGATGCGACGGGCGCGTGATCTGACCGTGCATCTAGGGGCCGAGATTTGTGCCGAATGCACCTGGGGGTCGGATATCATCACGGCAGCGTCTCTGCATTTTGCCGCTTCAACCCCGCATGGATCGCTTATGAATACCTGCGATCTGTCCTCTTACGTTGCCCCGCGTCTGTGCCCCGACGCACCAAACCGTGAAAACGGGCGGATTGCGCCGCCCGATGGTCCAGGTTTAGGTGTGGAGCCTGATCTTGAAATTCTTGGCACCCCGATTTTGGAGATTGATTGAGATGCTGAAAATCCAGACACAGTCCGAGTGGATCGCCCGCGCAAACGAGGTTTTGCCTGCGGGCGGTTTCGGCAATTTCGATCCCGGCATCATCATCGCCCGCGGCGAAGGCAGCCACGTCTGGGACGAGGATGGCAAGGAATACATCGACTATCTGATCGGGTCCGGCCCGATGTTGCTGGGCCACGGCCATCCCGAGGTGATGGAGGCCGTGCTGGAACAGCTTCCCAAGGGAATGACCTTCTTTGCCAATAACAGCAAGGGGATCGAACTGGCCGAGGCCATCATTGATGCCGTTCCGTGCTGCGAACAGGTGCGCTTTGTTGCATCAGGTGGTGAAGCCGACATGTATGCCATACGGCTGGCACGGGCCTATACCGGTCGCAACAAGATCCTCAAATTCGAAGGTGGCTACCACGGGATGAGCGCCGAGGCGCAAATGAGTCTTGCGCCCAGCCGTCGGGTAAATTTCCCTCAGGCCGTGCCCGACAGTGCCGGAATTCCCGAAAGTGTGGCCGAGCAAATGTTGATCGCGCCCTTTAATGATCTTGAGGCTGTGGCGGCTCTTTTGGACGAACATGCCGATGTGGCGGCAATTATGGTCGAACCGCTGCAGCGGATTGTCCCTCCTGTGCCGGGATATCTGCAAGGATTGCGTGATTTGTGCGACAAACACGATGTGCTGCTGATCTTCGATGAGATCGTCACCGGGTTTCGCCTGGCATATGGAGGGGCGCAGGAGCGTTATGGCGTGACCCCCGATATCTGCACGCTGGGCAAGATTACCGGTGGTGGGTTTCCTCTGGCCGCCTTGGGCGCAAGCGCCGAGATCATGAAGCATTTCGACAAATCGAAGGTCGGAGAAGAAGGCTGGTTGATGCAGTTGGGCACCTTGTCAGGAAATCCTGTGGCCTCGGCCGCAGGGTTGAAGACAATGGAAATTCTGCAGCGTGACGGGGCCTATGAGCGCCTGCGCGACATCGGGCGGCAGTTGCAACAGATGCAATCCGACGCGCTGAGCGATGCCGGTATTGTGCATCGCATCTGCGGGGACGAAACCCTGTTCGATATCTATTTTACCGAGGCCGAATGCAGGGACTACCGCAGCGCCTTTCATGATGATCCTGCGCGCAACGCAACATATAATGCGGCTTTGCGGTCGCATGGGATATTCAAAGCTCCGGGCAAGCTATACCCGTCATTGGCGGTCACAGATGCGGATCTGGATCAAACCAGAGAGGCCGTGCGTCACGCGGTTGCTGCAATTTCCTGAGCATGAGAAGCTTGAACAAAAAACGGGTCGCTGTTGACATCAACAGCGACCCGCAACCTTTGGAAGCCGGGGGTCAGTCTCGCCCCCTCGAATACTGATTAAATCACCGCAATCTTGAAACTTTTCGATACTTTCGAGACTGACCTGACTTCCTGATCGGTATGTCACCTTAATGCATGAACAAATGGGTCGCTACAGTGACCCAGTTCACATTGCGCGAATTTATTTTGATTTTTTCCAATCGAAAAAATCCGGCCCCGCCTGTTCCAGCAGTTCTGCGGCCATGGCCCGCGCCATATCCGCGCCATCTTCGACTGCGCCTGTGATATCCCGGCTTGCAGTTTCAGTTCCATCGGGGCGTAAAACTTCGCCACGCAGCCTGAGGGTGCCGCCATCCAGTTCGGCCAAACCTGCGATCGGCGTTTCGCACGACCCGTCCAGTGCAGCCAGCAACGTGCGTTCAGCGTTCAGCCGCTGGCCTGTTTCCGCATGATGCAACGCCTCAAGCATCTCGGCCGCACGCATATCGTCGCCGCGCCGTTCAATTCCGATGGTGCCCTGCGCGATGGCGGGCAGCATGTCGTCAGGGGAAATGGCGCTGGCCGGGATGTCATCCATGCCCAGACGACGAATGCCTGCCATGGCCAAAAAGGTGCAATCGGCAACGCCATTGTCCAACTTTTTCAGCCGGGTCTGAACATTCCCACGAAATTCGACCACCTTCAAATCCGGTCGTCGGTTCAGCAATTGAGCGCGGCGACGCAGCGAGGAGGTGCCCACAACGGCCCCCTCGGGCAGTTCGTGGATTGAACCCAAACGCGGAGAAATAAACGCGTCTCGCACATCCTCGCGTGGTAGAAAGGTGTCCAGTACGAGGCCGTCAGGCTGTGCAACGGGCATGTCTTTTGTCGAATGAACGGCGATGTCGATTTCGGCGCGCAACATCGCCTCTTCGATTTCTTTGGTGAACAGGCCCTTGTTGCCAATCTCTTTCAGCGGGCGATCAGCATCGATCATGGCGCGATTGTCGCCGGTGGTTTTGATCACCACGATCTCGAATGCGTCTTCTGGCAGGTCGAAGGCGGCACTCAGGCGTTGGCGCGTTTCGTGCGCTTGCGCCAGAGCCAGCGGCGAACCACGGGTACCAATTCTGAAGGGCGATGCGGGTGTGGGCATATTCACGGTCATGCTCACAGCTTTAGTCGCGTCACATTGCCCTGACAATGGGGGGTGAGCTTGACAAATTGCCGCCGAAGGACGACCCGTTGCCAAAACCGGATGACTGGGGGCGAATATGGCCGAGACAAAAAAACTGCTGCGGGCGCTGGCGGGTGAGGTGCAGGATGTGCCGCCGATCTGGATGATGCGTCAGGCGGGGCGGTATTTGCCCGAGTATCGCGCCACCCGTGCGCAGGCCGGTGATTTCCTGTCCTTGTGCTATAACCCTGAGCTGGCCGCCGAAGTCACATTGCAACCGATCCGGCGTTATGGGTTTGATGCAGCGATTCTGTTTGCAGATATCCTGCTGGTGCCGCAGGCCCTTGGGGCGGATCTGTGGTTTGTGACCGGCGAAGGCCCGCGCCTGTCGACCATCACGCAGCAATCCGAGTTTGACGCGTTGAAGCCGGTTGACGCGATTCATGAAACACTGTCGCCCGTTTATGAAACGGTAAAAATCCTGTCGCGGGAATTGCCCTCGGAAACCACTTTGATCGGGTTTGCCGGCGCGCCGTGGACGGTTGCAACTTATATGATCGCAGGGCGCGGCACGCCCGATCAGGGTCCTGCCCATGCGTTGCGTGAAGGGAATACCGCGCTGTTCGAGGCACTGTTGGACCGGATCACGGCCGCAACGATCGAATATCTGTCCGCGCAAATCCAAGCCGGGGCCGAGGTGGTCAAGATCTTTGACAGTTGGGCGGGGTCTTTGAAAGGTGAGGCGTTCCGCAAATACGCAGTCGAGCCGTGCCGCGTGATTACCCAGGCTATCAAAGAGCGGCATCCGGGCATTCCGGTCATCGGTTTCCCGCGTGAGGCGGGCGACGGATATATCGGGTTTGCCAAGGCGACGGGTGTGGATTGTGTCGCGCTGGACAATTCGGTGTCGCCGGATTGGGCGGCCGCGCATGTGCAGGTTGATGGCTGTGTACAGGGCAATCTGGCCTCGTCCCATATGGTGACGGGCGGACAGGCGCTGGTGGATGAGACGCGTCTCATTGTCGAGGCGTTCTCGAAAGGGCCGCATATCTTCAATCTGGGGCACGGCATCACACCGGATGCAGATCCTGATAACGTGCAACTGATGATCGATACGGTGCGCGGGCGGTAAGTGGGTGAAAGGGGGCCAGCCCCCTTCTTGGCCTGCGGCCAATTCATCCCCCGAGATATTTTTAGCCAGATGAAGTTCGGATCAACGTGGGGCGTCGAGCTCGGCGAGGATTTCATTTGTGTGCTCGCCGCGTGTTGGGCTTGGTCTGGGGTGCCACTGGTGGTTTGAAAACCGTGGCGCGGCGGTGGATTGCAGGGCGCCGTCGATCTCTTGCCAGCTGTTGCGATGGGTGTTCATCGGGTGAACCTGCGCCTCTTGTGGACTGAGCACCGGGGCGACGCAGGCATCCGTTCCGCGGAACAAGGCGTCCCAGTGGTCGCGGGGGTGACTGGCGAAGATATCGGCAAGCCGTCGCGTCAGGTCGGGCCACAGTGAGCGGTCATATTGTTTCTGGAATTCGGCGTCATTGGCGAGACCGAGGGTCTGCAAAAACTGAGTGTAGAATTTGGGTTCGAGGCATTGAACCGTGATGAAGCGGCCATCGGCACAGGCATATGCGCGGCTCCAGTGTGGGCCGTCCAGCAGGCTGTCGCCGCGAGTGTCGGACAGGTTGCCTGTTTGGCGCATGGTCATCAGAAGGTTCATCATATGGGCTGAACCGTCATAGATTGCGGCATCGACAACTGTGCCTTCGCCAGTTCTTTGTGCATTGATCAGGCCAGCCAGAATCCCTGCGACAAGATACATTGCGCCGCCACCGATATCGCCTACCAGGGTAGCCGGTGTTTGCGGCGGCTGGCCGGGTTGAGAGGCATACCAGAGCGCCCCGGAAAGGGCGATATAGTTCAGATCGTGGCCTGCGGTGTTGGCCAGAGGACTATCCTGACCCCAGCCCGTCATGCGCCCATAGACCAGCTTTGGATTGCGGGTCAGACAGGGCTCGGGGCCAAGGCCCAGCTTTTCCATAACACCGGGGCGAAAACCTTCGATCAGGGTGTCGGCGGTGTCGATCAGACGTAGAGCAATTTCAAGATCATCTGGGTCTTTCAGGTCAAGCGCAATGGACCGCTTCCCGCGATCCAGAAGTGATCTTTCGGGCATTCCAGGTGTTGCAGCACCACCCTTGCGCTGAATGGTTATGACGTCAGCGCCCAGATCGGCCAACTGCATGGCTGCAAACGGGCCGGGCCCCAACCCTTCGATTTCGACAATTCGAATTCCGTTCAGCATCCTTGCCCTCCGTTTCGGGCAGAGTTTGCGGGCTGGTGGGAGGATTGCAAGCTGGATATTCGATGGCGCAGATGGTCGCCATTTCGGCAGATGTGTATCAATCGGTGCCGAATTGACCTGTTATACACGGATTTGGCGCGATAGGGTCCACGCCAGAACGGGGAACGGGCATGACGACCATTTTATCCATCAGGGATCTTCGAAAGTCTTACGCTGACGGGTTTGAGGCGCTGAAGGGTGTGTCTCTGGACATTGAAGAAGGTGAGATTCTTGCCTTGTTGGGTCCAAACGGGGCAGGAAAGACAACCTTGATCTCAACCATCTGCGGGATCACGACTCCGAGTTCCGGTGAGGTCACAGTGGGTGGACATGACATCCAGACTGACTATCGCGCAGCGCGCAGGATGATCGGGCTTGTGCCTCAGGAAATTGCCCTGGAACCGTTTGAGAATGTCTGGAACACGGTGCGCCTGTCGCGAGGGTTGTTTGGCCTTGGCAAAGACAATGCGCGGATCGAAGAGATTCTGCGCAAGCTGTCCCTTTGGGATAAGCGCAACAACGCGATCAAGGAATTGTCTGGCGGTATGAAGCGTCGGGTCCTTATCGCAAAGGCGCTGGCGCATGAGCCCCGCGTTCTGTTTCTGGACGAACCCACTGCCGGTGTGGATGTCGAGCTGCGCAAGGATATGTGGGAGATCGTGGCCGAGCTGAAACGGGACGGGGTCACCATCATTCTGACCACCCACTACATCGAAGAGGCCGAAGCCATTGCTGATCGTGTCGGCGTCATCGACAAGGGTGAACTGCTGCTAGTGCAGGACAAGGACACGCTGATGGCGCAGATGGGTAAAAAGCAGATCGAAGTCATGCTGTCAGAGCCCATCGCGCAAATCCCTGACAGTCTTGCACTGCATAACCTGACTCTGAATGGCGCAGGGTATGTTCTAGTCTACACTTACGATACACATGCGGATCGCACCGGAATCACGACATTGTTGAATGACGTATCGCAAGCCGGGCTGGTCTTGCGCGACGTGCAGACCCGGCAATCGAGCTTGGAAGAAATATTCGTCAACCTCGTATCCGGAGAAACAGTATGAACTGGACTGCAATTGCTGCCATCTACCGGTTCGAAATGTCCCGGTTCTTTCGCACACTCGCGCAGAGCTTTTTTTCGCCGGTCCTGTCCACGTCGTTGTACTTCGTGGTATTTGGCACAGCCATCGGCAGCCGCATTCAAGAGGTCGAGGGCGTCTCATACGGTGCGTTCATCGTACCGGGGCTGATTATGTTGTCGGTGGTGATGCTGTCGATTTCCAATGCGTCATTCGGAATCTATTTCCCAAAGTTTCTCGGTACCATCTACGAACTGCTGTCCGCGCCGGTCAATTTCTTCGAAATCGTGATCGGGTATGTTGGCGCAGCCGCCACCAAGGCGCTGTTTGTGGGTCTGGTGATATTGGCGACGGCCACTTTTTTTGTGGATATACGAATCGAACATCCCTTTGCCATGGCCGCGTTTCTGATCTTGTCCTGCCTCAGCTTTTCTTTGCTGGGATTCATCATCGGCATCTGGGCCAGCAATTTCGAACAGATGTCACTGGTGCCGCAGCTTGTGGTGACGCCACTGATCTTTCTGGGCGGCACGTTTTATTCGATCTCGATGCTGCCGCCCTTGTGGCAGACCATTACCTTGTTCAATCCCGTCGTTTACCTGATTTCGGGCTTCCGCTGGTCATTCTACGGGTCGGCGGATGTGCCGATTGTTCTTAGTTTGCTGGCTATTCTCGCCTTTACAGGGCTCTGTTTGGCGGTCATCGGCTGGATCTTCAAAACCGGTTGGCGCATTCGCAGCTGACATTGCCAAGGCGTTGCATTTTTGCCCATTGAGTGTGTGAATCTGGTTGGCGGCGCGCTTAAGGCCTGATGAGTCCCTTGTTTACGGGTTGGGGGCACTCTACATCGGCACCCATGAAACTCAGCCTGCCGTTTGTTAAAAAGCACCCCTGCGTGGCCATTGTCCGCCTGTCCGGCGCCATTGGAATGGCGGGGCGGGGCGCGTTGAACGACACGACCCTGGCCCCTGTTCTGGAAAAGGCGTTTCGCAAGGGAAAACCTGCGGCAGTGGCGCTTGAGCTTAATTCCCCGGGCGGGTCCCCGGTGCAAAGTTCGCTGATCGGTGCCCGTATCCGGCGTTTGTCGAAAGAGCTGGATGTGCCCGTGATTGCCTTTGTCGAGGATGTTGCGGCCTCGGGCGGCTATTGGCTGGCTGCTGCTGCAGATGAGATCTGGGCCGATGACAGCTCGGTACTGGGCTCGATCGGGGTAATCTCGGCCGGGTTTGGCGCGCATGTCTTTTTGGCTCGGCAGGGGTTCGAGCGGCGCGTGCATACGGCGGGCCAATCGAAATCCATGCTGGATCCGTTTGCGCCGGAAAAGAAAGAGGACGTGGCCCGCCTTCAGGGGTTGTTGGGAGACATCCACGAAAACTTCATTGACCATGTCAAAGCGCGACGAGGCGACAAGCTGGATCACGGTGCCGATCTGTTCACGGGTGAAGTCTGGCTGGCGCGCCGTGCGCAAGAATTGGGTCTGATTGATGGCATTGCCCATCTCAAACCCAAGATGCAGGAACGCTTTGGCGAAAAGGTCAAGTTCCGCCGCTACAGCGTGCGTAAACCGATCTGGACGCGCTTTGGGGCCAGCCTGGCACAGGATGCTATCGCCGGATTAGAGGAGCGTGCAGCCTACGCGCGTTTCGGTTTGTGACGTGATCATCAAGGCTGTCACCCTTTTCCTGATTGCCATGGTCGTATTGGCGATGTTTGGCAAGCTGCGCTTTCCGGGGCAAAAGAAGTTGAGCTCTGCGAAATGTCCGCGCTGCGGGCGGTATCGAATCGGCAAAGGCCCCTGCGCCTGCGAAAAAGGAGGCCGGACTTGATTTCCACTTGGCTGTTGTCCGGTCTGGGCCTGTTGATTCTGTTGCTGGCAGGCGACGCCCTTGTGCGAGGTGCCGTGAACCTGAGCCTGCGCCTGGGTGTTCCGGCGTTGATCGTCAGCCTGACGATTGTGGCCTTCGGCACATCCGCACCCGAGCTTCTGATTGCGATCAGTGCTTTGAAAGAAAACGCCCCCGGTATCGCACTGGGTAATGTGGTCGGATCCAACACGGCGAACATCCTGTTGGTTCTGGGTCTTCCCGCGCTGCTTGCAACTTTGCACACCAGCGAGTGTAACAGCCGCAGGAATTATGTGTTCATGCTGATGGCGACGGTTCTGTTCATCGGGTTGGCATTTTGCGGAACCTTTACCTTCTTCAGTGGTCTGATCTTGCTGGCGGCTTTGGGCTTTGTCCTTCTGAACGCTTTTCGTGAGGCAAAGGCACATCGCAAAGCCTGTGGTGAGGCTTGCGTGGGTGAAGAGCTTGAGGGTCTGGAAGAAGCCGATCCTGACATGCCGTATTGGAAGGTATCTTTTTACCTTATCCTCGGGCTGATTGGATTGCCGATGGGTGCGCACCTGTTGGTGGATAACGCGACGATCATCGCACGGACCTATGGGGTCAGTGAAACGGTTATCGGTTTGACGTTGATCGCGGTCGGAACGTCTTTGCCCGAGCTGGCGACAACCGTCATGGCTGCGCTGCGCAGGCAAGCGGATGTGGCGCTGGGCAATGTGATCGGCTCAAACATGTTCAACCTACTGGCCATCATCGGAATCGCAACCTGGTTTGGTCGCATACCGGTTGATCCCGAATTCCTGCAATTCGACCTATGGGTCATGCTGGGCGCATCGCTGCTGCTGGCTCCGTTTGTATTTTTCAAACAGGATATCTCGCGCATCTGGGGGTTGGTGTTGACTTTCCTTTATGTGCTTTATGTCACCGTATTGCTGGTGTGATCTGACAAAACGAGGTGAAGCATGACCCGAGCTTTAGTGACCGGCGCCGGTATTCGTCTGGGCCGGGCCATGGCGCTGTATCTGGCAGGTCGTGGATATGATGTGGCCGTGCATTACTCCACATCGGAGCAGCCCGCGCAGGAAACTGTAGCCAAGGTAACGGCGCTGGGCCGCCAAGCGGTGGCACTGCAGGCCGATCTACTGGACGAAGCTCAGGTCCAGGCGCTGCTGCCCAAGGCAGCAGAAGCGCTGGGTGGGCCGATCACCTGTCTGGTGAACAACGCATCGATCTTTGAATACGACAATATTCACACCGCAACCCGCCAAAGCTGGGATCGCCATCTCGACAGCAACCTGCGTGCGCCATTCGTTCTGACGCAGGCTATGGCAGAGCAGGCGCTGTCCGCCGACACAGATGAAAGCGGCGAACCTCTGGCCGCGGGCCTGATCGTCAATATGGTGGACATGAGGGTGCGAAAGCTGACGCCAGAGTTCATGTCCTACACCATCGCGAAAATGGGGCTGTGGGCCCTGACCCGAACGGCTGCGCAAGCCCTGTCACCTGACATTCGGGTCAACGCGATCGGTCCCGGCCCGACGGTTCAGGGGCATCGCCAAAGCGAACAACATTTTCAGGCGCAACGATCGAACACGGTTCTGGAACGCGGGTCGAACCCTTCAGATATCACAGCCGCGCTGGGGTATTTTCTGGATGCGCACGCCGTCACGGGGCAACTGCTCTGCGTCGATGGAGGTCAGCATCTGGGGTGGAAAACACCGGATGTTCTGGGTGTTGAATGAGCAAATTTGCTGCAAGTTTTGCACTGCTCTCATTTCCGTTACCTTCACGTTACAAAAATGTCTTTTTTTTCATACACTTGCTAAGTTTCGAAAAATATGTTGTTAAAAAACAAATACTTATATTATTGCCTATTTTTTAGGCAGGTAAAGGAAAAGGTAAGGAAACAAGGGATTTTCCGATCCTCCAGAAACTTATCTGCATACTTATCCACAGAATCCGTGGATTTGTTTTCTCTTGATCTGAGAAGCGTGAGATTGCAGCCAGTGCCGGAGAATCATATCTCAAGGTCATGACCACCGACAGCGAATCGTCCCCCACCGGCTATGCCTGTATTCAGCGTTATGTGAAAACGCTGGACAGCTCGCCGGGCGTTTATCGGATGCTGGATGCGGACAGCCGGGTTCTGTACGTGGGCAAGGCGCGGAACCTCAAGGCGCGGGTGTCGAATTATACACGCCCCGGGCATTCCGGCCGGATCGAGAAGATGATCGCCTCGACCGCCTCGATGATGTTCCTGACCACGCGGACCGAGACTGAGGCGCTGTTGCTTGAGCAAAACCTGATCAAGCAGCTCAAGCCCAAGTACAACGTGTTGCTGCGCGACGATAAGAGTTTCCCGAATATTCTGGTCGCGAAAAGCCATGCGTTTCCGCAGATCAAAAAGCACCGCGGGGCAAAAAAGGAGAAAGGCGCCTATTTTGGCCCCTTCGCCAGTGCCGGTGCGGTGAATCGGACTTTGAACCAATTGCAAAAGGCGTTCCTGCTGCGCAACTGCTCGGACTCTATGTTCGAGAGCCGAACGCGGCCCTGTCTGCTCTATCAGATCAAACGCTGCTCGGGGCCGTGCGTCGGGTTGATCTCGGAAGAGGCATACCGCGAAAGCGTCAAAGACGCAGAACGCTTCCTGTCGGGCCGGTCGACCAAAGTGCAGGAGGACCTGGCCGAACAGATGATGGCCGCGTCCGAGGCGATGGAGTTCGAACGCGCCGCTGGTCTGCGGGATCGTATCAGGGCGCTGACACAGGTGCAGACCTCGCAAGGCATCAACCCACGTGGCGTGGCCGAGGCGGATGTGATCGGTTTGTATATGGATAGCGGACAGGCCTGTGTTCAGGTGTTTTTCATCCGCGCCAACCAGAACTGGGGCAACAAGGATTTCTACCCACGCGTCGGGCCGGATGTTTCGCCAGCTGAAGTGATGGAGGCTTTTCTGGGCCAGTTTTACGACAACAAGGAACCGCCACGACAATTGATCCTGTCGGATGCCATCGAAAACGCGGATCTTATGCAGGATGCATTGACCGAGAAGGTTGGCCGCAAGGTGGAAATTCTGGTGCCTCAACGCGGAGAAAAGCAGGAGCTGGTTGCAGGCGCTTTGCGCAATGCACGGGAGTCTCTGGCCCGCCGCATGTCGGAAAGCGCCACGCAGGCCAAACTGCTGCGCGGGGTGGCCGAAGCGTTTGATCTCGATGGCCCGCCGGGCCGGATTGAGGTCTACGACAACTCACACATTCAGGGCACCAACGCAGTAGGCGGCATGATCGTCGCAGGCCCCGAAGGCTTTATGAAAAACGCCTATCGCAAGTTCAATATCCGGGGCGATGATCTGACACCGGGTGACGATTTCGGCATGATGAAAGAGGTGCTGAATCGTCGATTCACCCGTCTGCAAAAGGAAGACCCGGATCGGGACAAAGGGCTCTGGCCCGATCTGCTGCTGATTGATGGCGGTGCCGGGCAGGTGAGCGCCGTGCATGAGATCATGCAGGCCCATGGGGTTGAAGACATTCCTATGGTCGGTGTGGCCAAAGGGGTCGACCGCGACCATGGCAAGGAAGAGTTTCACCGGATCGGACAGCGGCCCTTTGCCCTGAAACGCAATGACCCGGTGCTGTATTTCATTCAACGCCTAAGGGATGAGGCGCATAGGTTCGCAATCGGCACCCATCGCGCAAGGCGGGCCAAGGCCGTAGGTGCGACCCCATTGGACGAAATTCCCGGCGTGGGTGCTGCGCGCAAACGTGCTTTGCTGACGCATTTCGGCAGCGCCAAGGCCGTCAGCCGGGCCAATCTTGCGGATCTGAAGGCTGTTGACGGGATCTCGGCCGGGTTGGCGCAGAAGGTCTATGATTTCTTCCACGACAAAGGTTAGGCGCGCCGACCCCGCCATAGGATAAAAAGGCCGGATGCAACGATCAGCGCGCTTCCAATCCACATTGCAGGATCAAGACTCTCACCGAACATCGCTACACCCAGCCCTATACCGAACAGCAGGCGGGTATAGCGGAAGGGGGTCACGGCGGACACTTCGCCTGTGCGCATGGCCTTCATCAGCGAGGCATAAGCTATGACCCCCATCAGCACCGCGCCGGCCAGGTGCAGGCTGGTGTGGAAGCCAACCGGTGCCACAGGCGCACCCTCCCAAAACCGATAGGCGAGACCCGCCACGATAATGCTTAGGAACCCGTAAAACCCCAGAACCTCAGTCCCCAAGGTGGCTGGGGCCGCACGGCTGGCAAGATCACGCCCGGCAAACCCCAACATCCCAAGCACCGCCAGTATCGACAGCATCGAAAAGCTGTCACCGGTCGGTTGCAGAATGATCACGACACCGATCATTCCGACGAAAATGGCGCTCCACCTCCGCCAGCCGACCGCTTCGCCAAAGAACAGCGCGGCACCCGCAACCACGACAAGCGGCGTGGCTTGCAGGATCACTGTGGCCGAAGACAGAGGCGTCAAAGCAATGGCCAACACATAGAACAACCGACCAAAGATTTCGAACAGAACCCGAACTTTCATCGGGCGGGAAAGGACATCGGGATGCAGCAAGCGTTGCCCGCGGGCCAATGCGACCCCGGCAAAAATCACGGACCCGCCCGCGCCGAACAGCACCAAGACTTGCCAGATCGGAAGTACGGCCGAGGTCGCTTTCAGCAAGGCATCCTCCAAAGCGAAGCCCACCATTGCGGCGATCATCCAGAGGCTGCCGATCATGTTCGATCGGGCATCGGTTTGAATATGCGCTGTCATCTTGCACTTTCGGGCTTGCGTTCGACTGGCAATCTGACCGCTAAGCCGGGAAAGGCCAAGAGGCACTGTTCTGTGGTGTCAGGCCTGCGGCGCTTTGACCAAGTGGTTGCGAGGGATGCAGTTTTTTAACCGTTTGCCTTTTCTGTCCCGGACTGGCGATATAGGGTCCAAGCCATGAAGTGGAATTTACCCAATATCCTGACCGTCCTGCGCCTGCTGGCCGCGCCCAGCCTGGCCGTTATGTTTTTGTATTTCACCCGTCCTTATGCGGATTGGTTCGCTTTGATCCTGTTCCTGACGGCTGCGATCACGGATTGGTTCGATGGCTATCTGGCCCGAGCGTGGAAACAGGAAACCAAGATCGGTGCGATGCTGGACCCGATTGCCGACAAGGCGATGGTGGTGATCGCATTGATGATTCTGGTTGGCTACTCGACCGAACACTGGACGCCATGGCTGGTGCTGCCCGCCACCGTGATCCTGTTTCGCGAAGTCTTCGTCTCAGGTCTGCGCGAATATCTGGGCGATGTAGCGGGGACACTGAAGGTCACAAAACTGGCCAAGTGGAAGACCACAGCACAGATGATCGCCATCGCGGTTCTGTTTTCTCAGGGCATCTTTGAACACTATGCCGTGATGGCCAGTTTCGGCATGGATGCCGAGCTGGTCGAGCAAATTATTACGGGTCAGGTCGAAGACGTGAACCACCTGCGATGGAATGTCGACGGCATGTATTGGGCCGGCCAGATCGGGTTGTGGTTGCTTTGGGTCGCCGCGACGCTGACATTGATCACGGGCTATGACTACCTACGTAAAGCCATGCCACACCTGAAGGAGGGCTAACCGATGGATGTTCTGTATTTCGCATGGGTGCGTGAGCGCATCGGCCTGCCGAAGGAAAAGGTCGACACACAGGCAGCCACGGTCAACGATCTTGTGGCTGAACTCAGCGCCCGGGAAGACCGCTATGCCGCAGCCTTTTCCGACCTGTCCGCTTTGCGGGTTGCGCTGGATCAGGAGCTTTCTGATTTTGATGCTTCGTTGGCAGGTGTGCGCGAGGTTGCATTTTTCCCACCGATGACGGGTGGTTAAGCGATGCGCGTCGCAGTTCAGGAAGAGGCATTCGATCTGGGGGCCGAGGCCAACGCCTTTGCCGCCGGGGATGACGCAAACGGTGCCATCGTCACCTTCACCGGCGTTGTGCGCGACCTTGCAAGCGGTGATCTGGATGTGATGGAGATCGAACACTATCCGGGCATGACCGAACGTGCTCTGACCAAGATTGCGCAAGAGGCCAAGGATCGTTGGTCACTGGGTGATGTGCTGGTGATTCATCGCCATGGTCGCTTGGCCGCGGGCGACCGGATTATGATGGTGGCCACCGCCGCGCCGCATCGCAAAGATGCGTTTGAAGCGGCGGAATATCTAATGGATTATCTGAAGTCCCGCGCGCCCTTCTGGAAGAAGGAAGTCACCAATACCGGCGCGGAATGGGTCGCTGCCAAAGACGAAGACGAAGATGCACTGACCCGGTGGTAGGTGCTTCCGGCACCCAGGTTTCAGGTGCCGGATGTGGCAGGAGAACTTAGCTGCTTTGCTCGGAATTGCAGGTACGAGCGGCTTCAATGGCTTTTAGCGTTCCGTCCAGGCTTACGGTGAAAGCGAATTCCTTTTCGGGAAACACGGTCATTTCGTATTTTTTCATAACATCATCAACGAATTGCGCGTTGTTCGCCAGGATATAGCCTCCGGTGTATCCTTCAGCCAAATGCTTGGTTTTCTTGCGTGCTTCGGCTTCATAGAGGTTGCCGTCAAGCGACAGGAATATTTTTTCCTTCTTACCTTTCAAGCCGATGTCGTTCTGAGTGAAGACACCAAGATAGCCCATTTCCTGATCCTTGGTCAGACCCATTTGCACGACGTTATTGTTTTCATCCACGCGCTCAATCAGGCATGAACCCCGGGTTTCATCGACAAAGATGGTCCAGCCAGATTCTTCGCCCCACTTTGTAAAGGTGTCGTTCTCTGACGGTATCACATCGCTTGAGGCAAAAGCAGATGTGGTTGCAAACGCTGTCAAGATGGCGGCGGTCTTAAATGTTGACTTGAGATACATAGTTCACTCCAGTTTATTGGATAGCGGACTTGGGTATGTGCAGGCAAATACGCACTCATTCATATTATTGAATTGAAACGAAAATTGGAGTCCAGCCAATTGTATCGGCCAAAATACGCCGATCTTGCCGAATACGCGCCTGATCCATACGGAAACGCCGGTAAACCCAATCGGGCGGCTGACCGATCTGGCTGCAGTTTCCGCAATTGCGCATGACGCGAGCGCGTTGTTGTCGTGTGACGCGACCTTCGCCTCGCCACTGGGGCAGCCCAGCAAAGAATTGGGTGTCGATCTGATCATGCATTCCGTGACCAAGTTTATCGGCGGGCACGGTGACGCCATCGGGGGCGCGGTGGCTGGCCGAAAAGAGTTGATCGAGAAGATCCGCAACGAGTCGGCCATTCATCACGGTAGCATCATGTCACCTTTCAACGCGTGGATGATTGCCCGGGGCATGGCCACTTTGCCGCTTCGGATGAAGGCGCATCAGGCAGGGGCCACGGCTGTAGCTGAATGGCTTGAGACGCGCGGGTCTGTCACCAAAGTCGTGTATCCGGGCCTGAAATCGCACCCACAATACGAACTGGCACAGCGGCAGATGCGGAATACATCCGGCATGATCACCTTTCAGGTGGGTGACAACGCGACCGGAGAAGCATTGGCCCAGCAGATGATCGATAAACTGCAGATCGTCCACTATGCCGTGTCGCTTGGCCACCACCGAAGTCTGATCTTCTGGATGGGCACCGACGCTTTGATGCAAACCTCTTTCCGTCTGGAAGGGGCGCAGTTGGAAAGCTACCGGGATTATGCCGGGGATGGCGTGTTCCGGCTGTCGGTCGGTCTGGAAGACCTAGAGGACCTGATCGCCGATCTAGCGCAGGTTTTGTGACCCGACGGCGCGCTGGGCGCGTCAATCAGCGTTGTTGATCCGCCCGCGCAATTCTTCAGCCTCTTGCCGCGCGGCGCGCAGGCCGTCCATGGCGGCGGCCAGTTCTGCTTCGGTCTGGGTCAGTTGATTGGTCAGCTCTGCCTCGCGCTGTTGCAGATAGGTGATGGCCTGATCGCGGGTTTCTTCAGCCTCGTGCAATTCCTGACTCATCCGGTCCAGGTCGGCCACGTCGCTTTGGCGAACGCGGGACAGGCGGTGGGCCAGCCAGTTGGCAAACCAGCCCATGCAGAAGGCCGCAAACAGAATGATGGCCGTGGCGATGATGAATTCGGTTCTGTTCAACTTACTGGTCCTCTGCATCCGCATCTGGTGCGGTCGTGTCAGTCTGGTCTGTCTCGGGCGCGTCAGCTTCTGTCTCAGCCTCAAGCGCTTCGAGACCTGTTTCGTCGACTCTGACAGGCTCGGGGCGGATCAGGCGGAATTCAATGCGGCGGTTTTCTTCCCGACCTTCCTCGGTGTCATTATCAGCGATGGGCTGCGTTTCACCATATCCCACTGCGGAGTAGCTGCTGGTAGGAATGCGTCGCCCACGCAATTCGTTCAGAATAGACTGCGCGCGTGCCTGACTGAGTTGCTGATTCATCTCTTCACGGCCCTGGCTGTCGGTGTGGCCCTGAATCTCCAGCCGAATCGGCCCGCAGTCCCGCAGGATATCGGCAATCTGGTTCACGGTATCGCGCGAGGCCGAGGCAATCGTGGCTGATCCGGGTTCGAATGCGATCTTGCTGGACGCTTGGACGTCAGCGATCTGTTGTTCGCAAATCGCCGGGTCAGGCAGAGCGTCTTCAGGTTCCGGCGGTGGCTGATAGGTGATCATCAGGGTGAATTCCTGCCCCTCACCCAGCTTGTCCGACAGCTGACCAGCGATACGGGCCTTGGCGTCTACCTCGTGGCTGAGGCCGGCCAGCTCGACAGTATCAGGCGTCACGGTCAGGGCCCCGTTATGCAGCTGCGCCAAAGCCTCCAGCCCGGCCAGAACACGCACAGGCCAGTCCGAGGGAAGATCGGACACAATGCGTGTGGCGGTGTAAACCTGATCGGATCCAAAGGCTGCACGGGCGTAGCTGTCGACCATGTCACGCAGGGTCTCATCGCCCAGACGGCCACGCAGTTGCACCAGCCCCTCGGGGCTGCGGGTTGCCGAGAATTCAACCGGGCCGGATGCATCCGCGATCTCTGGTTCCGGCAACACGGCGTGCAAAGCAAATACGGGCGGCAAGGCGGCTTCAAGCTCACCTACCACCCGGTCAAAAAGGACAGTGTCTGTACCCTGCGCCGCAACCAACGTGATGTCCGCATCAGACAGCGTGACGGTGCCCATGCCGATTTTGGAAAGGGCCTGAATGCTCTGTTCGGCGGCTTCGGGCCAGCTTGGTGAGGGTTCTCCCAGGCCGATTGTGCAACTATAGATGCCTTGTAATCCCGCCTCACGCGCGGCGGCCACGATGCGGTCGCGAGCCTGTTCATCCTGCGCAGAACAGGCGTCGAAATGCCCGCCCTCATCATCGATCAAGTAGCGCAGCGTAAAAGGTGTAAGGACCGGTCGAGGGGCCGAAATCGCCAATCCGATCCTCAGGCTGGGCGGCGCGGCGCGGGTCAGATCCTGCTCGAGCTGTTGTTTTTCCTGCTGGCTGTCTGCAATCGCGGTGATCCGGACCAGATCAGAACTGGCGGAAATCTTGGCGCGGGGCAGGCGCGCCAGGGCTTCGATGGCGTAAGACACGGCAGCATCCCAGCCGTCGGGCTTGGGATAGTCCGCGGTTTCCATCAAGTCCGAAACTGCAACACTCGGGTCCAGATTGCTCAGCCGGTCGATCAGATCGGCCCTGTCCTCGCTGGCCGGAATCAGACCGATGATCGAGATACCGCTGTCGTTGCGCAGAATTTCTGCCGAGAATCGCGGTGGGGCCAGGGCCGAGGTGGCCTCGACCTCCATTTCATCAATCACACGGGATGTGTCGACCTCGGTTCCCGCAGCGGTCAACGCGTTGAACCGTGTGGCCTCGTCCGGTGCGGTTCCTGTCAGGATTACGCGCAGACCGTCGGATTCGACCTCGGCCCAGTCATGACCTTTGAGGTCCAGTGACCGCCGTACAGCGAATTCTGATGTCTCTTCGATCTTGGTAACGGCATAGCTTGCCGCCACCAGGGACAGCCCGGCTGAGACCAAAAAGATCAGCACAACAGCGATAAAAAAAGGCAGACGCATGTTTGGGTTTGACACTCCTCAGGCGTTTGGCCTGATCTTTACAACCCCCAATCGGCAGGTGCAATCAGAGCAGCAGCGCGACGCAGAGGAAGATCAGCGGAATCAGGCCGGTGTCTCGGTTGACCCGGAACAGATGCAACAGCTTGGCGTTGTCTTCCAGGTCCAGACAGCGCAGTTGCCACATCATGTGCCAGCCCATGGCCCAAGGACCGCCGAGCGCAACGACCAGTGCCAGGATCGAGATGTTCGGTACCCCTGCATCAATTATGGCCAGCCCCATCAACGATACCGTCGCAACCAGAAAATACTTCAGCCACCTCGCTGTATCCTTGCCGAACAGGCGGGCTGTGGACTTGATCCCCACCAGCTCGTCATCCTCGGCATCCTGATGGGCGTAGATCGTGTCATAAAACAAGGTCCACGCGATGCCTGCCAGATACAGCGTTACTGCGGGCCACCCGACCGAACCACTATGCGCTGCCCAGGCCAAAAGCGCGCCCCAATTGAAGGCCAACCCCAGAAACACCTGCGGCCACCATGTGAACCGCTTGGCGAATGGGTAAATCGTCACCGGCAGCAAGGACAGCACGCCCATGGCAATCGCCGCCTGATTGAAACTCAGCAGGATGCCAAGCGCCAGCAGGCATTGCAGGATCATCCAGGTTGCAGCCTGCCGGACGCTGACCTGCCCCGAAGGAATCGGGCGCGAGCGTGTGCGTTCAACCTGCCCGTCGTACTCTCGATCGGTGATGTCGTTCCAGGTGCAGCCGGCACCACGCATCAGAAAAGCCCCCAATGCGCATCCAACGGCAATCCAAAGATCTTCCCATCTGGGTTGACCGTCATGCAGGATTGCCAGCGCCAGCCCCCACCAGCACGGGATCAGCAACAGCCACGTGCCAATGGGCCGGTCCGCGCGGCTGAGGCGCAGATAGGGGCGGGTAAAGGCCGGGGCATAAGTGTCGACCCAGTTGCCGGTGACGGCATCGGCGACTTGACCATCTGGTGTTGGGGCATTGCCTTGCATATGTAAGGTCTCATGAGTGCGAAGATCAGACTGTATGTAGAGCAGCCCTTGGGTCAGGGGCAATCGGTTCCTTTGACGCGTGACCAGGCGCATTACCTGTTTGGCGTCATGCGTCTTGTTGTCAAAGGGCAGGTCGCCCTGTTCAACGGGCAAGATGGAGAGTGGCTGGCGGAAGTGTCCGACGCGGGCAAACGCAGCGGGACGCTAACCTGCCTTAAGCAGACGAAACCGTTGCAGTTGCCGCCCGATCTGTGGTTCCTGTTCGCACCGATCAAAAAAGCGCGCACCGATTTCATCGTGGAAAAAGCCGCTGAAATGGGTGCGGCGCGCATCCTGCCTGTTCAGACCGAATTCACCAATTCCGAACGCATCCGGCAAGACCGGTTGCAGGCCCATGCAGTTGAGGCGGCAGAGCAGTGTGGTGGAACATTCGTGCCCGAGGTCGCCGATCTTCAGCGGCTGGATCGCCTGCTGGATGGCTGGCCTGAAGACCGGCAGTTGATGTTCTGCAACGAGGCCGAGGTCGGATCGGCCCTGCGATTGGCCGCCAATGAAAAAGGTCGCCCGTGGGCGATTCTCATCGGCCCGGAAGGTGGCTTTTCCAATAAAGAGCGCGCCCGCCTGTCAGCTCTGCCCTATGCGCATGTTGTCAGCCTGGGTCCGCGCATCCTACGGGCGGATACGGCGGCTGTGGCTGCGTTGACGATGTGGCAGCAGGCGCTGGGGGATTGGTCGTGAAAGGGAAATATCAGGACTGGTTGGTCGCTCAAGGCTACAATGAAAACACCTGCAATACCCAAATGGCCCATATTCGGGCCATTGAGAAGCATTATGGTGAATTGCTGCCCCTGCTCTCAGACGGTGGCCTGGACAAGCTGGTTGAGGACTTCACCTACTCGAAAGAAGATGAGCGGGCTGGGCGGCCCAACCCGAGTAAGGTGGATTTTAGCGGCAGGGTCTACACCCGTCTCCAATCGTTGAAAGGCGCGTTACGCCGATATGCGCGGTTCGTTTCGGAAGGTTTTGATCCTGAGTTGGATGAACCTACACCTAGAGATCCGACCGAACATGCCAAGTCGGAGCAATCTGAGAAACAGCGTTTCGCGTTGGAGCGCGACATGCAAGCAGCCTTGCGCAGAAACATATCCGCTCTGGAGATTGGCCTGACCATCATAGATGACGGCGCGGAACGTTCGGTCGATTCTGGATTCATCGATATCCTTTGCGAAGACCCGTCCGGTCAGATGGTTGTCATTGAATTGAAAGCCGGGAAGACAGACAGCCGGGTTGTCGGGCAGATTCTGGGATATATGGGCGATCTGATCGCCGAAGACGAACCTCAGGCCATCCGTGGAGTGATCGTGGCTCACAGTTTTGACAAACGGACATTGGCCGCAGCGCGCGCGATCCCCAACTTAAGACTTGTGACTTACGCAATAGAGTTTTCCTTCGAGGCCCTGTCATGAGTTTCATCCGACCCGAGGCAAAACTGGCGCTGTGGCGTTGGCGCGAAGTTCTGGTTGCAGTCTTTGTCCTGATCCTGGGCCTTAGCTGGGTCAGCGGGCCGGGTGGGTTGCTGGCATGGTTGGGTTGGGTCTTGATCTTGGTGTCTGCGGCGCTGGCCGTGATTGGCGTGCAGCGCGCCCGGTTCAGAACCGGCGCAGGCGGGCAGGGCGTCGTGACGGTGGACGAAGGGCAAATCACCTATCTCGGCCCTCTGGATGGCGGTATTGTTGCGACTCGCGAAATTGAAAGGCTTGCGCTCGACCCGACCTCAAGCCCCGCGCATTGGGTTTTGGATCAGTCGGGACAGCCGGCGCTTCACATTCCTGTGAATGCAGAAGGGGCCGAGGCATTGTTTGACGTGTTTTCCAGCCTGCCTGGGCTGAAAACGGAACAGATGTTGTCAGAACTCAACGGCAAATCGCGGCATCCCGTGGTCATCTGGGAACGCACCCCGTCGCGCCCAGCGCATTTGCGGTTGCATTGACACTAGCGTCATTTAAGACCACGACTGACCTTCAAGACAGATACATCAGGATCGGAGCACGGTTCATGTCCATCCCTCAGTCCGGCGGCGGTCCGATCGAACGCCATGAACAACTGGCCGAATACCTGGAATCAGGCTGCAAACCCAAAGAAGACTGGCGCATTGGCACCGAGCACGAAAAGTTCGGCTATTGCAAAGACACGCTGAAGCCGCTGCCCTTTGAGGGCAAACGCTCGATTGTGGCTGTGCTGGAAGGTCTGCGGGACCGCCATGGTTGGGGCGAGGTGCGCGAAGGCGACAAGCTGATCGGTCTGGAAAAAGATGGCGCCAATGTCAGCCTGGAACCGGGTGGCGCGCTGGAGCTGTCAGGTGCCCCGTTGGAGACGATCCACGAGACCTGCGATGAGGTAAACATCCACTTGCGTGAGGTGAAGGATATCGCCGATGAGATTGGCGTTGGCTTCATCGGCTTGGGTGCGGCCCCGATCTGGACCCACGAGGAAATGCCGTTGATGCCCAAGGGGCGTTATCGGCTGATGAACGACTATATGGAGAAGGTCGGCACCATGGGTCGCGCCATGATGCGGCGCACCTGCACCGTGCAGGTCAATATCGACTTTGGGTCCGAGGCCGACATGGTGCAGAAATTGCGTGTTGCACTTGCGTTGCAGCCGGTGGCGACCGCTCTGTTTGCCAATTCACCCTTCTTCGAGGGCAAGCCCAACGGCCAGAAAAGCTGGCGCAGCCATATCTGGCGGCATCTGGACGATGCGCGCACCGGGATGCTGCCTTTTGTGTTCGAAGACGGCTTCGGGTTCGAGCGCTATGTGCAATATGCGCTCGATGTGCCGATGTATTTTGTCTATCGCGATGGCAATTATATCAACGCGCTGGGCATGTCGTTCCGCGATTTCCTGAAAGGTGAGCTGCCAGCCCTGCCGGGTGAAACGCCGACCCTCAGTGATTGGGCCGATCACCTGACCACCGCCTTCCCCGAAGCGCGGATCAAGAAATTCATGGAGATGCGCGGCGCCGATGGTGGCCCATGGCGTCGTCTCTGCGCGCTGCCTGCTTTCTGGGTTGGTCTGATCTACGATCAGGGCGCGCTGGATGCGGCCTGGGATCTGGTCAAGGGCTGGGACGCTGAAACGCGCGAGGAACTGCGTGTTCAGGCCGCGGTTCATGGCCTTCAGGCGCAGGTCGGCGACATCAACATGCATGATCTGGCGCGTGAGGTCGTAGCGATTTCTGAGGCGGGCCTTAAATCCCGCGCCTTCCCCGGTGCGGGCGGTCTGGTCCCGGACGAGACGCATTTCCTGAACGCGCTCAAGGAAAGCATCGACACCGGCAAGGTTCCCGCTGATGAGTTGCTGGATCACTACAATGGTGACTGGAATGGCGACCTGACCCGGATTTTCCCGGAATACAGCTATTGATCCGCACCGTCCCGCTTGCATTCGCAGGGCGGGGCCGATAGCAGGTTCTCGACCAAATTCAGAGGGCCGTCATGGACGATCTTAAGGCAAAATACCTGGGCCAAATCGCCGAAGCTGGCGACGAAAACGCACTTGAGGCGATCCGTGTCGCGGCTGTTGGCAAAAAAGGCGAGGTCGCGCTGAAGATGCGCGAGCTGGGCAAGATGACACCCGAAGAGCGCCAGGTTGCAGGCCCCGCCCTGAACGCCCTGAAGGATGAGATCAACTCGGCTCTGTCCGCCAAGAAGGCTGCTTTGGCTGATGCCGCGCTGGATGAGCGTCTGCGCACCGAGTGGCTGGACGTCACCCTGCCGACCCGCGCACGCCGTCAGGGCTCGATCCACCCGGTCAGCCAGGCGACCGAGGAACTGACTGCGATCTTTGCCGAACTGGGCTTCTCTGTCGCCGAAGGCCCGCGGATCGAGACCGATTGGCACAACTTTGACGCCCTGAACATCCCCGGCCACCACCCCGCGCGGGCCGAGATGGACACGTTCTACATGCACCGCGCCGAGGGCGATAACCGCCCGCCGCATGTGCTGCGCACCCATACGTCTCCGGTGCAAATCCGCTCGATGGAGAAACAGGGCGCGCCGATCCGCATCATTTGTCCGGGCGGTGTGTACCGCGCCGACTATGACCAGACCCACACGCCGATGTTCCATCAGGTCGAGGGGCTGGCCATCGACAAGGACATCTCGATGGCGAACCTGAAATGGGTTCTGGAAGAGTTCGTGAAGGCCTTCTTCGAGGTTGATGACGTCGAACTGCGCTTCCGCGCCTCGCACTTCCCCTTCACCGAACCGTCGGCCGAGGTCGATATCCGCTGTTCCTGGGACAACGGCCAGCTGAAGATCGGCGAGGGTGACGACTGGATGGAGATTCTAGGGTCCGGCATGGTCCACCCCAAGGTGATCGCCGCCGGTGGAATCGACCCCGAGGTCTATCAGGGTTTTGCGTTCGGGATTGGGATCGACCGTCTGGCGATGTTGAAATACGGCATTCCCGATCTGCGGGCGTTCTTTGATTCCGACCTGCGCTGGTTGCGGCACTATGGGTTTGCAGCGCTGGATATGCCGAACCTGCATGGTGGTTTGTCTCGGTGAAGCTGGACGAGAAAAAGTTTCTCCAAATAATGTAGTACATCGAGGCTTCGGATAATTCCGGAGCCTCTTTCGATGATACTGCCGAGAGAGGGAATGCTCACTATCCGACGATGGAGCCCCGACAGGACACGACCCAAAACAAATTGGGGATGCCAATTTCTGAACGAGATTTCCTGTTTACTCTCATGCGCGCGGAGAATCTGATCACTGGGTCGTTCACGAAGGACGGTGCTTCAAACATACATCTGACTTACAGTGGGCATGTTTGGTTGCAGGAATATCGCCAGAATACTCTTTCGAAGCGATTTTTTAGATGGTCTGGTCGCCAGTTTGATAAATTGTTTTCCTCCGTTGCCTTGCCAACAATAGTCGCAGTTTTGACGGTATTCGTTCTAGAATACGTTGGAACTTATCGCGGAAAACCGGTTGACGAAGTTACCATCGAAGAAGCCGTCGAAGGGTATCTAATAAAGCGTGATGAAGAATTATCCGAGTAGATGGAGCGCTGAATAGCATTTTCACTATTTATTTTGGAATGGGCTTGAAAGCGCGGAGCAAAGGCCGATAGGCCGCCGCGCCATCGCCAGACCGCCCGCACGGGCTGGCGATTTGTCCCTGCAAGCGCTCCGTTTGAACGATACACGGACATGGCCACCATAAACTGCCCATCACAACTGGAAGATCGCCATCCCATGGTCTGGAAACAGCGCGGCTTGTCACAATCTCCCACGGGGTTGTGACGTGACAGCGGGCGCAGGCTCGCTAGGTTTCGGTGGATGATTTACCGACTGCTCTGCCTTCTTCTGCTGACCGCTACCCAAGCCACCGCTGTGGACACGTGCCACGGTGATACCGCCTGTCAGGTCGGCGACCGTTCATATCATGTTCTGGAACCTGATGGCTGGGACGGCGAAACGCCTCTGCCCGTACTGCTGCATTTCCACGGCTGGGCGCGGCAGGGGACTGTGGTGGTGAATCACGAACGCATCGCCGGAGCGACCAAGCTGCGCGGCGTGTTGCTGGTAGCCCCGAACGGGTTGGGTAAAAGCTGGGATTTCTGGACCTCGGACACCGGCGATGTACCCTTTGCGGACCGGGTGCTTGAGGATGTAGCGAAACGTTATCCGATTGATCCGGATCGTATCTATGTCTCGGGCTATTCCTTCGGCGGTGCGATGGCGTGGCGCTATGTGTGCCAGTCGGGCAACGACGTTGCCGCCTTGCTGGCCGTTGCGGGTTCGATCCGTCAGACGGCAGACTGCCCCGAAGCCCCGCGCGAGGTGCGTCACGTGCATGGTCTCAGCGATACGGTGATGGACTTCCCTTATGGCGCAAATGGTGACACGACCTATCCGGTCGCCTTGTGGCGCGCGGCCTATGACTGCCACGATGCCACGCCGCGTGGCGAGTGGAGCGTGGTGCCGATCCTGACGCTCAGCCGGGTGGAGTGGACGGATTGCGTGCAGGGGCAGGTGGTACTGGACACCCATCCGGGCGGGCATTTCATCCCCCACGGCTGGATCGGGCGGCAGTTGGACGAGCTTTTGGGCCGCACCCCCACCTATCCGTGACGCGCAGCGCTTGCACCCCGGCTCATTCTTTGCCATTGCCTGTGCCAAACGGATGTTTGCCCAAGAAGGCCGCTTGCAATGAAATTCACACTGTCCTGGCTCAAAGACCACCTCGATACTGACGCTTCGGTTGATGAGATCGCCGAGGCGCTGACCGATCTTGGCCTTGAGGTCGAAGAGATCGTGAATCCAGCGGACCGGTTGGCTGGTTTTACGCTGGGCCATGTGAAGCACGCCGAGAAACACCCCGACGCCGACAAGCTGCGCGTCTGCACGGTTGAGACCGATAAGGGCGACCTGCAGATCATCTGCGGTGCCCCCAACGCGCGCGAAGGCATCACCGTCGTGGTCTGCAAACCCGGCATGTATATTCCCGGTCTGGATATTACCATCAGCGTCGGCAAGATCCGGGGCGTCGAAAGCTTTGGCATGATGGCGTCCGAGCGTGAGCTGGAGCTGTCGGAGGAGCATGACGGTATCATCGAGCTGCCCTCAGGCGAGGTCGGCGACCGTTTTGTCGACTGGTTGGCCGAAAATGATCCGTCCAAGGTCGATCCGATGATCGAAATCGCGATCACGCCCAACCGTCCGGATGCGCTGGGTGTCGAGGGGATCGCGCGCGATCTGGCCGCACGTGGGATCGGGACTTTGAAGCAGCGTGACTATGTGCCGGTTCCGGGGGATTTCGAGTGCCCGATCAAAGTCAGCATTGACGAAGACACTCTGGATGGCGCGCCGCATTTCACAGGTCGTTTGATCCGGGGTGTCAAGAACGGTCCAAGCCCGCAGTGGCTGCAGGACCAACTGAAAGCTATTGGCCTGCGTCCGATCTCGGCCTTGGTGGACATCACCAATTATATGACCTTTGATCAAAATCGCCCTCTGCACGTTTTCGATGCGGATAAGGTGCAAGGCAGCCTGCGAGTGCATCGCGCCAAAGGTGGCGAGACGCTGGTGGCGCTGGACGAGAAAGAATACACCCTGCAACCCGGTATGATGGTGATTTCGGACGACGAAGGCGCCGAATCCATCGCCGGTATCATGGGGGGCGAGGAAACCGGCTGCACCGAAGAGACCGTGAACGTGTTCCTCGAAAGCGCGTTTTGGGATCATGTGCAGATTGCGTTGACCGGGCGTGCGCTCAAGATCAATTCGGATGCGCGCTATCGCTTTGAGCGCGGTGTCGACCCGGAATACACCCGCGAAGGGTTGGAACACGCAACCCAGATGATCCTGGATATCTGTGGGGGTGAGGCATCTAACGTGGTCGAAGCTGGCAAGGCTCCGAACCACGGGCGGGCTTACAAGCTGGACGCGGCACGGGTGCAGTCTCTGGTCGGCATGGACATTCCGGAAAGCGAACAGCGTCAGACCCTGACCCGTCTGGGTTTCCGCCTTGAGGGTGAGATGGCCCATGTTCCCAGCTGGCGCCCCGATATCATGGGCGAGGCCGACCTGGTGGAAGAGGTCGCGCGGATCGCATCCCTGACCAAGTTGCAGGGTAAACCGCTGCCACGCGTCACCGAAGGCATCCCGAAACCCGTGATGACACCGACACAGCGCCGTCAGTCCATGGCACGCCGTACCTGTGCAGCGCTGGGCTACAACGAATGCGTCAGCTATACCTTCATTGATCAGGCCTCGGCGGCGTTGTTCGGTGGAGGCGATGAAGCCACGCAACTGGAAAACCCGATCTCGTCTGAGATGAGCCACATGCGCCCTGATCTATTGCCCGGCCTGTTGCAGGCCGCTGCCCGCAATCAGGCACGCGGCTATGCGGACGTGGGCCTGTTCGAGGTTGGCCCGGTCTTCCATGATGGCGAGCCCGGCGACCAGAAAACCCAGATCACCGGACTGCTGGTGGGACGGTCTGGTCCAAAGGATGTGCACGGCGCTTCGCGGTCGGTGGATGTGTTCGATGCCAAGGCGGATGCCGAGGCTGTCCTGACCGCCATAGGCGCACCTGCCAAGGTCCAAGTTCTGCGCGATGGGGATGCATGGTGGCATCCGGGGCGTCACGGCAAGATTTGCCTGGGTCCGAAAAAGGTGTTGGGCGTGTTCGGCGAACTGCATCCGCGTGTGCTGCAAGCGATGGATATCAAAGGCCCGGCGATGGCGTTTACCATCTGGCCGGACGAGGTGCCTCTGCCCCGTAAATCCGGTGCAACCCGTGCCGCGTTGGAGCTGCGCGATCTGCAAGCGGTAGAACGCGACTTTGCCTTTGTTGTCGATGAGGGCGTCGAAGCGCTGACGCTGGTGAACGCCGCGGCCGGTGCTGACAAGGCGCTGATCGAGGATGTCCGCGTATTTGATGAGTTCATTGGCGGCAGTCTGGGTGAGGGCAAGAAATCCTTGGCCATCACTGTGCGTCTGCAACCGACGGACACGACGCTGAAAGAAAAAGACATCGAAGCGGTGGCCGAGAAGATCATCGCCAAGGTTACCAAAGCGACCGGCGGCGTTCTGCGCGGCTAAGCACATAACCATTCAAAGAGAAAGGGGCTCCAAATGCGGAGCCCCTTTTTCGCTTATCGCTTCAACATTTCTTAGCCGTTTGTCTCGGCTTTCGTTATCTCTTTACCAGGATATTCTGGCATGGAGAAAGTCCTTCCAGCTATCTACGTGGGGCCACTTCTTCTGGAAGTTCGAAACAAATATGTTTGCGAAGGCCTCGATGTAGGCGTGGTCGGATGTAGTGATCGAGTCTCTTGCACGTGGACCCTTGGGTATGCGCAGAGTGTCTGGGTCTTTATATGCTTGTTTTCGAGCAGGGTTTTCTATTCCCAGTTCACCACTTGCTTTATCCAACTCTGACATGACGTATTGATACCGAGCAGCTTTAGCCGCGAGGTGAGCATCCCTTTTGTCTATGCCATAATTGAGGTCTACAACCTCTTGTTGCAGCCGTTGTATCTCTTCCCGAAGCTCCTCATTCGTCGCGGTTTCAGCGTTGACGCGCTCTTGTTGCGCAACCGCATGGGCAACGACCTGACCAATGCCCTTGGCCATGTCTTTCATATCCCGGTTGTTCTGATTCAGTTTGGTAATCGATGCCTGCCGAACAAACCCGTCGAAAAATCCGCCCATAATTCCGTCCTTGCCTTGCATTCCGTTGGGGCCACCTGCAGGTGACGTCGGAAACTGTTTCAATTCATCGCCTTATCCGAACTCTGTCGAATGTTGCGAGAGCGGTCAATGTCCGTTTCAACTCTTGCGTTTATGGCGTGTGAATCCAATCTATTTGTCTGATCCCTCTCTTGGGTTGCAGCGCTATTCGCACTAGGGTCGCTGCAAAAGATTAAAGGAGACACACATGGGCCTGAACGTTTACCTCTCTGGCGAAATCCATACCGACTGGCGTGAGCAGATCATCGACAGCGCGCAGGGGTTGGACATCACGTTCAACAGTCCGGCCACCGATCACGCAGCCAGCGACGATTGCGGCGTAGCCATTCTGGGGGCTGAACCTAACAAGTATTGGCACGACCACAAGGGCGCGATGGTCAACGCTATCCGCACCCGCAAGGGTATCGCGGATGCTGATGTGGTGGTCGTCCGGTTCGGCGACAAATACAAACAATGGAACGCCGCCTTTGACGCGGGCTACGCAGCCGCGCTCGGGAAATCCATCATCGTGCTGCACGGCCCCGACCATCAACACGCGCTGAAAGAAGTTGATGCAGCCGCGCTGGCCGTGGCCGAAGAGCCCGCTCAGGTAGTCGAAATCCTGCGCTACGTGCTGACAGGCGCGCTGCCGAGCTAAGCCGCAATAAAAGGGTGCCCGCTTCGGCACCCTTTCGATCGCGAAACCGCTTAAGCGCGGGCGGGTATGGTCTTGCCGCGCTGAACCGCCGGACGCTCCATGAAACGGTCGACATAAGCGACGACATTGGCGTAGTCGTCCCAGCCGACAACCTCTTTTGCACCGTAGAAATCCAATGCGTTCAGCCAGGGGGCAAGGGCGATATCCGCGATGGAAAACTCGCCTGCGATCCAGTCTTGCCCGTCCAACTGGGTGTCGACCACGTTCAGCAGGCGTTTGGCCTCGTTGATATAGCGGTCGCGCGGGCGGGGATCTTCGATCTCGCTGCCCGCAAATTTGTAGAAAAAGCCTAGCTGGCCGAGCATGGGACCAACTCCACCCATCTGGAACATCAGCCATTGGGTGATGCGATGCTTGTCTGCTGCGCTTTGGCCTAGCAACTTGCCTGACTTCTCGGCCAGATACAGCAGGATCGCGCCGCTTTCGAACAGGGCAAGTGGTTCACCGTCCGGACCGTTGGGATCGATGATGGCGGGGATTTTGTTGTTGGGGTTCAGCGACAGAAACTCGGGGCTTTTGACATCGGCATCAGCCAGCGTCACCAGATGAGCCTCATAGGGCAGGCCGGTTTCCTCAAGCATGATCGACGCCTTGACGCCGTTTGGGGTCGGATAGGAGTACAGTTGGATCTTGTCCGGGGATTGGGCTGGCCAGCGGGCCATGATCGGATGAGGTTTGGTGTCCAGCATGGGGTGCTCCTGATTGGATGATTTTTCAAAGTTAGGGGTCAACCCGCAATCTTGTAAGCCCTTTGGAATGTGCATATCCGGTCAGGCCGTGTTTTTTGATGAACAACGGGGAAAACCGCAAAAACTCGCACCTAGACCTGAAGGTAAACTTGGATCACAATTTGCCGACCCCCGCGAAAACTTCGTGGGTTTCTTGCTGTTGAAAGGAGATGGGCGTGGATGAGGTCGTAACACAGGTGGGAGCATATGCCCCGCTGATCATAAATGCAGTCAAGGCGCTTGTCGTTCTGATTCTGGGCTGGATTGTCGCTGGGGCAATCGGTGGCATGGTGCGTCGCCGGATCAACTCGACCCCGCATATCGATCCCACACTCGGGAATTTTGTGGCGAGCCTCGTCAAGTGGGTCATTCTGGCCATGGTGCTGGTCGCCGTACTGGGAATTTTCGGGATCCAAGCCACCAGTATCGTCGCCATTCTGGGTGCCGCGTCACTGGCCATTGGTCTGGCGTTACAAGGCACGCTCAGCGATTTGGCGGCCGGGGTCATGCTGGTTGTCTTCCGGCCCTACAAGCTGGGTCAATATGTGGATATTGGCGGCACGGCCGGGACCGTTAAAGACCTGAATCTGTTTACCACCGAGTTGGTAACTCCTGATAACGTACAGATCATTGTTCCCAACGGTCAGTCGTGGGGTTCGATCATCACCAACTACTCGGCGCATGACACGCGACGTGTCGATCTGGTGTTCGGCATTGACTATGGCGACAGCGCCGACAAGGCCATGCAGATCATTTTGGATGTGGCCAAAGCTGACAGCCGTATTCACGGTGATCCTGAACCATGGGTCCGGGTTACGAACCTTGGTGACAGTTCAGTAGATCTGACTGCGCGGCTTTGGTGCGATGCGGCTGATTATTGGGACGTCAAATTCGAGATTACGAAAGCGATCAAGGAAGCCTTTGACGACAAGAATATCTCGATCCCTTATCCCCATTCGGTGGAAATTCAGAAACAGGGGTGACGGCTCCCGCCCGTCGATCGGGCATTGGAAATGCCCTCCTCCCTTTGGGCCAGGCACCGCGCAATGCGCGGTGCTTTTTTTGTGAGCCGAGGTTGAGCCAAAAAAAGCGCCGCGCTTGGGGCGCGACGCTGTGATTTGGTCTGTAAGGTGCCCCGGGAGAAAGGCGCAGTCAGAGGCCGGAACGCTCTTAGTTGAGCAGCGTCGTCGGGTCGACCACATCGATGTTGAGGGCAGCACCGACCGCTTCGTAAGTCAGCTTGCCGGCGTGGACATTCAGACCTGCCAGCAGGTGTGCGTCGTCCTTGCAGGCCTGTTTCCAGCCCTTGCTTGCCAGCGACAACATGAACGGCATGGTCGCGTTGCCCAATGCGATAGTGGACGTGCGCGCAACCGCGCCGGGCATGTTCGCAACGCAGTAGTGCATGATGCCGTCCACTTCGTAAACCGGATCGGCGTGCGTGGTGGCTTTCGAGGTTTCGAAGCAGCCGCCCTGGTCGATTGCAACGTCTACCAAAGCCGCGCCAGGCTTCATGGCCGACAGCTGCTCGCGCGAGATCAGCTTCGGAGCAGCAGCGCCCGGGATCAGGACTGCACCAATGACCATGTCGGCGTCCTGAATCAGCTCAGCGGTGGCACCGGCAGTCGAGTATTGGTTCTTGAATTGTCCGCCAAACACGTCGTCCAGATAACGCAGGCGCGGCAGAGAGCGGTCCAGAACGGTGACGTCAGCACCCATACCGGCAGCGATCTTGGCTGCGTGCGTACCAACGACGCCGCCGCCGATCACGATGACTTTGGCCGGGCCCACACCGGGAACGCCGCCCATCAGGACGCCGCGGCCGCCATTGGCCTTCTGCAGAGTCCACGAACCGACCTGAGGAGCCAGACGGCCCGCAACTTCTGACATCGGCGCCAGCAGCGGCAGACCGCCGTTGGAGTCGGTCACGGTTTCATACGCAATTGCGGTACAACCGGATTCCAGTAGGTCATGGGTTTGATCCGGGTCGGGTGCCAGGTGCAGATAGGTGAACAGCAATTGGCCTTCGCGCAGCATCTTGCGTTCGCCAGCCTGAGGTTCTTTGACCTTTACGATCATGTCGGCTGTGGCGAACACTTCTTCTGCGGTGTCGATGATGCGCGCGCCTGCTGCGACATAGGCGTCATTGTCAAAACCGGCGCCAATGCCTGCACCGGTTTCGATCAGCACTTCGTGACCACGTGCTACCGCTTCCTGAGCGGCGTTGGGCGTCATACCGACGCGGAATTCCTGAGGTTTGATTTCCTTGGGGCAACCGATTTTCATGGGGTTCTCCGTTTATAAACTGCTTAAATTATGTGCAGTTTGCGGTGCAATTTCTGTGAAAGAAAACGTGCCTTCTGAATTTTCTTTGGAAGAATTTCCTGTAAACTACGAAAAATTTGCAAAGGACTTGCGCCAATGGGCTTGGATACGACTGATAGAAAGATTCTGGGGGCGCTTCAGAAAAACGGCCGGATGTCGAATTCGGAATTGTCGGAACAGGTCAACCTGTCCCCATCTGCCTGCCATCGGCGGGTACAGCGCCTTGAGGTTGATGGGTTTATCCGCAACTACGTGGCACTGCTGGATGCACGCAAAATGAACGTCCCAACAACGGTCTTTGTCGAGATCACGCTGCAAGGTCAGGCCGAGGAGGTTTTGGATTCGTTTGAAAAAGCAGTGGCGCGCATTCCTGACGTATTGGAATGTCACCTGATGGCCGGGACGGCGGACTATATCCTGAAGGTGGTGGCGGAAAACACCGAGGATTTTGCCCGCATCCACCGGCAATACCTGTCGCGATTGCCCGGGGTGGCGCAGATGCAAAGCTCATTTGCTTTGCGTACTGTGTTCAAGACCACCGCTTTGCCGGTCTGATCTTCAGGCGGGGCCGGGATAGGTGAAAAACAACAGATGCACCAAATTGAAGCCGAAATGCATCGCAACAGGCACCCAAAGCCTTTGGGTTGCATAATACCCCAATCCACACGCCAACCCGAGGATGGAAGCAAAGACCACCAGTGCCGGACCTCCGGCGAAATGGGCCAGTCCGAACAGCAAACTGGCCGTAACCACTCCACCCACGGCGCCCAAACGTGACGCGATGGCGGACTGTAGGTATCCGCGAAAGAAGGCTTCTTCTGTGAGGCAGGTCAGAAACAGGTTGGACAGGACAAAGATCAGCCACCAGGGCGGGATCGAAAACTCTGGTTGTACCGCGCCGAGGGCAAGACCCAAAAGAAACAGCCCGGGTAAAAGCAGAAGCCCTGCGACCAAAGGACCAGTCTTTGACTGAATCGCGCAATGAAGCATCCCGGGCCACGCCAGTAGAACGGCGAAGAAGACCATCGGTTTGTCCAGATTCAGGTGCATTGTGAAACCGACGCTACCAGCACCAGCCTGCACCTGATCCAGCACTTTCAGGTTTTGAAATCCGGGCAGAAGATGCGCCCCCATGGCCAGACACCACAGGATCAAAAGCGTATGTCCGGCAAATGCAGCCCCACCTTTCAGATGCAGTAGCAAGGCGGCTCCGGCCAGCCCACAGACCACAGCGGCGACTGCCACAGGTGTCATCAGCCCGGTTGCCGCGGCAATGCTTGCAAACAGAACCAGCAGGGACAACGCGATGGCTGTGCGCCCCAAAAGAGCGGTCACTTGAGCTGCAATCAGGATCAGCCAAGGCCATGTTGCTGGCAACAAAGAGAGAAAGAATGTCACGGGCCATGTATCCTGTAGGTCCAGACAGTCTTGCCGCACAAAATCGAGGCAATGCAAGCATTCAACAGAACGCGCGCTCTAGGATGCGGCCTTGCGTCAAATCTTACGCTTGTATCCTCTGGGCCGGGCGTTCACATTTAGGGAAAGACCACATACCCGTGCCTGTCTGGAATTACGGACGGTTTGGTGGCTGCTGGCGTTATCGCCTTTGCATCAATTTATCTGATGACATCAGGCGGTTACACAGGCCCGATATGGTTCGAACCCGATGACTAAAAAAGGAGCTGACCTTGGCTTACGAAAACAACGGTGGCACCAAAGACTGGCTTGAAGCCGAACTGGAAGACACGCTGGACGAAGATTTCGAGATCGAATTCAGCGAGCCGATGCTTTCTATGGAAGTAAGGAAAATCTATCGGGAACAACACCCGGATATGCTGGATCGCAAGGTCTATTTCCGCAATCTGCTGCGGCTGCAGGCTGAACTGATCAGGGTTCAGGACTGGGTTCAGCATACAGGGGCCAAGGTCTGTATTCTGTTCGAAGGCCGTGACAGCGCAGGCAAGGGGGGCGTGATCAAGCGGATCACCCAGCGCCTGAACCCGCGTGTCGCGCGCGTGGTCGCCTTGCCGGCGCCCAGCCGCCGCGAACAGAGTCAGTGGTATTTCCAGCGTTACGTGCCGCATCTGCCCGCAGCGGGTGAAATCGTGTTGTTCGACCGGTCATGGTACAACCGCGCCGGGGTCGAACGGGTGATGGGCTTTGCGTCCGAGGATCAGGTCGAACAGTTCTTTCAGGACGTTCCCGAATTCGAACGGATGCTGGTACGATCAGGGATTATTCTGCTGAAATACTGGTTCTCGATCACCGATGAAGAGCAGCAATTGCGATTCCTCATGCGTATTCACGACCCGATGAAACAGTGGAAGCTGTCGCCGATGGATCTGGAATCCCGCATCCGCTGGGAATCCTATACCAAGGCGAAAGAGGATATGCTTTTCCGAACCAATATTCCCGAAGCCCCTTGGTACATTGTCGAAGGCAATGACAAAAAGCGCGAGCGGTTGAACTGTATCGAGCACCTTTTGACCAAGGTTCCCTACACGGATGTGCCGCAGGAAAAGGTCAATCTGCCTGATCGCCGGTATAACCCGGAATACGAGCGCCGTGTTCTGCCAGATGAGCTATACGTGCCAAAGGTTTACTGAAGGCAGTGGATCGGGGCAGTGTATCTGCCCCGATCCGGAATTTTGTCAGGCCGCTTCCATCATGCAGCCAAAATCGTAAAAGTTGAACACGTAGGTGTCACCGGTGTCTTCTTCTGCTGCGACAGGGCAGGCATCGACGGTTTCTTCGACCGGGCCTGTGTCTTCGACCACAACAACATCCATGTCGTCTTCGGCGGGATCGGTTGGAACCATATCCTCTTCTTCCCAGTCGAATTCATCGAAGCGCGTCTGAAGCTCTTCTATGAACGCCTCCAATTCGGCGCGGAAGGCAGCTAGGTCGAAACATCCGCTATCCGGCTCTTCCGGTTCCGCGACATCGGTGTCTGGCGTTTCGGTTCCGGGCTCTTCCGGTTCCGCGACATCGGTGTCTGGCGTTTCGGTTCCGGGTTCTTCCGGCTCCGCGACATCGGTGTCAGGTGTTTCGGTTCCGGGTTCTTCCGGTTCCGCGACGTCGGTGTCTGGCGTTTCGGTTCCCGGTTCTTCCGGCTCCGCGACATCGGTGTCAGGTGTTTCGGTTCCGGGTTCTTCCGGCTCTGCGACATCGGTGTCAGGTGTTTCGGTTCCGGGTTCTTCCGGCTCTGCGACATCGGTGTCTGGCGTTTCGGTTCCGGGTTCTTCCGGTTCTGCGACATCAGTGTCTGGCGTTTCGGTTCCCGGTTCTTCCGGTTCGACAACCTCTTCAGTGGGGGGTGTTGGTACAGGCGGAACTGGAGTGTTGCCGTTGTCCAACATCACGGCTGCGTCGGTTGCAGCAAAGTTCTGAGTGACCATTACCGCGTCGAAACCTTGCATGTCGCCGGTTTCAATACCGATGCCGATGTACTCGAAGTCGGGGTTCAGAATATTCGCGCGGTGTCCCGGGCTGTTCATCAGGTTCTGATGCAACTGGGCGACGTCATCGCTGATGCCGGGTGCGCCGCGTTCCGATTGCCAGGCAATGTTTTCGCCAGTACGCCAGTTGCCTTCCAGATCAAGGCCTGCCGCCTCCATCCGCTGTGTCGCGCTGGAACCGCCCGAACCCGTGTGACTGAACGTGTCTGTGTTCAGCATCCACGTACTGTGATCTTCGGATGAGTCATTCAACTGGGTTTCCAGCTGTAGCGTGTTTAGACCGCGAGCGGTACGCTCAGCATTGATAAGTGTCAGCATTTCTTGCTCGATTGAACTTGCAGTCGACATGGTAGCCTCCGTTTTTTGGTGTCGTCTGATTGGACGAGGCCAGTTACATGCGGCTTGTAGAGATCAGATAGGGGTGCTGAAGTTTTAGGCGAATTCTGGCGGGGCGATGCTACCAATACGGGATTCGCTGCGCTGTAAAATGCCGGGCAAAATGTTGCTGGTGTTGAAATGGCGGCTTGTCGCACACCCAACAGGACGAGTCGGCGGATTAAATCCGAGCCCTGAAACGACAAACCCCCGGGCGATGCCTCGGGGGTCGTCAAATAGTGTCATCCAAAGCTGGACGAGTGAGGTTTTAGAGCAAACCTTCGCGCTGTGCTTTCTTACGTGCCAGTTTACGGGCACGGCGGATCGCTTCAGCTTTCTCGCGCGCTTTTTTCTCGGACGGTTTCTCGAAATGTTGCTTGAGCTTCATTTCGCGGAACACGCCTTCGCGCTGCAGCTTTTTCTTCAGGGCACGAAGCGCCTGATCGACGTTATTGTCGCGAACACTAACCTGCATGTGGTTGTCACCACCTTTCTAGATAGAGTTGCAAGGAAATTGCAGGAATTGGCCGTATAGCAAAGCCGGTGTATCTTGTCTAGTACTGGGCCCGACAACCGGAGAACTGCCATGACGACCACATATGAAGATGCAAAACAGCAGCTTTTGGATGCGATGCTGATCCATGTTCCCTTCGATGGCTGGTCGGAAACCAGTTTTCGCGCTTCCATTTCCGACTGTAGCCTGGATGACGGTTTGGCCCGCGCGATTTGTCCACGTGGGGCGGTTGATCTGGCACTGGCCTATCATGCGCGCGGCGATCAAGCGATGCTGGACCGTATCAAGTCCGAAGACCTGAGCGGATTGAAATTCCGCGACAAGATTGCTGCTGCGGTTCGGTTCCGGTTGCAGGCGGTCGAGGACAAGGAGCTGGTGCGCCGCGGTATGACGCTGTTTTCCCTGCCAACCCATGCGGCAGACGGTGCCAAGGCTGTTTGGCAGACCTGCGATCTGATCTGGGACACGCTGGGCGATACTTCGGATGACGTGAACTGGTACACGAAACGGGCCACACTGTCGGGTGTCTATTCCTCGACTTTGTTGTTCTGGCTGGGCGATGATAGCCCCGACCATCAGCTGACGTGGGAATTTCTGGATCGTCGAATCGCAAATGTCATGGAGTTCGAGAAGCTCAAGGCACAGGTGCGCGACAATCCGGTCTTGAAGCCGTTTCTAGCGGTTCCGAACTGGCTGGCGGGTCAGGTGAAAGCTCCGGTGAAAATGCGAGCCGATCTTCCTGGCATGTTGAACCCCCGAAAGTAGCGCGCCTTGTTGCTGGGCCTTGGCCCTGATGCCTGCTAGGCATTGCGCAAAGGAGGTGCCTATGACCCAGATGATGCGCGCTGTTGAGATCACCGAATCGGGTGGTCCGGATGTATTGCAACTGACCGAGCGTCCTGTTCCCAAACCGGGTGAAGGACAGGTGGTGTTGAAAGTGGCCTATGCCGGGGTGAACCGTCCTGATGCGCTGCAGCGCGCAGGGGCCTATGATCCGCCGCCGGGTGCTAGCGACCTTCCGGGGCTTGAGGCGTCAGGAGAGGTGGTCTCGGTCGGTGCGGGGGTCGAAGGGCTGTCGGTCGGCGATCAGGTTTGTGCGTTGCTGCCGGGCGGAGGCTATGCCGAATACGTGGCTACGCCCGCCACTCATTGCCTGCCGGTCCCTGCGGGCATGGGGCTGAAAGAAGCGGCTTGCCTGCCCGAGACCTTTTTTACTGTCTGGTCCAACGTGTTCGCGCGTGGTGGTCTGAAGGCGGGCGAGCGGTTTCTGGTCCATGGCGGCTCCAGCGGGATCGGTACAACGGCAATCCAATTGGCCAATGCCTTTGGTGCACGCGTTTTTGCGACGGCAGGGTCGGACGAGAAATGTGAGGCTTGCGTCAAGCTGGGCGCAGAGAAAGCAATCAACTATCGCGATGAGGATTTCGTGGCAGCCATGCGTGCCGAGGGCGGTGCGAACCTGATCCTTGATATGGTGGGCGGCGATTACATACCGCGCAACGTCAAGGCGTTGGCTGAGGATGGGCGTCTGGTTCAGATTGCTTTCCTGCAAGGACCGGTGGTCGAGCTGAACTTTGCCCTGATGATGGTCAAACGTCTGACCTTGACCGGCAGCACCCTGCGCCCGCAGAGCGATTTGGCCAAGGCCAGGATTGCGCTGGACCTGCGCGAGGCCGTTTGGCCTCTGTTGGAGGCCGGAAAGGTTGCGCCCGTTATGGATAGCGAATTTGATCTGGCCGAGGCTGCTGCTGCCCATGAACGCATGGAAAGCTCTGGCCATATCGGCAAGATCGTCCTCAACGTTGCGGGCTAAGTATTGAATGCGCGGGCTTGTCCCGCGTCTTCACGCCACGGCACGGCGGTACAGATGCCATGTGGCGTGACCCAGAACCGGCATCACCACGATAAGACCCAACAGCATCGGCAGGGCGCCCAGAAACAGAAGGGCGGCCACGATGAACCCCCAGCTCAGGATGACGCCAGGGTTCTGACGCAGAACGCGAAACGATGTCACAACCGCCACCGGCAGCCCCACTTTGCGATCCAGCAACAAAGGAAAGCTGACAACGCTGACCGCCAGTGCGCAAAGAGCAAACACAAAGCCCACTGCGGTTCCTACGGCAATCATCGTCCATCCAGCAGCGGTGGTGAATACCTGCTCGGCGAAAGCGCCAAGTGTTGCCGGTATTTCAGGACCCATAATGTAGGTGTGAATGGTCTGTGCGACCATCAGCCAGATCAACAGCAGCATGACCAGATAGAACCCCAGCACAAGAATTGCGCCGAAAGATGGTGATCTGAACACGCCGAACGCGTCCAACCAATGCACAGGTTTGCCCTGTTCGCGTTTGCGGCTGATCTCGTACAAGCCCACAGCGGCGACAGGTCCGATCAGGGCAAAGCCCGCGACCAGAGGGGCCAAAAGAGGCACCAAGTTCATATTCAGGGCAAACCCGAACATCAAAAGCCCGGCGATCGGGTAGATGAGGATGATGAACACAGCATCCGCCCGCGTTTCGATAAAGTCGTTATACCCCGCGCGCAGACAGGCGCGAAGGTCTTGCAGCGTCAAGGTCTGCACCATCGGCAGCTCTTTGGCATCCGCGCTGCCCAGGCGCGAGACGCTTTCAGTAACATGATCACCGGCCGCCCCCAGATTTCGGGCGGTCCAGCTGATCGGATTTCCGATTGTTTTGGCCATTTTGCTCCCCTTCCCTGGCGAAAACTGCGCCGCGGGGCGGATCCGGCACCAAGTTGACCGTGGCCGGACCAGTCGGCAACGCCTGGCGACATTATAGCACAGTTTCGCGGAATCCCGATCAATACTGTGGCACCGGACGGATTGCCCTGTATCGCAGTCATGTTAGCTTGAGGGCAGGCAAGAGGAGGTCAGGATGCAGCAAACAGCGAAAACGGTTGTAATTCATAAGTTCGGCGGGCCCGAAGTTCTGCGGATCGAAGACAGGTCACTGAGCGACCCCGGACCGGGCGAAATCCGTATTCGACACGAAGCCTGCGGTTTGAATTTTATCGATGTATATCAACGCACTGGTTTGTACCCGCTCGATCTTCCTCATGCTTTGGGCATGGAGGCAGCGGGCGTTGTGGAAGTTGTGGGAGAAGGGGTTACACATCTGCAACCGGGGCAGCGGGCCGCTTATGCCGCTGCGCCGCCGGGGGCCTATTGCGAGGCACGTGTGATGCCAGCGGCGCAGGTTTGCCCGCTGCCGGATGACATCACGTTTCAAGCCGCTGCGGCGATGATGCTGAAGGGTTTGACCGTGGAATACCTGTTTCACAGGACCACTCCGCTGAAGCGCGGGGATACGGTCCTGTTTCACGCAGCAGCAGGTGGAGTAGGCCTGATTGCCTGCCAATGGGCAAAATCCGAAGGGATCACCCTGATTGGGACGGCAGGAACGGATGAGAAATGCAGTCTGGCCCGGTTCAATGGCGCCGCGCATTGCATCAATTACCGAACCGAGAATTTTGCCGAGCGTGTGGCTGAGATCACCAAAGGGCAGGGCGTGGACGTGGTGATGGATTCGGTCGGGGCGGACACATTTGAAGGGTCGCTGGATTGTCTGAAACCGCTGGGCATGATGATTTCGTTCGGCAATGCCTCAGGTCCGGTGCCACCTTTCAACATCGGTGTTCTGGGCCAGAAAGGATCGCTTAAGATCACACGCCCCACTCTGTTCACACATATCGCGGATCATACGGTGTGCCAGGCGATGGCGCGCCGTCTCTTCGGTAAAGTTGAAGGAGGAGAGGTCAAGATCCATGTGGATCAACGCTTTGCGCTTGATCAAGTTGCTGATGCGCATCGTGCCCTTGAGGCCCGGCAGACAACCGGCAGCACAATATTGGACACCTGAAAAGCGACCCGGCTGAAAAGCCGGGTCCAATCTGCTCAATCGATGAGCGTCAGAACCGATAAGCGGCCCGGATTTGCAGTGTTGTCGCGTCAACATCGACGCCGCTTGCATTGAAATTACTGAACTCGTGGTAAAGCAGCTCTCCGGCGATGCTCACATTAGGAGCCACGATCTGCTCGTAGCCTGCGCCAATGAACCAGCCATCGTCGCTGCCAAGAGTGTCTGTTCCTGCTTCGGCATACCCGGCAATTCCATAGAGCAGACCTTGCGGATTCACCTTGTATCCTGCGCGAGCCTTCAAACGCCAGACATCTTCAACCGTAGCGGCACCAGACAGATCCACGTCCGACCAGTCATAGTCGAAACCACCACCGACAACCCAGTCACCCAGATCATAGTCATAGCCCAGGATAATACCGCCGATTACGCCGTCGCCGTCGACGCCGGCCACGTTGGTGTCCACGTCGGCGTAACCCAGTTGCAGACCGCCATAGAACCCCGTCCAGTTGCCCGAGGATTGCGCCATGGCCGATCCTGCAACAACGGTCGCTGCGGTCGTGATGAGAGCCAGTTTCTTCAATGTCATCTCATATCCTTTCGGTTATCACTCTGCTCCAGTGAGATATTGCTCACTTATGAAGGTGGATACGATCCTGGTGGGGCGCCGGATCATTCAAAATGTGCACCCCTACGTTTCTGACTGTTGGGAAACGTCGACGTCCTCAAAAACCAGGGCGCTATTGATACTGAAAAGGTAGGAAGAGATGAGGGATCTTCAAACGACATGCGGCGGCGGAACATTCCGCCGCCGACACGCCTGATATTTTCAGCGGATTATTGCTCTTGCAGTTCCGCGGGGGTCTTGTCAGAAATGTCATCCCAGTTTGCGCTTGCGCTTTCGATGAAGCCCGGGATGTCGCCTTCCCAGCGTTCCTGGATGTCTTGCGACAGGTTCAGGTACAGCTTGTTGTCAACGATTTTCCAGTGGTTCGGGTCGCCGTCAAACTTGAAGCCCATGGCTGTACCGAAGGCACAGTAACCGCCGTAGGCAGGCAGGTATGCTTCGGGGTTGGCTTCGAAGGCAGCTTTGTTTTCTTCCGACGAGAAACGGTACATCGCGTCGTTGTGCAGTGTGGTGATGCGATAGTCGCCCTTGGTTGCTTCGCCAGCGGTGAAATAGGCAACCGGGTCATAACCCTGCATCGCCAGACCAGTCGAGCTTGCGTTGATTTCCACGCCTGCGGCCAGGGTCGAAGTTGCCAGCGCGACAGACAGGGCGACGCCGCCGATCAGAGATTTAAAAGTGTTCATTGCTTCACCTTTCGTGAATGGAGCCTCGTCAGAGTAAGAGCACAGGCCCCGGTTGTTGTCCTGTGCGGCCCGTAATTGACCGTCACGAAAGCGATCTGGGAAATGAGGTGATCACGTTCAAAGCAATGAATTGTGATTGTGCAGCAGCAAAGATGTTCTGTGCAAAAATGCAAAGTTAGCTGATTGCGTCAGGCACAAGATCCAGCACAAACGCGATGACTTTACTGGCGGGCATTTCACAGGGCCGCAGCAAAGCGCCGCTGTTGCGTGTCTGGTACAGGTTCAGGCTGATATAATCAGGACCGCCGCGTTCATGGGCCACCAGCTTGTGCGATTTGCCACCCGCCATGCTGTGACGCACAACAAAATAGCTTCGACCGTGCGAAGTACCGATGAAACTGCCCTCTGGCAGTGCAAGAAACGCGGCCAGAAACGCGTCGGTGGCTGTCACGGTTTCCCGATTTTCGGTTCCGTTCCGGCCTTGATCCGCGCCACGTTCGAGCCGTGACGCCAATAGATCAGAAGCGTCAGGATGATCCCAAGGATAAAGGTCGATCCGTTTGTTAGCACCAGCACCCAGGTCGTCGACAGTGCAGCCGCGGCCAGTGCGCCGACCGAAGAAATCCGCCAGATCGCTGCCGCGACCAACCAGCTCAGGCAGCAGGCCACGCCAACGCGCCAGTCCAGCGCCAGCCAGAGCCCCAGAAAGGTTGCCACACCTTTGCCGCCCTTGAAGCCAAGCCAAATCGGAAAGCAATGGCCCAGAAAGGCCATAAGGGCCGCAATTTGGGCTGCATCTTCGCCCGCATAGGCGCGCGCTACCAGAACCGCCACAGCCCCCTTGGCGGCGTCAAAGAGCAGAGTCAGGGCCGCAGCGGCCTTGTTGCCGGTACGCAGCACATTCGTGGCCCCGATATTGCCGGAGCCGATCTCGCGCAGATTGCCCAGACCCATGATCTTGGCCAGGATCAGGCCAAAGGGAATGGAGCCCATTAGATATCCAACCACCGCCCATTGGAGCAGTTCGCTAGTCGAGTTGTCGATCGGGGGCATCAGGAACTCCGAAACACTTCTTTACCTGCCACATAGGTCGAAATGACCTTACCTTGCATCCGCTGGCCGTCAAATGGCGTGTTCTGTGATTTTGATTTTAGCGCAAACCGATCAAGCACAAATGGCACATCCGGGTCGAACAGAACCAGATCTGCCGGGGCGCCATCGGACAGGCGGCCGCTGTCCAGCCCCAACCGTTTTGCGGGATTGAGCGACATGGCCCGGAACAGGGTCGGCAGGTCTAGTTGATCTGCATGATAGAGGCGCAACGCGGCGGGCAGCAGCGTTTCCAAGGCCACGGCACCCGAGGCCGCCTCTTCAAATGGCAATCGCTTGCTTTCTTCGTCCTGAGGGGTGTGCATCGAGCTGATGATGTCGATCAGACCGGATCGGACCGCTTCGATCACCGCTTGACGGTCGTCCTCGGACCGCAGTGGCGGCTTGACCTTGAAGAAGGTACGATAATCGGCCACGTCCAGTTCGTTCAAAGTCAGATGGTGTATCGAGGTGCCAGCGGTGATATCCAGCCCATTGCGCTTGGCCCGTTCCAGCGCGGGCAGGGCGCGGGCAGTGGTGATCTGGTCGGCGTGGTAGGTTGCCCCGGTCATCTCCAGCAAAGCAATGTCGCGGTCCAGGCCCATACGTTCCGCCATTGGCGACACGGCCGGCAGACCGCGTAGGGCTGCGAATTTGCCGCTGGTTACAGCCGCACCGGCGCTGAGTCCCGGGTCCTGAGGGTGGGCGATCACCAACGCATCGCAGGATTTTGCATAGGTCAGCGCACGGGAAAACACCTTGGTATTCGTGATGACATGATCGCAATCGGTAAAGGCGACCGCGCCCGCGTCCTGCAGGAACCCGATTTCGGTCATCTCACGCCCTTCACGCCCTTTGGTCAAAGCGGCCATCGGCAGCATATTGACCGGCGTATCGGCCTGTGCCCGGCGGGTGACGAATTCCAGTGTTTCCGGCGTATCGATGGCGGGGCTGGTGTCAGGGCGCGTAACGATGGTGGTCACACCTCCGGCCGCAGCGGCAAGACCAGCCGATTTGTAACTTTCCTTGTGGCGCTCACCGGGTTCGCAGACCTTGACGCCGATATCGATGATGCCCGGTGCCAGACACTTGCCACCACAATCCACAATCTGCTGGTCAGAATCCGGGGCGTTGCCCTCTCCACGTGCAACGATCCGACCGTTGGATACCTGTAGCCACCCGGTTGTGTCTGTTCCGCCTTCGGGATCGATCAAGCGGGCATTGGTGAAGAGAACAGCAGTCATTTTAAGGCCTCGCGGGCTTGCTCCAGTGCTTTCAGAGCGTCGTCGGGATCGGAAAGATGGTCGATAGAAAAGAAAGGATGACGGTCAAACGACAAACGCCTCCGGGTAACGGAAAAATTCAGGAACTGATTGATCTCCAGTTTTTTGGATTTTCCTATCTTGTTGATTTGCTGCGCGTAATATGTGGCTACAACATTCACACGTTGAGTGCGAAGAAAGCGGTCGGCCCACAGGAAAAATGCAAATCCGATTGTGACAAACAGAATCTTCCACAGCCCTCTGGTCGTTTCCACAAGCCATGGGCTGGTGATCCAGATACCGATCAACAAACCAATCGTGACGAAATACAGCAGGGCCAGACGAGGGGGGAAATACCCCTGATCCGGTCTTCCGACCCATAATACGTTTTCGCCATCCGGGATGCGAGCCTGCCACCATTCTGTTTTCTCGCTCATCGAACACCCCTTTCGATTGCGGCTTTGGTGGCCGCCGGGTCCGCCTGATACTTGATTAGATGCTTGTCGCCGCTCTTGGTGACGATCTGGACAAAGCTGCCCATGGTGTTGATCTTCTCGATCTGGTTCAGCGGCACCTTGCGCGGGCCAGGGCCGGTCAGGGTGGTGTCTGACATTTCCCAGTTGGCAACCAACTCTTCCGAGGCCAGATACCATGCGCGGATGCCAATGGCGACCAGACCTGCAGGGGCTCCTGTCCAGATGTAAGGATTTCCGAACAGCCACAGAACGAGCATGGCACCGGCCATGGCCACAGCGGCCAGCCACGCGTTGGTGCGGATATAGGACCCTTTGTCCGGGGCGAAGATCACAGAATTAGCCATATGATGCCTCCAAGGACCAAAAGCGCTACAAGTGCCAGAATGGCTGACCCGATACGGCGGGGTTGGTCATTCGTTGGGGTAGCTTGCGGGCCCGAGAAGGGTTTGGCGCTTTCGGTTTCGATGGCCTCTCCGGTCCAGTTTGTGGTCTCTTCCGTGAACAGGCCGATCAAGCGGAGACGGGGGTCCAGCCTCAGCGTTGCGGGGCGCTCTTTGAATGCAGCGCTGCGCAGGATCATGACCCAGCCTTCGATTGCGGCCAGAGCGCCCCGGTCCAACTGATCTGCGGACACACCGCACCCTTCGGTCAGGTAGCCGTAAAGTCCGAGGTCTTCGAGATCGGATACCGGGAAGATATCGATGTGGTCAGGGTCCAGCCCGTCGACCCCAAGCACTTGATCGACCGCGCCCGGTTCGCGCAGGAACTTTGCTTCTTCCGGGCGCATGTCCAGAGCAAACAGGCGCAATACGCCGCGTTCGTGGGGGGCGACGGTCAGATCGCTCATGCGGCCTCTCGCAGGTTGCGGGCCAGCAGATCCATCGCTGCCATGCGGACGGCCACGCCCATTTCCACCTGTTCTTGAATAACCGAACGGTTGATGTCGTCGGCCAGCGTGCCGTCGATCTCAACCCCCCGGTTCATCGGGCCAGGATGCATGACGATGGCGTCTGGCTTGGCCTGTGCCAGCTTCGCGGCATCCAGACCGTAGCGGTGATAGTATTCGCGTTCCGAGGGGATGAACCCGCCATCCATCCGCTCTTTCTGAAGACGCAGCATCATGACAACGTCAACGTCCTTCAGACCCTCGTTCATGTCGTCATAAATCTCGGCCCCGAACTCGGCGAATTGTGACGGTACCAGCGTAGGTGGGCCGATTAGGCGAATGCGGTTTTCCATCTTGCCCAGCAGGATCAGATTTGAACGGGCAACGCGGGAATGCGCAACATCGCCGCAAATGGCGATGTTCAGCCGATGCAGACGGCCTTTGGCGCGACGGATGGTCAAGGCGTCCAGCAGGGCCTGCGTGGGGTGTTCATGTTTGCCGTCACCCGCGTTCAGAACGGCGCAATTGACCTTTTGCGCCAGCAGATCGACCGCACCCGAATGGGGATGCCGGACCACCAGCAGATCAGGATGCATCGCGTTTAATGTCATTGCAGTGTCGATCAGGGTTTCACCCTTTTTGATCGAGCTGGCCTGCATTGCCATGTTCATCACATCCGCACCCAGACGTTTACCTGCCAGTTCGAAACTGGCCTGTGTCCGGGTCGAGTTTTCAAAGAACATGTTGATCTGGGTCAGCCCCGACAGCACATCGGAATGCTTGGTCGACTGGCGGTTCATGGCGACATAGGTTTCGGCCAGATCCAGAATTTCGGTGATATCGGATTGGGACAGATGCTCGATGCCAAGAAGGTGACGATGGGCGAAACGCATGGGCGGGCTCCTGTCTGACAATCGCGCCGCTTATAGAAAGCTGTGCGGCCCAAAGCAACCTAAGGTTCCGTGCCCTCTGGCAGTTTTTCGCAGCCGCCCTCGGGCAGGCATTGTTCACCCGGCTTGCACCATTTGCCATAGCCGCAGTCGATGGCTTTGATCGGGACGCAGCCCTGATGGGTCGAGCACTTGAACCCGGTACGGCATTGTGATCCGGTTTCCTCACACAAATACCATCCCGGACGGGAACAGCCCCCGCCAGGCAGGCAGGATGAACCGCGTGCGCAGGTTCTACCATCATCGCATGTGGTTGGTGGCGTTGTGTCCAGTTCGGGTGCGATCCGTTCACACTCGCCACGCCCGTTGCAGAAACTGCCGCCCGGGCAATCCAGACGTGATGTGCACTTGTTCAGGCCTGCGGGCGCACATCTGGTTCCACCGGCCACGCAGCGTTCGAATGGACCGCAGGTGCGACCGCCGCCGCAATACGTGCCGCCCAGCGGAATGCAGTGGCCATCAAAGCTGCATCTTTGTCCACCCGAGCAACAGGTATTGCCGCATTTGAACTGACCCGCACGGCACTGCCCGTGTTTGTCGTGAAACGTGGCCAATGCCGGATCACCGGTGATTGCCAGCACCAATCCGACAAGGAGGAATCGCAAAATTCTGAGCATCGCACCCCGATGGTCGGCGCGACAGAGCGACCGATCAAGCCCTATTCGCTTTCCCTCAGCCCTCAGGCAGGTAAATTATCCGTATGGAATCAGGCTTGGACTATTATTCTGCGCGGGCGCTGCTGGAATGGCAGATCGAACTGGGCGCGACCGAAGCTATCGGGGATGCACCGGTTGACCGGTATGCGTTGCCGGATACGTCGCCCAAGCCCAAGAAAGCAAAAGCCGCGACTGCCGCACCGACAAAGCCCAAGGCAGTTGACCCCGTGGCAACTGCCCTCTCAGTCGCGCAGGCGGCAAGTTCGCTGGACCAGTTGCGCAGCGCGATGGAGGCATTCGAGCAATGTGAACTAAAGCGCGGGGCACGGCAGCTTGTCTTTGCCGACGGCACTCCGGGTGCGCGGGTGATGATCATTGGCGAGGCTCCGGGGCGCGAAGAAGATCGCGAAGGGAAACCCTTTGTTGGTCGCGCAGGTCAATTGTTGGACCGAATGCTGGCAGCGATAGATCTGGATCGTCGTGAGAACGTCTACATTACCAATGTGCTGCCATGGCGACCGCCGCAGAACAGGGATCCCAAACCCGAAGAGATCGGGATGATGAAACCTTTCCTCGAACGCCACGTGGCGCTGGCCAAGCCCGAGGTTCTGGTCGTGATGGGCAATATCAGTTGTCAGGCGGTGCTTGGAAAACGCGGCATTACCCGTTTGCGCGGCAACTGGGATCAGGCGATGGATTTGCCGGTGATCCCGATGTTCCACCCGGCCTATCTGTTGCGTCAGCCGCAGATGAAGCGGCAGGCCTGGGCGGATCTGCTAGAGTTGAAAGCGCGGCTGCGAGGAGCATCATGAAGGTTCTGGCCTTTTCCGATTTGCACATGGCACGTAACCGGGCAGCCGATCTGGTTGCGGCCAGCACCGAGGCTGATCTGGTCATTGGCGCAGGCGATTATTGCAATATGCGGCAGGGTCTGGATGAAGCGATGCAGATGCTTTCGGGGATTGCAGCGCCGTTGGTCCTGATCCCCGGAAATGCCGAAAGTGCAGAAGAACTGGGCGATGCTGCCCCGGAAGGTGTCCATGTCTTGCACGGGTCTGGTATGACCATCGACGGGTTACGCCTGTTTGGCCTGGGCTATGGCGTGCCCCCCACGCCGTTTGGCGATTGGTCCTGTGACTTGACCGAAGGCGCGGCCGCCGAGATGCTCGATAGGTGTGACGCGGCCGATATCCTGATCGTGCATTCACCGCCCAAAGGCTATGGTGACCAGACATCGCAAGGCCTGTCGGTCGGATCGAAAGCTGTGCGAGATGCGATTGAACGTCTGCAGCCCGGGTTCGCGTTTTTTGGTCATGTGCATGAAAGCTGGGGCTATCGCGGATCACTGGGCCAGACGTGCTTGGCCAATCTGGGCCCGACTCCAAGTTGGTTTGAGGTGAATACGTGATCGAGCTCCAGACTTTGCTGGTCTTTGTTCCAGCTGCCTTAGCGCTGAGCCTGACGCCCGGCGCTGATATGATGTTCTGCTTAGGTCAGGGTCTACGGTCGGGTGCCTGGCCCTCTGTCTCGGCAAGCGCCGGGGTGTCTGTGGGCTCTATGATTCATGTCCTGCTTGCGGGTCTTGGGCTAGGGGCTGCGGTGTCTGCTCTGCCTTGGCTTTTTGAAGTGATCCGATGGCTGGGCGCAGCTTATCTGATGTATCTGGCTTGGGGTGCTGTCCGAAACGGCGCTTCGGCAGAGGAAGCACCTGCGCGATCGACACGATTAGCTTTTCGTGACGGGATGTTGGTCAACCTGACCAACCCCAAGGTCATTCTGTTCGTCCTGGCCTTTGTGCCACAATTCGTCGATCCGACTGCGGGTTCGGTCCTGCTGCAGTTCCTGATCTTTGGCCTGATCATCGCGTTTGGCGGGTTCTTGGTGAATGGGTTGGTTGGTATTTTTGCCGGGCGCGCTGGCAGAGTATTGATCGGCAACCCGCGCGCCTCACGTGTTATTGGTTGGATTACAGGTGGTATTTTTGCCGCGCTTGCAGTCCGGCTTGCCATTTTGGAAAGGGCCTGACGCAAGATGTCACGCATCGACGAAAGCAAAAAGTTTATCCCGGTCAAAATCGCCGTCCTGACCGTTTCGGATACAAGGTCGATGGACGAGGATCGCTCGGGCCAGACACTGGTGGGCCGGATCGAAAAGGCGGGCCATGTGGTGGCTGATCGCAAGATCATCCGGGACGAACGCAATCAGATTGCCGATCAACTGCGCGCCTGGGTGGCGGATGATCAGATTGACGCCGTGATTTCGACCGGGGGCACAGGCTTGACAGGGCGCGACGTGACCGTCGAAGCCCATCGGGACGTCTACGAGAAAGAGATCGACGCCTTTGGCACCGTCTTTACGATTGTCTCGATGGAAAAAATCGGCACCTCTGCGGTGCAATCCCGTGCAACGGGGGGCGTTGCCGGTGGCACGTACCTGTTCGCATTGCCGGGCAGCCCGGGGGCCTGCAAGGATGCGTGGGACGGGATACTCGAAAAACAGTTCGATTATCGCCATCGCCCCTGCAATTTTGTGGAAATAATGCCCAGATTGGACGAACATCTGCGACGGAAGTAGACTGGTCGTACGTTCAATTCCGTATAACTGCTTTGTGGCTTGGCATAATTCGTAATCCAGCTACATGTTGGGAACGGCAGCTTGGTGCAACCGGGGTAACTGACTGATGCGATTTCTGCGGCAAAGTCTTGTCGGTGTTTTTCTGGCGTTTCTGACGCTGGCTTTGCTGTTTGTTGCCGCGCAGATCATTTTGGGCGCGGTGCAGGATGTTCTGACACGGGAAGATTCAACACCCCCTTCGCGCGAGAGGGTCTTTGCGGTTGCGGTGCGTCAGGCCGAAGCAGAAACCGTAACCCCCTATCTTGAGGCATTCGGAGAGGTCCAAAGCCGCCGCAGGCTGGAACTGCGCGCAGCGCTGGGCGGGCGCGTGATTGCCCTAGCCGAAGATTTTGAGGACGGCGGTTCGGTTTCGGCGGGTGAGGTATTGGTCGAACTGGACCCTGCGGATGCACAATCTGCTCTGGATCGGGTCAAATCCGATCTTTTGGATGCTCAATTTGAAGAGCGCGATGCCGAACGCTCTTTGCTGCTGGCGCAGGACGAGTTGAAATCGGCCGAAGCGCAGGCAGACCTGCGTGAACGGGCGCTGCAACGTCAGCGTGACCTGCAATCCCGGGGTGTCGGTGCCGCTGCCAGCGTGGAAGAGGCCGACCTGGCCGCGACTTCGGCACAGCAGGCGGTTCTGGCCCGCCGTATCGCGCTGGCGCAGGCAGAATCTCGTGTTGATCAGGCCATGACATTGCAGGCCCGCGCGGTGATCGCATTGGAAGCCGCGGAACGCGACCTTGAGGATATGACAGTTCGGGCGGGTTTTAGCGGCACTTTGACCGATGTGACTCTGGTGGAAGGGCGATTGGTATCAGCCAATGAAAAGCTGGCCGAACTGGTCGATCCCAACGCCCTTGAAGTCGCGTTCCGGGTCTCTACGGCACAGTTTGTCCGCCTGTTGGATGGAAACGACCGCCTGATTAACGGACCAGTTACGGTGTCGCTGGAAGTCACCGGCGCAGATTTGAGCGCGACGGGTCAGATCAGCCGCGACAGCGGCTCTGCCGGAGAAGGACAGACCGGGCGTTTGATCTATGCCCGCCTGCAAGAGGCGTCAGGCTTCAAGCCCGGCGATTTTGTGACCGTTTCGGTTCAGGAGCAGCCGGTCGCAAATGTCTATCGCCTGCCGTCTTCGGTTCTCGATGCATCTGACACTGTACTGGTGCTTGGCGCGGATGACCGGCTGGAAAGCCTGCCTGTGCAATTGATCCGCAGGCAAGGCGACGAGGTTCTGTTGCGGGGCGACGGGCTGGAAGGACGCGAAGTTGTCATTGGGCGCACGCCTCTTCTGGGTTCCGGCGTGCGGGTGCGGCCGTTGCGCGTTGAAGCCGGGGTAGATCCGGACATGGTTGAGTTAAGCCCCTCGAAACGGGCCGCGCTTGTGGCGAAGGTCGAAGCCAGTGAATCCATGCCGCAGAACGAAAAATCACAGCTGCTGGGCCAATTGCAGGAAGCGCGTGTGCCTGCCTCGCTGGTGCGTCGCCTTGAAACCAAGGCTGGGGGCTGAACGCCATGATGCGTGAAATACCCGGCGCAGCGGGTGGTATTCTCAGTTATTTCACGCGCCATCGGACCGTTGCCAATCTACTGTTGCTGGTGATGCTGGTCCTGGGTGCTGCAGCAATCCCTAACATGCGGGCACAATTCTTTCCGGACGTTATTCTGGAACGTGTCGATGTAAGCGTCACGTGGGATGGTGCCGGGCCGGAGGACATGGATGCCGGTATTGTGCAATTGCTGGAACCTGCGCTGCTGGCTGTTGAAGGGGTGACCAGCACCGAGGCCAGCTCACATCCTGGATGGACCCGTGTCAGACTGGAGTTCGAGCCAAACTGGGACATGTCCCGCGCGGTTGAGGATGTCAGAACCGCCGTAGACGGTGTGTCGGACCTGCCGGAAGGATCCGAAGAGCCCGAGATCAAACGCGGTGCATGGCGGGATCGAGTAACGGATCTTGTCATCAGCGGTCCCTCTGATACCAACCAATTGGCGAAGATGACGGACGAGCTGATCAATCGTTTGTTCACTGCCGGTGTAACTCGCACGACAATCCGGGGCATTGCGGCACCGCGGATCGTTGTCGAAGTCACCACGGCGCAGTTGATCGCCAACGACATTTCAATGGCAGATATAGCAGCAGCGATCGGAGCCGAGGTAAACACTGATCCTGCCGGAGCAGTGGAGGGCGCGGGCGCGCGTATCCGGGCTGGGACTGAAAAACGCACACCCGAGCAAATCGAAGGAATTGCACTGCGGACAAATGCCGACGGATCGAAACTCAAGGTCGGGGACGTAGCAACTATCCGGGTCGAAGGGGTAACGCGGTACCGCAGTTACTTTGTGGCCGACGACCCGGCCATGTCCATCAGGGTAGACCGGTCAAATCTGGGCGATGCGATAGAGATTCAGCGTACGGTCGAAGACGTTGCGCGTGAGATGCAGGCCAGCTTGCCTAAAGGTGTGAAAATCGATCTGATCCGTACCCGAGCACAGGCCATTACTGATCGATTGAACATCCTTGTGGATAACGGCTTGATGGGCCTTGGCCTTGTTGTCTGCCTGTTGTTTCTGTTCCTCAATGCACGCATTGCCTTTTGGGTTGCGGCGGGTATCCCGGTGGCGATGTCGGCGGCCATTGCGCTGATGTATCTGGGGGGGCTGTCGCTGAACATGGTTTCGCTGTTTGGCCTGATCATTACCCTTGGTATCGTGGTGGATGACGCCATTGTGGTGGGCGAACATGCCGATTTCCGTGCCCGGCGTCTGGGCGAAGCGCCTGTGGTGGCCGCTGAACGTGCGGCCCGGCGCATGGCGATGCCCGTTCTGGCAGCGACCGTGACAACCGTGATCGCGTTTTTTGGCCTGACCCTGGTGGGCGGTCGGTTCGGAGAGATGATCCGCGATATTCCTTTTACGGTCATTGCCGTTCTGATCGCGTCGCTAGTCGAATGCTTCCTGATCCTGCCCAATCACATGGCGCACGCCATTGCACATTCGGCCAAGGAACACTGGTATGACTTGCCAAATCGTGTCGTCAATCGCGGTTTCCGTTGGGTTCGGGACCATCTGTTCCGCCCTCTTATCGCTTGGGTGATTTGGGCGCGCTATGTGGTTGTGGCAATGATGATCGTTGTGTTGGCCAGCCAAGTCGCGCTGTTCATTCGCGGTGATGTGAACTGGCGTTTTTTCAATGCACCCGAACGTAGTTCGGTGAGCGGCGGCTTTATCATGCGCGAAGGCTCGACCCGTTCAGATACGCTTGAAATGATGCGCATGGTGCAGGAAGCGGCCAACGAGCTGGGCCAGATCTATGAAGAGCGTCATGGCCGCAATCCGATTGACTACGTCCTCGCCGAGGTTGGCGGGAACGCAGGCCGACAGCTGGCCGCCGCGGATGGTAAGGATGGAACTTTGTTGGGGGGGATCTCGATCGAGTTGATCGATGCTGATCTGCGTCCTTATTCAAGTTTTGAGTTTGTGGGCGAGTTGCAGGAATTTGCGCCACGCCATCCCAAACTCGAAGTGATCAGCTTTCGGGGGTGGCGCTCCGGGCCTGGGGGCGATGCCATCGATGTGCAGTTTTACGGCTCTGACGTGAATGTTTTGAAGGCCGCGTCAGAAGACCTGCAAACCGAGCTTTCGAAGTTCCCTGAAGTCTCGGCGCTCGAGGACACTCTGGCCTATGACAAGGAAGAATTTCTTCTGGACCTGACCGCACAGGGACAAGCGCTGGGCTTTCGGATTGAAACATTGGGGCGGGCGTTACGCAATCGGTTGAACGGTATCGAGGCGGCAACATTCCCCGATGGGCCGCGCAGTGCCGAGATTCGTGTGGAACTGCCCGAAGGTGAACTAACGGCAGATTTCCTTGAGCGCACGCTCATGCGCTCACCCGATGGGGTCTATGTGCCACTGGCCGACATCGTTTCGGTCGAGCGTAAGTCGGGATTTTCGACCGTTCGGCGTGAGAACGGCCTGAGGGTGGTTTCGGTCATGGGCGATATTTCCGAGGATGACCCGGCGCGTGCGGCTGAAATCGAACGTGTGATGCAAGACGAGATTCTGCCCAACATCGCTGCGGAACGCCAGGTCGAGTGGCGCATGTCCGGTCTGAGTGAGCAGGAGAACGAGTTCCTGGCCGAGGCACGCACCGGGCTGATCCTGTGTCTGACCGGAATCTACCTCGTGCTGGCCTGGGTGTTTGCAAGCTGGTCGAGGCCGTTGGTGGTCATGGCAATAATCCCCTTTGGCCTGGTGGGGGCGATCTGGGGCCATTACATCTGGGATGTGCCGCTCAGCATGTTCACGGTGGTTGGATTGCTGGGCATGACCGGGATCATTATCAACGACTCGATTGTTCTGGTGACCACAATAGATGGGTATCAGCAGGACCGTGGGTTGGTTCCTTCGATTGTCGAGGGCACGGCTGACAGGCTACGGCCCGTGATGTTGACCACGCTGACCACGGTTCTTGGGCTTGCGCCGCTGCTGTATGAGGGCTCGCAACAGGCACAGTTCCTTAAGCCGACCGTGATCACTCTGGTCTATGGGCTAGGATTTGGGATGTTGTTGGTCCTGATCCTCGTGCCTGCTCTGCTAGCGATCCTCAATGATTTTGCGCGTCCAATGACTGCCATGCGCCGTGCCGCGCGCGCGCCGGACCGAGTGGTTCGGGCGGCATTGATGGGCACTGTTGCCACCTTGGCGATTTGGTTTGGTTTGACGATGATCTGGCCCGCTGTCACCGGCGTGCCGATTGAGGCGTTGCAGGGTCTCTACCCCGGCGCGGACGGTATTGCGGCTTTGCAAATGGGGTTGGGCGCATTCCTGGCCGGAGCCTTACCGATTGTGGCGCTGAGCGTTTTGGTGTCTGGTTTGCTTTATGTCCGGATCGCCCGGTCAGCAGGTGCCTAACCCGCGCGTACGGCGTATTCCATCAGATCGACAACCCGAGCGCTCATCGGCAGGTCGCCTTTGCGTATCTGGTCGATCGGAAACCAACGCGCATCCAGCGCGTCGTCACCCGCTTTGGGCGTGCCAGAAAGGTACTGACAGGCGACACCAACCAGCAGGTAATGGGACAGGACCTGACCCTTTGGATCGTGTCGCAGCAGATCCAAATTCTTCAGATAATGCGACGGTTCTGCGATCACCGAGGTTTCCTCGAACAATTCGCGATGTGCGGCCTCCAGAACGGTCTCACCCCATTCCACATGGCCACCCGGAAAACCCCACAGCCCGGCATCCGGCTGTTTGCTGCGCTGCACAAGCAGCACCTGATCCTGATGCAGAACAACCGCCAAGGCACCGATCTTTGGAGTTCGAGTCACAATCTCAACCCGCAGTGCAGCCCAGAATATCGACCGCGTGATTGGTGCCAAGAACGGTGATCCGGATCTCGGACCGGTCCAGCGCAAAAGGCGCGCCGGACGCGTTGACGATTTCGGCCTGTGCCACAAGCGTATCCCCCTCGCGTTGCGAGACCGGCTGCGACGCCCAGAGAACGGGGTTTCCAGGTTCGATCACGGCGACCTCGCGCCCCCCGGCGGAGGGCATCGTCACCCGAGCCTCGATCTGTATTCCGTCCTGTGTCGGAGTCAGATTACAGGTGGCTTTGCTCACGCGGGCTTCCTGCGCGGAATAGGGACGTTGCGCCAAAGCTGCGGCAATTGCGGGATTGCGCCCAGCATCACCGTCCAGCGTGTGGTCAAAATCCAGACGTTCTGGGATACAAACATCCTTGCAAACGCCCAGATCCATCTCACCTTGCAGGCGGACGGGTTTGGCGGGGTTGCGTGGTGTGATCTCGACCGGCAAAACCAACTGGTTTTCATAGCCGATAGACTGCAGGCCATTCTGGTCAAAAATCTCGGGCGCGGGCCAAGTGATGTCCACATGCCCAACGTTTTGAGAGCGTTTCCAGTCGAACTGGGGTGGGATGCCCGCATCACCGGGCGCGCGCCAATAGGTTTTCCAGCCGTCTTTAAGGGTCAATTTCAGGGCGCTCAGGTAGGTACCGTTTGCGGTTCGACCGCCATCCAGAACATCCAGCTGCACCACTCCATCCAAACCCTGCGCGGCAACTGAAGTGGACAGAGGCAGGCACGCAAGTGCAGCAACAGCGGCGGATTTCATAGGCATCTTCATACCTCATACATGCGCGGGCTGAGGACGGATTCCAAGTCACGATCCGGTCACTGCAATGAAATCTGTCGAAATACCCGTTGTTCTCTTGCAAACACAGGGGTGGCGGGGCCATTGTTGACATAGGTTGAGAAAGAGATGACGGCCCATGGATCTGACCGGAAAACTGTTGATTGCGATGCCCGGCATGGGTGATCCGCGATTCGACCATTCGGTAGTCTACATGTGCAGCCATGGTGATGACGGTGCCATGGGGCTGATCGTCAACAAACCCTCAGATCTGCGAATCAAGACCCTGCTGGGCCAGTTGAACATCGCATGCCGCATTCCGGTTGTTGGCGAACGGCTGGTTCATTTTGGCGGGCCCGTCGAAATGTCGCGGGGCTTTGTCCTGCACAGCGCCGATTACGAGGCCAACCTGCATTCGATGCAGATCTCTGAAGAGTTCAGCATGACCGCTACGCTGGATGTTCTGGAAGACCTTGCCTCGGGAACCGGGCCGCTGAATTCGATGCTCGCGCTGGGCTATGCCGGCTGGGGGCCTGGCCAGCTTGAAGATGAAATTGCCATGAATGGCTGGCTGACCACCGAAGCAACATCAAAGCTCGTCTTCGACGTGACCGATGATGAGAAATGGGAAGCCGCGCTGGCGACTTTGGGCGTGGACCCTTTGACTTTGTCCGCAAGCGCTGGCCGCGCCTGATTAGCTGTCGCGTGGCGCGGCGGCGCGGCGCAGTCGGTCGTTGATGGCCGCACCAAGCCCGGTCTCGGGGACCGGAGAAACCGCAATCGGCCGCCCGGATTTGTTCAGCTCATGCAGGGATGCAAATAGGTTTGCGGCGGCCTCGGTCAGATTGCCGTTCTCGGACAGGTTCAGATCACACTCCACCTTGCCAAAGCCCAGCAAGACCTCGTCACCCTGACGCGACCTGGCATTCAGGCGGACCGGGGCGTCCGGCGCGTAGTGCGATTGAAGTTGTCCAGGGGCGGTCAGCAGATCACCTGATTGATGCATGTGCAGATGCGCCCCCAGTTCCTGTTCGATCTGTTCCAACGCGATTCCGCCGGGGCGCAGCAGGGTGGGCTCTCCGGCCAGTCCGACGATGGTGGATTCCAGCCCGACGCCGCAAGGCCCGGCATCCAGTACAGCGGCGATTTTGCCGCCCAGGCCCGACCACACGTGGTCTGCTGTCGTGGGGCTGATTTGACCCGAAGGATTTGCCGAAGGCGCAGCGACCGGCCCATCGAACGCAGTCAACAATGCACGGGCGGTGGGGTGTGCGGGCACGCGAACCGCCAGCGTGTTCAACCCGGCCGTCACAAGCGAGGAAATTCCGTGCCCCTCGCGCAGCGGCAGAACCAGAGTCAGCGGGCCTGGCCAGAAGGCTAGCGCCAGTTGCTCGGCCTGATCAGACCATTGCACAAACCTCTTCGCCGCACTTACCGAGCCGACATGGGCGATCAGCGGGTTGAAGCTGGGTCGCCCCTTGGCCTCGTAAATCGATGCGACTGCCTGACCATTGCGGGCATCGCCGCCCAGGCCATAGACCGTTTCGGTTGGCAGGGCGACCAGAAGGCCCTGACGCAGCAAGTCCGCCGCCCGTGCTATACCGTCGGGATCCGCCGTCAATTCCTGAGTGCCGGATGAGATCATAATTGATGACGCCGCGTTTTGGTTGCTTGAAACATCTGGAAGAGTACGTAGTCGGTACAAGCCCATACGCTTAGCGGTGCTTGCGCTTGATTCCAAGCCCGCCGATGTATTCTGATCCGTTAGACCCCGAGAGAAGCCATGCCCTATCGCGCCCCAATCTCAGATTATCAATTTCTGCTGGACCATGTGGTCGGGTTTGACCAGGTCGCCGCCACTGAAACTTTCTCAGATGCCAGCGCGGACGTCGTCAGTGCAATTCTGTCTGAGGCGGGCAAGATGTGTGAAGAGATTCTGGCACCGTTGCAACGTGCCGGTGATCTGGAACCTGCACGGCTTGAGAATGGCGTGCTGCGCAGTTCTCCGGGCTATGGTGATGGCTGGAAGGCGATTGCTGAAGGCGGCTGGGTCGGGATCAGTGCTGATCCTGAGTATGGCGGAATGGGCCTGCCAATGACCATCACCACCGCCGTGAATGAGATGATGAGCGCCTCATGCCTGTCGCTGCAGCTGGCGCCACTGATGGCGCAAGGCCAGATCGAGGCGTTGGAGCATCACGCCAGCGATGAATTGAAGGCGCTGTATTTGCCGAAGATGATATCTGGTGAATGGTCGGCCACCATGAACCTGACCGAGGCACAGGCCGGTTCGGATGTGGGTGCCCTGACCTCAAAGGCCGAGCCAAATGGCGATGGGACATTTTCGGTGTCCGGGCAGAAGATTTTCATATCCTGGGGCGACAACGACTTTGCCGAAAATGTCTGCCATCTGGTTTTGGCACGCTTGCCGGATGGGGTGCCGGGTACCAAAGGGATTTCGTTGTTCCTGGTGCCGAAATACATCCCTGATGCGGATGGCAATCCCGGCGTGTCCAATGACCTGAAAGTGGTTTCGGTTGAACACAAGATGGGTCTGCACGGCTCACCCACCTGCGTGATGCAATTTGACGGGGCCAAAGGTTGGCTCGTGGGCCCGGAACACGGTGGTATGGCCGCCATGTTCACCATGATGAACAACGCCCGTTTGGGTGTGGGGGGGCAGGGCGTCGGCGTTGCCGAAGGCGCCTATCAGCACGCGTTGGCCTATGCGCTGGACCGCAAGCAGGGCCGGACGCCCTCGGGTACCATCATCGATCATGCAGATGTGCGCCGCATGATCATGGATATGCGCGCGGATATCTTCGCGGCGCGTGCGATTTTGTTGGCCAACGCAACCGCAATTGACATGGCGAAAGCCACAGGTGATGCCGATTGGGCCGCGCGGGCGGCGTTGTTGACGCCAATCGGCAAGTCCTTTGGCGCCCGCACCGGGATACGCGTGGCTGAAACCGGGGTGCAGGTGCATGGCGGCATGGGGTTTGTCGAAGAAACCGGTGCAGCCCAGTATTCCCGTGATGTTCGTGTGACGGCGATTTACGAAGGAACCGATGGCATTCAGGCCATGGATCTTGTTGCACGCAAAATGATGGACGGGGGTGAGGCCGCATCGAACCTTCTGGACGAGATCGAAGATCAGGCCGAGCGCGCCCGGGCCACAATGCCCGATTTGGCCGGTCCGGTCTGGGAGGCCACGGAAACCCTGCGCGAAGCGACCGAGTGGATTGTGGCGCAGAATGACATGAACGACCGATTTGCAGGTGCAACCGCTTATTTGCAGGCGTTTGCGCGGGTGCTGGGCGGGCATTTCCACCTGACCGCAGCTCTGGCCGATCCGGATGGACCACGGGCCAAGTTGGCGCGATACTACATCAATGCCTTGTTGCCCGAACATTCGGGCCTTCTGGCGCGGGCGCAAGGCGGGGCGGATGACCTGTTTGCGCTCAGCGCGGACGAGTTGGTAGCCTGATGGACGGGGATCGCGTTTTGGGAATCAGATATCCGTGGGCCGAGCCGCCCGCGACAGGCGAAGCCATTCAGGTTGCCGAGGGCGTTCTGTGGATGCGCCTGCCCCTGCCGATGGCGCTGGATCACGTCAATATTTATGCTCTGGACGATGGCGACGGGTGGACGGTTATCGACACCGGGCTGTCCTCGAACAAGACGCGGCGCATCTGGCAAACCTTGATGGATGGACCCTTGGCGGGCAAACCGATCAAGCGGGTGGTTGTGACTCACCACCATCCTGATCACGTCGGCAATGCCGGGTGGTTTCAGTCAGATCACGGGGCTGAACTGGTGACCAGCCGTACCTCGTGGCTGTTTGCACGGATGTTGACGCTGGACGTTCAAGAAACATGGCCGCAAGAGACCCTGGATTTCTATCTCAGCACGGGCATGGCACCCGAGGTTCTGAATGCGCGGATGAAGGATCGTCCGTTCAACTTTGCGGATACGGTCTATCCCATGCCTCTGGGCTTTACCCGGGTACAGCAAGATGACGTGATCCGCATGGGCGGGCGCGACTGGGATGTGCATATGGGCAATGGCCACGCCCCGGAACATGCCACTTTCTGGAGCCGCGATGACAATCTGGTGTTGAGCGGAGACCAGATTCTCAGCTCGATCAGCCCTAATTTGGGGGTTTATGCGACAGAACCCATGGCCGACCCGGTTTCGGCCTGGATGGAGGCGTGCGAGCGACTTCAGACACTGGCCCGGCCTGATCATCTGGTTCTGGGCGGGCACAAGCTGCCCTTTACCGGCCTGCCGCTGCGCATGAGGCAGTTGATCGAGAATCACCACAGCGCGTTGGAGCGTTTGTTGGACCATCTGGACGAGCCCAAAGCTGCCGCCGACTGTTTCCTGCCCCTGTTCAAACGCACGATCCGCGAGGGCGAATATGGGCTCGCGCTGGTCGAGGCGGTTGCACATATGAACCATCTCTACCACATTGACGCTGTGACCCGGACGCAGCGCGCGGACGGAGCTTGGCTGTACCAGCGCAAAGGGTAGAAAAGAATGCAGGACCAGATCGAAACCTCGGCCGAGGCCGCCGAAGCCGCCGCCTTGCCACGTTGCCACGAGGTTCATGCCGACCCAAAGGCCGAATCCGGCACCAAAACCCTGCCTGAGCCGCTGAACAAGCCGGTTGAAACCAAAAGCCCTGCACAATGGGCCTATGAACGTCTGATCATGTACATCCAGAACTTTGAAAAGACGCTGGATGGCGATCACGAGGTCGCAATGGGCTTTACCGGTGGTGATGCCGGTGTGATGCGGATCGAAGGCATGGGTTTTTTTGACCCCGATATGATCACCTTCTATGGCTCGGGCGGAACTGGGGCCCGGACGCAATTGGTGCAACATGTCAGCCAGTTGAACGTGATGCTGCGCGCATTGCCCAAATCGGTCGAAGACAAACCCGCCAACCGTATCGGATTCCGTTTGGCGGCCGATCTGGAAGACAGCTGACTTGCAATTCACGCTTGCGCGCCTTTGAATGAATGCACCATTTCGGAGGCCACCGCGTGAGCAGATTTTTCCAAGAAGTTTCACAAGCCTATGCCGGGGCCTGGGCCCGGCGCAGGGTCTTTGTACCGATCTATATTGCCGTGCGTCTGCTGCTGGTGGCGATGATCGCGCCGGGTGTCGCAGTGGCGGTCAATCTGGCCGTTTCTCTGTCGGATCAAACGGCGCTGACAGATCAGGACATTGCGATGTTCCTGCTGTCTCCGGCAGGCTTCATAGCAGGTATTGCGGTTCTCAGCCTGTTATTGCTGGCTGAGGTCTTTGTGTTCTCGGTCATGGCCGGGTCCTTGCGCATGGGCGAACACGACCCCTGGCGCGCGGGCAGTGCGGCGCTGACGCTGAACCTGTCCCGCTTTCCGGCTCTGTTCGGGTTTGCTGTGCGGTTTATTCTGCGCGTCTTGCTGCTTGCCCTGCCATTTGTGGCAGTTGCGGGGGTGATCGCGTGGTGGACGCTGACGGAATACGACATCAACTATTACCTGACCTTCCACCCCCCTGCCTTTCAGGTGGCGGTCGTACTGATCGGATTGGTCGTTTTGGCCCTGGCCTGGGTTTTGATCCGGCGTCTATCCGGTTGGGCGCTGGCCCTGCATCTGGTTCTGTTTGAAGGTGCGTCGCCACGTGTGGCTTTCGCCAATAGTGAACAGAGGATGGAAGGTAAGCGTGGGCGATTGAAGATCGAACTTGCCCTGTGGCTGGCGATGCGCCTTGTCGTTGCGGCTTTGATCGCGGGGGTGGTCAGCCTTTTGTTTGCACTGGTGCCGATGCAGGCGGACAGCAGCCTCAGGTTCGCGATGATCCTCAGCCTGATAATCGCTGGGCTGTGGTCCCTGGCGGGGTTGGTTCTGGCGACGACTGCGCTGGGCGCGCTGGCGGTTTTGCTGGATGGATTTTTCGATACAGAAGCCAAGGAAATTGCCCATCCCGAACCCCGCAAAATCCGCGCACCCGTGTTTGTAACCGTCGCAGCAGCTCTGGCTGCATTGGGCATCGGCATTTGGTTCGGTCAAGGTCTGCTGGAACGTGTGCAGGCTCCGGATCATGCCGAGGTCATCGGCCACCGAGGCGCTGCGGCCATAAGGCCTGAAAACACCATGGCTGCAGTTCTGAAAGCCATCGAGGGTGGCGCGGATTGGGTCGAGATCGACGTGCAGGAAACGGCCGATGATGTAGTCATCGTGGCCCATGACAGCGATTTCATGAAGCTGGCCGGGGTGAACCTGAAAGTCTGGGATGCAACCATGGCGGATGTGGCCGACATTGATATCGGCAGTTGGTTCGGCCCGGAATACGCCTCGGAACGCACGCCGACCCTGCGCGAGGTGCTGGAAGCGGCCAAGGGCAAGTCTAAGGTTCTGATCGAACTGAAATATTATGGTCACGATGTCGATCTGGAAAATCGGGTAATCAATCTGGTGGAAGAGCTTGGGATGCAGGACGACATTGCCACCATGTCGCTGAAATATCCGGCGGTGCAAAAGATGAAAACGCTGCGCCCCGACTGGCGGTCCGGCGTGTTGGCGGCCACCGCCGTTGGGGATTTGTCCGGGTTGGACGGCGAATTCGTCGCGGTCAATGCAGGGATGGTGACGCCAGGTTTGATTCGCAAGGTGCAGGACGCGGGCAAGGATATCTATGTCTGGACGGTGAATGATCCGTTGCAGATGTCCAAAATGGCATCGATGGGTGTGGATGGTCTGATCACGGATCGCCCGGCCATGGCCAATGAGGTCTTGCGCGTGCGTGCTGAAATGGGGCCGGGTGAGCGGCTGTTGCTGTGGCTGGCCACGACGTTTGGATTGCAGGTCGATACCGAGGCAATGCGCGATGACAGCCCTTAGACTGACATTGTTTGTGTCTTTGCTGCCGCAGCCTGCATTGTCTCAGGATCTGATGCGCAGTTTTGAGATGCCCTCTCACCGTGCCCTTATAGATCAAAGCGTAAGTGCCGAATTGACCGCGTTTGAAACAGATGGATGTTCGGGCGGGTTGTCGACCAGTTGGCGTTGGGTGGCCAAACAATTCCCACAGGTCGGTGAGCTGTATGAAGAGCACCCGCCATGGGAATATTGTTGTGTGACCCATGACCAAGCCTACCACAACGCGGGTGATGCGGTGTCGGCAGACGTAAGTTATGACGCCCGTTTGGCTGCGGATGATGCTCTGCACGCTTGCGTGGTGGAGCATGGAGACCGTTATGCCAAAGACTATGCCGACCGCTACGATATGACGCCCGAGCAGATTCGCACCGTACACGCGATCACGGCGGATGCGATGTATGGTGCAGTGCGATTTGGCGGTGGGCCATGCAGCGGCTTGCCCTGGCGTTGGGGGTTTGGATATCCGGGATGCTCGGTTCTCAGGTAAGCAAGCCCTGCGCGCGAATGACGTGGTGACAGGCGTCTGGTTTTCTATTATCCAACAGATCAAACACGCGAACTGGGATTCTGAGACTTATGGCTGAACACAAGCACGGCGAAATGGACATCACCGTCCAAACCAAAACTTTCAACGGTTTCATCAAAGCCACCACATGGTGCGTGGTTGCGATTGCCTTTCTGTGTCTGTTCCTGGCGGTTTTCGCCTCCTAAGCATTTCGGGGGCTATCTTGCTCAGGATTCTGATTGCCTGCCTTTTGGTAGCAACCGTTGCCGGCTGTGCAGGTTCTAACCGTCCACAAGCTGACCAGGCCGAGGTCGTCTCGAGATCTTATCGTGATCCCGGACCTTCCACGCTGACGCTCTACACAATGATCAACACGCGCACCGGATCCGGGGCACATACCTCGTTGATGATTTCGGGCAGTGAGCGGGTGATCTTTGACCCTGCCGGCTCATTCAGGGCGGATGTTGTTCCGATGAAGGACGATGTGCTTTACGGCATAACTCCGGCGGTCGAGCGAGCCTATCGCAGCTCTCACGCGCGCGAGACGCATTACGCGCGCATCCAGACCATTCAGGTGACCCCACAGCAGGCTGAAATTGCCCTGCAGCTTGCTAAGCAATCCGGTCCGGTCGCCGGTGCGTTCTGTACCAACTCCACCTCGCAACTATTGAAGCAGGTGCCGGGATTCGAGCAGATTGATGTCACCTTTTACCCGGTAAACCTGTCGGATCAGTTCGCGCAGATTCCGGGCGTCGTGACCGAGGAGTATCGGGAAAGCGATGATGCGGATCTGCAAAAAGGTCTGGCTGCGAACAATGCGCGCCTTAACCAGTTGGACGGGGTCTCAACTCAGTAGAAACAGCAAACCGTAGAGGGTGGCGGCCCCGGAAAAGATGGCGGCCAACACGTTTTTGCTGATCACACCTACAACCAACGCAACTGCTGCCGCTGACATCCGGGGAAGGTCAGGCTGCCCTTCGGTCGCCGAGGGCCAGACAACCAATGGTGCGATCAATGCAGGCAGAATCGCAACTGCCGTGTACCGCAGGTGACGCAGCAGCCAGGTCGGCATCGGGCGGTCACCTACAAGGCCGATAAAGACAAATCGCAAGGCATAGCTGCCTATGGCCAGGCCTATTATGATGGTCCAGATGGTGACGGGATCGGTCTGGGTCATCGTTGCAACTTTCTGCGCTCTAGGATCAGTTCCGCTTGTGCTCCGGCGATCATTCCCGCAGACCCTGCGATCAGCAGGCCCAGATTGAACGGGATTACGACGGTCAACAGCGACACTGCGATGGCCACCAGCGCCGCGACCACATGTGCAAAGGTCCGCATCATCGGCCCGATCATGGCCAGAAATGTGATTGGCAGGGCGAAATCCAGCGCCCAGCTTTCCGGAATCTGCGCGCCCAGTACTGCGCCTAGGTAGGTGGCAAGAATCCAGAGCGGTGTGATCGGCGTGACCGAACCCACGAAATAAGCCATGCGTTGCGACACCGACAGGTCGGGCTCTTTCTCGAACCGCACAATGGAGCAGGCATAAGACTGGTCCACGGTCAGATAGGCGGCAAAGGCGCGCTGCCACATCGGTGCCGCACCCAGGTAAGGTGTCAGCGATGCGGAGTACATCGCCATACGTAAATTCACCGCCAGCGCTGAGATTATGATAATCGCCGTCGGCGTGTTGTCCTGCAGCAGTTGTAATGCCGCAAACTGTGCCGCTCCGGCAAAAACGGTCGAAGTAAAAGCCATTGTCTGAACAATGGTTAGCCCGGCTTCGGTCGCGAATACACCAAACAACAGGCCAAAGGGCACGGCGACGAAGATAAAGGGTGTCCCGTCGCGAAAACCTTTCCAGAAGTAAGACTTGGATGTGGCAGAGGCCATGGCTAAATCCTATGGTGATGCCTGCAGCAGTATCTGTCTTGGGAAGGGGTTGCAATTGGCCACGGAAATCGACCTGTCGGACTATCTTGTCGCCCCTGATCCGGGCTCGGACCGCCTTACCCGGGCGGTTGAAGGTGTGGACCAGAACGGCGAGGCCAGCCAGATTTCAGTGGTTGAAGAACGCCCGTTGACGATCTTTCTCAATTCTCAGGAAATCGTGACGGCGATGACCATCGGCGACTATCCTGAATATCTGGCTTTGGGCTTCCTGCGCAATCAGGGGATGCTGTTGGCGGATGATGAGATTATCCGCGTGGACTATGACGACGATCTTGAAACCGTTGTTGTACGAACAGCGCGTGAGACATCGTATGAGGATAAGCTGAAGAAGAAGACCCGCACCAGTGGTTGCGCTGTCGGCACTGTCTTTGGCGACATGATGGAGGGTCTTGAGGACGTGCAGCTGCCGCAGGTGCAGGTGCGTACGTCGTGGCTGTACGATCTTGCCTCCAAGATCAATCGTACCCCGTCGCTTTATCTTGAGGCTGGCGCAATCCACGGCACGGTCCTTTGCCGCGAAAATCGCCCGCTGGTCTACATGGAGGACGTGGGCCGCCACAACGCTGTCGACAAGATCGCAGGCTGGATGCTGTCAGAAGGCGAGGTGGCCGAGGACAAGATCCTTTACACCACCGGTCGCCTGACATCCGAGATGGTGATCAAGACGGCAATGATGGGCATCCCGGTTCTGGCTTCCCGTTCTGGCTTCACCGCCTGGGGTGTCGAGATCGCGCGCGAGGTTGGGTTGACGCTGATCGGTCGGATGCGCGGGCAGCGCTTCGTCTGCCTGTCGGGCGAAGATCGCCTGCTGCGCGACGTAGACCCGTCAACCGTTGCGGGTGAGGACAAAAAACATCGCCGGAAGAGTGCCAATGAATAACCTTCTCAAGAAACCGCTCGGCATCATTCTCGCAGGCGGGCAGGCTACCCGGATGGGCGGCGGTGACAAGGGCTTGCTGCAGATCGGTCAGCAAAGCCTGCTTTCTCATGTCATCGACCGCCTGTCCCCACAGGTAAACGGTCTTGCCCTGAACGCCAATGGCGACTCGGGAAGGTTTGCCGACCTGAACCTGCCCATCCTACCCGACACGATCGAAGGTTTCGCCGGGCCTCTGGCCGGTGTGCTGGCCGGGCTGGACTGGGCGGCAGAGCAGGGGGCGGACAGCATTGTGACTGCTGCCGCTGATACACCGTTCTTTCCGCGCGACTTGGTGGCGCGACTGCAAGAGGCCGCGGAAGGGCAGACGTATCCTCTGGTTTTGGCCACGACCCCACGCACGGGAGCTGAGGCGCTGAAATCCGGTGGGGGCAGGCGGGTCAATCGACACCCGACCTTCGGCCTCTGGCCCGTGGCGCTGCGCGACGATCTGCGTGCGGCGCTGACAGATGGGCTGCGCAAGGTGGTGCTGTGGACTGACAAGCATGACGGGCGAGAGGCGTTGTTCGATGCCGACCCGTTTGACCCGTTCTTCAATGTCAACACGCCAGAAGATCTGGACCGCGCCCGAATGTTGTTGGAGCAGGCATGAGGGTCTTTGGCGTCACCGGGTGGAAGAATGCCGGAAAGACAGGGTTGATGGAACGATTGGTGGCCGAGATCACAGGCCGGGGCTTTACGGTCTCGACGGTTAAACACGCGCATCACGGCGTCGATGTAGATCAGCCCGGCACCGACAGTCACCGCCACCGGATGGCAGGGGCCAGCGAAGTTCTGCTTGCCTCAGGTCAGCGCATTGCCGTGATGCAGGAGCTGCGCGGTGCACCAGAGCCTGCATTGGATGAACTGCTGTCACGGCTTTCACCGGTCGACCTCGTGCTGATCGAAGGCTTCAAGCGTGAAAACCACCCCAAGATCGAAGCGTTTCGGGTCGAGGCGGGCCATACGCTAATGGCCCCCGAGAACACGACCATACGTGCTGTAGCCAGCGACACTCCGCTGGATTTGGACCGCGCGGTTATTGATCTGAATGACACCACAGAAATTGCGGACTTCATCCTGAAAGAAGTCGGTTTGTGAACCTGTTCCAGACCTTTGCGATGGTGGATTGGTCTGGCGGAAACGACACCGGGCCGACCCCGCGCAAAGATGCGATCTGGGCCTGTATTGTGCGCGAAGGGTGCTTGTTGGAACCCGAATACCTGCGAAACAGGTTGGTTGCTGAACAGTGGCTTGAGGCCCTGATCCGCACCGAGCTTGATGCAGGACGCCGCCTGTTTCTGGGGTTCGATTTCCCGTTTGGTTATCCGGCCGGATTTGCCCGGGCGATGATGGGTGCGGACGATCCCCTGGCTTTGTGGGACTGGTTCGAACGGCATATTGAGGATACGCCTAAGGCGAACAACCGTTTTGATCTGGCAGGTCAGATCAACCTGAATTTCGGAGGCAACGGCCCGTTTTGGATGAACGGTCTGCGTCGTGACATCGACGGTCTGCCACGCACGAAATCCGACTATGCCAACCCCTTCCCGGACCGCCGTGTCGTGGAAACCCTGGCAAAGGGCAGCTTTACCTGCTGGCAGATGGCAGGCGCGGGGGCTGTTGGTGGACAGGTGATGATGGGGCTACCGGTTCTGAATCGGCTGCGTCATCGCTTTGCCGGGCAAGTCGCGGCCTGGCCTTTCCAGCCGCTGGGAACACCCGTCGCCTTTGTAGAGATCTGGCCATCTCTGACCCTTGGAGCGCCGCCAGCAGGGCGGATCAAGGATGCCTGGCAGGTCGAACAGGTTGCCTTGACTCTGTCACGTCTGTCAGAGAATGAGTTGAAAGCGCAATTGAATGTCTCAGCGGCAGAGGAAGGTTGGATATTGGGTGTAGCTCAGGACAAGCCGAACATAGCCCCACCCCCGTTGCGCAACGATTGCTTTGCGCTGCCCGCTGGGGTCGAGTGGACACCTGTGGATGAGGCTTTGACCTTTCTGCGCGACAGATTGCACCCGATCACATCTGTTGAAACGCTTGCACTGACCAAGGCGAGTGGGCGCATTCTGGCCGAGGATGTGATCGCCCAGCGTTCGAACCCGCCCCAGCCCAACACTGCGGTGGACGGGTTCGGGTTCGCAGGCCCCGTCCCAGTTGGCACGCAGGTCATGCCTCTGGTTGACGGGCGCGCGGCGGCGGGGATTCCATTTGAGGGTCACGTGCCCGAAGGTCGGGCTTTGCGTGTCCTGACGGGCGCGGCGCTGCCTGATGGGGTGGACACGGTTATTCTGGAAGAGGATGTCACGGTCAAAGATGGCCATATTGCCTTCCATGGCCCGCTGAAAAAGGGGGCCAACACACGGCGCGCGGGCGAAGATGTTGCGGCCGGTGACATGGCTTTGCCCGTCGGGCGTCGATTGACACCTGCCGATCTTGCGTTGCTGTCCGCTGTGGGAATCGCCGAGGTAAATGTGCGCAAGCCGCTGCGCGTGGCGGTGGTTTCAACCGGTGATGAGCTGGTCGAACCCGGAGACATTGCCGGTCCAGGGCAGATTTTCGACGCCAACCGCCCGATGTTGCTTTCATTGATCGAGCGGATTGGGTTCGTGCCCGTTGATATGGGGCGTGTTTCGGATGATCGGGATGCCTTGCGGGACCGGTTGGACCAGGCCGCAGGTCAGGCCGACGTGATTCTGACCAGCGGAGGTGCGTCTGCTGGCGACGAAGATCACGTGTCCGCCCTGTTGCGTGAAGCGGGGGCGATGCAGCACTGGCGGATTGCGTTAAAGCCGGGACGTCCGTTGGCCTTGGGCTTGTGGTCAGGCGTGCCGGTGTTTGGCCTGCCGGGCAACCCGGTGGCTGCCATGGTCTGCACGCTGATCTTTGCACGCCCCGCGCTGGGCCTGATGTCGGGCGAAGGTTGGGTGGAACCGCAAGGGTTCGAGGTGCCTGCCGCTTTTGAGAAACGCAAGAAACCTGGCCGCCGTGAATACCTGCGTGCCCGGATGCGTAATGGGCGGGCCGAGGTGTTCCATTCGGAAGGATCGGGCCGGATCAGTGGGCTCAGCTGGGCCGAAGGCTTGGTCGAAATCGAAGATGGCGCGCGGCACATCAAGCCGGGCGACCCAGTACATTTCATACCGTACGGGAGCTTTGGTGATTGACCATCGCAATTTCACCCGGATTTGCTGACCAAGAGCGCGCGCAGGCAGCGGCGCTGTTCTGGCAGGCGTTCCGGGCCAAACTGAACAAGGTTATGGGCCCTGACGAAAAGGGTCTGGCCTTTTTTGAAACTGTATTGAACCCGGACTTTGCGCTGGTTGCGCGGGATGACACGGGCCGGATGCTGGGTCTGGCAGGGTTCAAGACGCGCGCTGGCGGTTTGGCCGGAGGCAGCGTGTCTGAACTCGCCGGGGTCTATGGCTGGTTTGGGGCCATTTGGCGCGCCCTTATTCTGAGCGTGCTGGAGCGTGAGTTGAAACCGGGTGTGTTCCAGATGGATGGCATCTTTGTCGCCGCCGAAGCACGTGGCAAGGGCGTGGGCACGGCCCTTTTGGGTGCCGTCAAGCAAGAGGCCTGCAACAGAGGAATGTCAGAGGTTCAGCTGGATGTGATTGACACAAACCCCCGCGCCCGTGCCTTGTATGAGCGTGAAGGGTTTCGGCCTGTTGGTGAAGAAAAAACCGGGCCACTAAAACACCTGTTCGGCTTCAGCATTGCGACGAAGATGTCCTGGCCGGTCGTAACTTCCTAGTCGAAGGTTCCGGCCACGCGGCCCAGCAACATGAACGCGCGCGCCGTGCGTGTTTCCCCCAGTGCGCTCAGTTCCGCATCGCTTGCGGCGGGTTCGAACTCGGCCATCATCTTGTCGAAACGGCGTAGGAAATGATGGGCCGCGTCGCGGAAGATCGGATCCTGTTTCATCCGGGCTGCTGTCAGCGCCAGTGAAGACCTGTCGCGGACACCCCCCAACGCGGCAACGGCGCGGCCGCGTGTGCCTTGGGCGAATTGACGCCAGATTTCTGGCCGAGCCATATCAGGGCGTAGGTCATCCATATAGATGCCTTCTTGGCTCAGCAGGGTCAGAACATCCTGCGAAGCCTGGACAATCTGCGCTGTCTTGCGGTCTTTCAGCGCAATGCGCAGTGCATTGAACCCTTCGGTGTCATCCTGTGTTTCCGGAAAGTTCAGCGCACGGATGAAAACTGAGGTGCTGAGCGGCGGCGCAATCTCCTCCGCAGGCGTTCCCAGTTCGAGCGAGGTTTGGTCGCCTGGAGCGGAGGATTGCGCCGAGGCGGTCGTCGGAGCGGTGCGCTTGGTTGAGAATGTCGCCAGTGCGTTCTCCGTTTTCCGGGTGGCCGCTGCGATTTCGTCCAGCTTTTTTGCCACGGCAGGCTCATAGGTGCTGGAGGCACGCTGCTGCTGCGCAACGTAAGCCTGCCGAATGGCATCAATCGCCGTTTGCAGCCGTTCGCTTTCTTCGCGCATCACCCGGCTGGCGCGCATTGCCGTGGCCGCGACCCAGATCATGGCCACGGGCATGAACACCGCCAGAAAGGTGACAATGAAGCCGCCGCTTTGACCCTGTTCCGGAAGCACCAGAAAGACAACCGACACCACCAGCCAGATCAGGCTGAGCACCAACGCGGCGATCTCAATTTCAGTGACAGCCGATGCCTTTGGGCGATCATAGATGCCCAGCGAGGTCGGTCTTTCTGTTTCCGGGTCAGGTTTGGGCCCCGACATAACATGCGCTCCGGTCAGGCGTACTCAATACTAAGAATTTCATAAGACCGCACGCCACCGGGCGTGCGTACTTCTACACTGTCCCCCTCGTCCTTGCCGATCAGGGCGCGGGCGATGGGAGATTTGATGTTCAGCAAGCCGTTTTCGATATTGGCCTCGTATTCACCAACAATCTGCCACGTCTTTTCTTCATCGGTGTCTTCGTCGACCAATGTAACTTTTGCGCCAAACTTGACTGCGCCGGTCAACTTGGCCGGGTCAATGACATCGGCAAGTGAAAGGATACCTTCCAGCTCCTTGATACGCCCTTCAATGAAACCCTGCTTTTCGCGAGCCGAATGATATTCAGCGTTTTCCTTCAGGTCGCCCAGTTCGCGCGCCGATGCAATCGCCTCGATGATCGCCGGGCGTTCAACGGATTTGAGGTTCTTCAGCTCAGCCGCGAGCGCGGCATTGCCCGCAGGCGTCATTGGGATCTTTTCCATACTCTCTACGTCCACGCATAAATTGAGTCGCCCCGCCGCACAGAAGCGTCGGGGCGAATGTTAGGTTGACGAATACCTGACCCAAATGCCACGTGAATTGCAAGAGGTGACAGCGTCAGAAGCGATCAATTCGCGACTTCGCGCCGTTTTGATTTGGGATGCGGCCTGTGGCGATGATCGGGATGCCGCGACCTGCGCCAGCGCTGAGACGGGGTGCTGAGCCACAACATCTCAATCATATTGTACAACTTCAAACTCGATACCGTTGTCATCCCTGAAATAGAACCGACGTCCTGGTTCGTAGTCGGCATGGTTGTGGGGTTCGAATCCTGCTTTGCGCACTTTGGCTTCGGTGGCATCGATGTCTTCGACCAGTACTCCCACATGGTTCAGCCCGCCGATCACATCATAGCTGCTTTCGTCTGACGGTCTTGGCTCATCAGGTTTGTACAGTGCCAGATATGTATGAGCGGAACCGACGTGAACAGTGTATCCGCCTGAAATTGCCGGGCCTTCCCAGCGGGTTTCCCAATCAAAGACCTTTTGCATCCAGGCGGCCGAAGCCTGCGGGTCGCGGACAGTGAAATTGGTATGTTCAAGCGTTGCCATCATGGGATCTCCTGTTTTTGACTTGTCACGACTCACCGTAATTTCTAAACCTAACTTTAGGTCAAGGTAATTTTTTGAGGCTTTGATGGCTGTTTCAGAGGGGCTTGCAATTGGCGCATTGGCCCGGCGCACCGGGTTGGCGGTATCGGCCATCCGGTACTATGAAGCGCAGGGTCTGATCTCGCCCTGGCGCAACGCGGGTGGGCAGCGGCGTTATCAGCGGGCAGACATCCGGCGGCTGAGCTTTGTGATGATTGCGCAGCAGTTTGGCCTGACCTTGCCGGAAATCCGTGAGGTTTTGTCGGGCCTGCCGGGAAGTCGCACGCCAACACCGCAGGATTGGAAGGCCATTAGTGTGCAATTGCGCGCCCATCTGGACCAGCGAATCGATACTCTGATGCGGTTACGCGACAATCTGGATGGCTGCATCGGCTGCGGGTGCCTGAGCTTGCCGAAATGTGCGCTCTACAACCCAGATGACAGGGCAAAATCGCATGGTAGCGGTCCCAGATACCTGATGGGGGATGCGCCAGAGGCATGATGTGTCGAATAGCGCCCTTGTTACGCCGTGTTTCGATTGACCAAGGTCTTTCCGAGCATGTAATCACCCGTGAAACAAAATTGCGCAGATCAGGCGGTGACAGCGCCAAATCGGAAAGTTAGCTAGGGAGCCCGCGATGGCCGAGATTGAACGCGAAGCGATGGAATACGATGTGGTGATCGTGGGTGCAGGTCCCGCGGGCCTGTCTGCGGCCATTCGTCTGAAACAGCTGGATGCCGACCTGAACGTCGTGGTGCTGGAGAAGGGCTCGGAAGTTGGCGCGCACATCCTTTCGGGTGCGGTTCTTGATCCCTGTGGTCTGGATGCACTTATCCCGGACTGGAAAGAAAAAGGCGCACCGCTGAACGTGCCAGTTGAGGAAGACAACTTCTACATGCTGGGTGAAGCGGGCAAGATTCGCATCCCCAATTTCCCGATGCCGCCGCTGATGAACAACCACGGCAACTATATCGTCTCGATGGGCAATGTCTGCCGCTGGATGGCCGAGCAAGCCGAAGAGTTGGGCGTCGAAATCTTCCCGGGCATGGCGTGCTCGGAAATGGTTTTTGGCGACAATGGCGAAGTCAAAGGCGTGGTTGCCGGTGTCTTTGGTCTGGAAGCTGACGGCTCTTACGGCCCCAACACCGAGCCGGGCATGGAGTTGCACGGCAAATACGTCTTCCTGTCGGAAGGTGTGCGCGGATCGCTGTCCAAAGAAGTCATTGCCAAGTATGACTTGTCTGCCGGTAAAGAACCGCAGAAGTACGGCGTCGGAATGAAAGAGATCTGGGAGATCGACTCTGCCAAGCACAAGGAAGGCCGCGTCACGCACACAATGGGCTGGCCTCTTGGCAGCAACGCAGGTGGTGGGTCGTTCATCTACCACCTTGAAAACAATCAGGTCTATGTCGGTTTCGTGGTTCACCTGAACTACAAGAACCCGCACCTGTATCCGTACATGGAATTCCAGCGCTTCAAGCATCACCCGATGGTGGCCGAGCTGCTGAAAGGCGGCAAGCGTGTCTCATACGGTGCCCGTGCCATCACCGAAGGCGGCTTTCAGTCGATGCCTAAACTGGTCGCTCCGGGTGTGGCGCTGCTGGGCTGCTCAGCCGGCATGGTCAACGTGCCGCGCATCAAGGGCAACCATAACGCAATGCTGTCCGGTAAAGCCGCAGCCGAGGCCGCGTTCGATGCGATCAAGGCCGATCGTTCGGGTGACGAACTGACCGCCTATGAAGCCGACGTGCGCGAAGGCGCGATTGGCAGCGACCTGAAGAAGGTACGCAACGTCAAGCCGCTGTGGTCAAAATACGGCCTGACCGCCTCACTGGTGTTGGGTGGCATGGACATGTGGACCAACACGCTGGGCTTCTCGGTGTTGGGTACGCTGGGCCATGGCAAGAACGACGCAGAGTCGACCGAGGATGCAAGCAAGCATCAGCCGATCGACTATCCGAAACCTGATGGTGTGCTGTCCTTCGACCGCCTGACCAACGTGTCTTTTGCGGCGACCAATCATGAGGAAAGCCAGCCCTGCCACCTGAAGCTGGCCGACCCCGAGATCCCGGTCAAAGTGAACCTGCCCAAGTTCGATGAACCGGCGCAGCGTTACTGCCCGGCGGGCGTATACGAGATGGTGGAGGATGAAAGCGGTCCGCGATTCGTCATTAACTTCCAGAACTGCGTGCACTGCAAAACCTGCGACATCAAGGATCCCAGCCAGAATATCACGTGGACAACGCCGCAAGGTGGGGACGGTCCGAACTACCCTAATATGTAAGCGAAAAAGCGGGCACTGGCAGGGTCGTGAAGGCTCTGCCATTGCCTCTTGCCAGCCAAAGCCCTAGCTTGAATGTCAGTCAACGATAGCAAGGCAGGATTTCGGTGGTTTCCCTCGTTCGTCGCGCGGCTTTGTCCGTGCTGCTCATGTCGTCGGTCGCAGTACCGGCTTACTCAGACTCGGGCGCAGGGTCATATTTGGCCGGGCGACAGGCAATCTACGAAAGTGATTATGCCGCAGCCGAGCGGTATTATGCCCAAGCACTGAAGTTCGATTCCCAAAATCCCCTTTTGTTGGAAAGCGTTGTTGTGGCGCGCCTTGCATTGGGCGAGATCGAACGCGCATTGCCGGTCGCCCAGCAGATCGAAGCAGCCAACCTGCCCAGCCAGGGCGCACGCATGGTGATTGCGGCCAATCTGATTGCAGATGGCAAATATGACGTCCTTCTGGCCCGCGACCCTGAAACACAGGGTGTCGGGCCATTGGTGGACGGGTTGATGATCGCTTGGGCCCACTTGGCGCAGGGTGAGATGACAAAGGCGATGGAGCAGTTTGATGCCGTTGCCACGCAAGAGGGCCTGAGGGAATTTGCGCTGTATCACAAGGCTATGGCTTTGGCCTCAATCGGCGATTTTGAAGGTGCCGAGGCGGTCTTTGCAGCCAATGACGGCGCGATTGCACGCTTTACGCGTCGGGCGGCTTTGGCACGAACCGAGGTCCTGTCGCAACTGGATCAGAACGAAGACGCAATTCAGTTCCTAGAAGATGTTTTCGTCGCAGGCAGCGACCCGACCATCGAGAACTATACCAGCCAGTTGGAGGCGGGTGAAACGTTGCCCTTTACCCATATCCGTTCTGCTCAGGATGGTATGGCCGAGATTTTCTTTTCCGTTGGTGTCGCGCTGAACGCTGAGGCGTCGCCGGACTATGTTCTTCTTTACACACGATTGGCCAGTTTTCTGCGCTCAGGTCACGTGGATGCCATTCTGCTGAGCGCAGACCTACTAGACCAGCTGGAGCAATACGACCTGGCGGTTGCGGCCTATCGTACGGTTCCGGCGGACAGCAACGATCACCACGCGGCAGAGCTGGGTCGGGCCGAGGTTCTGGACCGATCGGGTAAAACCGATGCTGCCGTCGAGGTGCTGCAAAACCTGGCAACGCAAGATCCTGACCTTCCGGGTGTGCATGTGGCATTGGCCGATCTGCAGCGGCGTCAGGAAAACTATCAGGCGGCAGTGACGTCTTATGACACGGCAATCGCGCTGACAGACAATGCGGCAGGGGGCAACTGGTTCTTGCACTATGCCCGCGGCATCAGCCACGAGCGGCTGAAACAGTGGGACGAGGCCGAAGCAGATTTCCGCCGTGCTCTTGAGCTGAACCCGGATCAGCCGCAAGTTCTGAATTATCTGGGCTATTCCCTTGTCGAGCGCAAAGAGAAACTGGACGAGGCGCTGGACATGATTCAACGCGCCGCCGCGGCCCGTCCGGACAGCGGTTACATTGTCGACAGCCTGGGCTGGGTCCTGTTCCGTCTGGGTCGCTATGACGAAGCTGTTGAGCAGATGGAGAGTGCCGTAGAGCTGATGCCGGTCGATCCGGTGGTGAATGACCATCTGGGCGATGTCTATTGGGCAGTGGGCCGGGCGCGTGAGGCCGAATTCCAGTGGAAACGGGCGCTGTCTTTTATCGACCCGGAAGATACCGATAGTGAGGCCGACCCGGATCGTATTAGGCGCAAGATCGAGGTGGGGCTGGATGCCGTGCTGGCCGAAGAGGGTGCCGAACCTTTGAAAGTCGCTAATGGAAATTGAGGCGTTTGCGCCCGCCAAGATCAACCTGACCCTGCATGTGACCGGTCGCCGGGACGACGGCTATCATTTGTTGGATTCGCTGGTGGTCTTTGCAGACATGGGCGATCAGCTGACGTTTGAACCCGGACCTGCATTGTCCATAGATGTGCGCGGAGAGTTTGCCAATGGGGTTCCCACGGACGACCGCAATCTGGTGTGGAAAGCAGCCGAGGGCGTCGGTTGGACCGGGCATATCGAGCTCAGCAAATCTTTGCCCCACGGGGCGGGTATCGGGGGCGGTTCGTCGGATGCCGCTGCCACACTTCGGACTTTGGCGGGGCAAGGCTTTGATGTTCCACCGAATTTGCCGTTGTCATTGGGGGCAGATGTGCCCGTCTGTCAGGCGGGCCGAGCGATCAGGATGCAGGGCATTGGTGACCGATTGGTTGATGTGAACCTTCCGCACCTGCCGGCCCTATTGGTCAACCCGAACATACCAGTGCCGACAGGCGCCGTTTTCAACGCGCTGGCGTCCAGAGACAATCCACCGATGCCAGAGTGTATCCCTGAATTCGAAAACGCTTACGATTGCGCCCAGTGGCTGCGCGAACAGCGAAACGATCTGGAGCAGCCTGCCATGGCCGTTGCGCCCGAGATCGAGCAGGTTCTGGATGAGTTGAGCACGACCAATCGCGCCCTTGTGGCGCGCATGTCGGGGTCGGGGTCAACCTGCTTTGCGCTTTACCCGACGATGAAAGACGCACATTTCGCAGCTTATGAGATCGGCGCAGCCCATTCTGGTTGGTGGTGCCGCGCCACTCAGCTTAATTGAGGCGCGAGACCACGTAATCGGCCAGGTCACGCAGCAGGCTGCGAATCTCGTGATCAGGCAACAGGTCCAATGCGGCTTTGGCTTTCTTGACCCAACCCAAAGCGTCTTTCCGGGTTTCCTCAAGCGTGGCGTATTTTTCCATCAGCCGCAGCGCATGATCCAAATCGCCGTCCTGCTGACGACCCTTTTCAATGGTACGCTCCCAGAAGGTGCGCTCCTCGGGTGTGGCTTGAGCCACGGCCTTGATCACTGGAAGGGTCAGCTTGCGTTCGCGGAAATCATCGCCCACGTTCTTACCGGTTGCCTTGCTGTCGCCCTGATAGTCCAGCAGGTCGTCCGCTATCTGGAAAGCGATGCCCAATGAGTCACCGTAGTCGAACAGGGCTTTGACTTGTTCTTCCGACGCGCCAGCGATCACGCCGCCGACCTCGGTCGCAGCAGAGAACAACGCGGCTGTCTTGCCGCGTACGACCTGCAAATAAACGCTTTCATCCGTGCGCAGATCGGTTGCCGCCGTCATCTGCAACACTTCGCCTTCTGCAATGGTGGCCGAGGCGTTGGCCAGAATGTCTAAAACCCGAAGTGAGCCGGTTTCGACCATCAGTTGGAAGCTACGCGAAAACAGGTAATCGCCGACCAGAACGCTGGATTTGTTATCCCACAGCAGATTTGCGGTTGGACGACCGCGCCGCTTATCGCTTTCGTCCACCACGTCGTCATGCAGCAGGGTCGCGGTGTGAATAAATTCAACAGTAGCGGCAAGGCGCACATGGTGGTCGCCAGCATAGCCAAACAGATGCGCGGCGGCCAATGTCAGCATTGGACGCAGACGCTTTCCACCCGCTTCAACAAGATGCTGAGTCACCTCGGGGATACGCGGCGCGTGGTCCGACGCCATCCGTGTGCGGATCAGGCCATTCACGGCCTCCATCTCACCCGCCAACAGTTCAGCGAGGCGCTCATGCGGTTTTGAGATCATGTCGACGGTCATCACACTCCTGATACAAGGCTCGACTTCCGCCTCGCCTTGCCCTTACATCCATCCCCATGAAAGAACTACTGCGCAGTACCGATCCGACAATCCTGGCCTTTGCATCCGCTCTCCTTGAGGGCGAGGATATAGACTGCTTTCAGATGGACGTAAATATGAGCATCCTCGAAGGTGGTATCGGAATCTTCCCCCGGCGCCTCATGGTTCGGACCGAAGACCTGACCCGGGCCGAGCGTGTAATGCGCGATAATGAGATTCCGCTGGGCCGATGACCCGCTTTGATGACAAAGAATTGACCTGCAACGATTTCCTGGGTGGCCAGATTCGTATGTTGCAACCCGTGTCGGGGTATCGCGCCGGGTTAGACCCGGTTTTGCTGGCTGCGTCTGTTCCTGCTAAGGCCGGGCAGTCCGTATTGGAACTGGGATGTGGTGCCGGAGCGGCCATTCTGTGTCTGTCGGCACGGGTTCCCGGCCTTCATTTGACAGGTATCGAATTGCAACAGGCTTATGCCGATCTGGCGCGCCGGAACGCGGAGATCAACAGTGTGGAACTGGATTTGATTGAGGCAGACCTATCCGCTTTGCCGGCCGAGATCCGGCAGCGCCAGTTCGATCACGTCATTGCCAATCCCCCCTATTACCGCGCCGGAGCGCATAGTCGCGCCCGCGACGCTGGCCGAAGCATTGCTTTGGGGGAAGACACCCCCTTGCATGACTGGATTACTGTTGCGGCCAAACGTCTGGCCCCGCAAGGGTATCTGCATATGGTCCAGAAGGCAGATCGCCTGCCGGACATGATAGTGGCCTGTGCGGGCAAACTGGGCTCGGTTGAAGTGTTGCCGCTTTGCGCACGCGCAGGTCGAGAGGCCGAACTGGTCATATTGCGGGCTCGCAAGGGGGGGCGTGCAGCATTTCGCCTCCATGCGCCATTGATTTTGCACGCGGGCGAGCGCCACGAAACAGATGGCGAAAGCTATACCGAGCAGGTTTCCGCAGTGCTTCGGCAAGCCGCCCCGTTGCCCCGGCTCTGACGTCTATCGGCAATGACCAGCCGATTTTGTCGGATTTATTACAGATTCTGTGCTTGTGCAGCGTGACAGGGTGGAGCCGATGTGGTCAACTTCTTACGTGACATACAGACACGTAAACAAGGAGGATCGCAATGAGCGTGAGCGCACATCTGACGGAACTGAAGAAAAAGCACGAATCTCTCGGTCTCGAAGTGGAACAAGCCCAACGCTCGCCGGGCATTGATGATCTCCATATAGCTCAGTTAAAGAAACAGAAGCTCAAACTCAAAGAAGAGATCGAACGCCTGTCCGCTTAAGCTTTCAGGCTGGCGCGGGCCGCGATCAAGGCCCCGCCAGTGATCAAAAAGGCCGCAATCGCCAGGCCCCAGGACGGGGCGGCGATTCCGGCGACCACCAAAGCAAGGGTCGACAACAACGGGGCCGCATAAGATGAGGTTCCGAGGATTTGAATGTCGCCCTGCTTGACCCCAATATCCCAAACATAAAACGCCGCTCCGACAGGCCCCAGGCCAAGCGCCAGAACCGAGACCCAGCCAAGGGTTGTGTCTGGAAATACCGTGTCTTCCAAAGCCAGATGTAGCAGGCCAGACGCCAGCGCGGCTGCAAGGCAAAACACCGCGACCGAACTGGTTGGTGTATCACCCAGTTTGCGCGACAGGACGGAATAGCCCGACCATGTCAGCGCGCAGAGCAGGGCCAATGCGTATCCGGGCAAGTGTTGTGCCTGAAAGCCTGCCCCTCCGCCGCCTGCGATGATCACAGCAGCCCCTGCAAAACCAAGACAGGCCCCGATCAGATGCCCGATGCGCAGATGTTCACCCGGAAGCAGGCCCGACATAAGCACGATGAGCAGAGGCCAGAGATAGGCGATCAACCCAGCCTCGGCTGCGGGGGCCATGCGCAGGGCTGAAAAATACAGCGCGTGATAACCAAACAGACCCAAAGTACCAAACAGGTAAGTGGTCCAGGGAACCTTTTTCAAACCGCTCAACCCGCCGGTTGCCGTCGCCCAGATCAGACCCAAAGCGCCGCCGATCGTAAAGCATATTGTGTTCAGCAGAAGAGGCGGCGTGGGCGCAGACCCGACAGTGAACAACGCAAGTAGGGACCACAGTAAAACGGCCACAAAACCGATAGCGGTTGCACGCATTTTTGTCATAGGGGGGAAACCTCTTCAATCGGTATGATTTTGAACTCATCCGATATATGCGCGGTTTTTTCAATTTCAGTCAGGAACCAATCGCGAAAAGCTGCGATCTGAGGTTTTTTCTCGGCCCCCGGAAGGCACAAGAACCGGAACCGACCTTTGGTTTCCAAGGCTGTTTTGAACGGCGCAACCAATCGGCCTTCGGTCAGATCCTTGAGAATCATGGCGCGCCGCCCAAGTGCCACGCCAACACCGGCGACGGCAGCATCGATCGCGTGATCGGCATTGGAAAAATGTGCGCCATGGGTTGGGGTGAAATCGATGCCCACGGCGCGGAACCATGCAGGCCAGTCGCAGGGCGGGGTCAGAAAGCTGATCGACTCGTCATGGATCAAAGGGGCTTTTTGCAGGCTATCCGGAGTGGGGAATTGTTCCGCCAATTCCGGGGTCATGACAGGGGTCAGCCATTCCTTTCGCACAGGAACAGAGTGCAACCCTTCGTCTGCCGCGTTCCCGAAACGGATGGCGACATCCACGTCGTCCCGCTCAAGGTCCATGTTGCGCAGCGTGGCCGAGAATTTCAGATCGATTTCAGGATGCGCGCGGGCGAACTCGTACAGCCGTGGGGCCAGCCATTTGGCCGTCAGCGCGGGACCTGCGGTAACGGTCAGGCTGTTGTTGTCTTCCTGCCTTCGCACTGCGCGCCATGCGGATTGCAATGTTGCAAAGCCTTCAGACGCACCAGGAGCAAGAGCGCGACCTGCCTCGGTCAGTTCAACGGCGCGGTTCAAACGGCGAAACAGCGGTCGCCCCAGATGTTCCTCAAGCGATTTGATCTGAAAGGACAGGGCGGCTGGTGTTACATGCAATTCCTCTGCCGCCTTCGCGAAAGACATGTGCCGGGCCGCGGCGTCAAACGCACGGAGCGCGGTCAGCGGTGGAAGATAGTCACTCATAGTGAAGTAAATCTTAACTGAAGGTCCAAGAAAGCTCGTTTGTCGGCTTGTAATTAGAAGCACATATTCGCATCAGGTCAAGCAAATCTAAGTTGAAACAAGGAGACGGCCATGATCGAGATGACGACAAATCCCGCCGCCCAGATGGCGATCCTGCGCGCCCATCAAGAGCGCAGCCAGGTGGTCTGGCAGTTTTGGGGATGGATTTTCGGTTCCCGCTGATCGCTGCGCGCGCGATCTTACGGGATAAGAAAGGGCCGGTCCAAATGGACCGGCCCGTTTTTTCTTCTGATATACGGATCAGACGAAGAACTGCGCACCGTTGGCCGAGATGGTCGAGCCGTTGATGAACTGCGAGTCATCCGAGGCCAGGAACGCAACACAGCGCGCGATTTCTTCAGGCTCACCCAAACGGCCAGCCGGGATCTGGCCGATGATGGCCTCGCGGACCTTTTCGGGCACTGCCATAACCATTTCGGTTGCGATGTAGCCGGGGCAGATCGCGTTGGCGGTGATGCCTGCACGTGCGCCTTCCTGCGCCAGAGACTTCACAATACCCAGATCACCTGCTTTGGTCGCGGCATAGTTTACTTGCGCGAACTGGCCTTTCTGACCGTTGATCGAACTGATGACGATCACGCGACCAAACTTGCGCTCGCGCATGCCAGGCCAAACAGGGTGCACGGTGTTGAACACTCCGGTCAGATTGGTGTCGATCACGTCTTTCCACTGATCGGGCGTCATTTTGTGGAATGGTGCATCGCGGGTGATGCCTGCGTTGGCGACAACGATATCGATGGGGCCAACTTCGGCCTCCACTTTCTCGATGCCTGCTTTGGATTCGTCATAATCGGCGACGTTCCACTTGTAGGTCTTGATACCGGTCTCTTCGGTGAACTTCGCGGCGGCTTCGTCATTCCCTGCATAGGTGGCCGCAACATTGTACCCTTCGGCCTTGAGCGCCTTGGAAATTGCTGCGCCGATGCCGCGGGAACCGCCGGTAACGAGTGCTGTACGTGCCATTTATGACTCCTCCAATTTCAGTTGTCTTGATAATGCTGTTACTTTGAGAGGTGATCTTGCGCAATATTGTTTCGTCATTATTCTTCGGATTCCGAATGGCAATATCGTCGCATCAAAGGGGCAATACCCCAATGTAACAAAAAAGGGCGTCCAGCGGACGCCCTTTTCTATTTGGTTTTTGGAACACTTAGTCGCGCTCCACACACAGGGCGACACCCATGCCGCCACCGATGCACAAGGTCGCCAGACCTTTCTTCGCGTTGCGGCGCTTCATTTCGAACAGAAGCGTGTTCAGAACGCGGCAGCCCGAGGCGCCGATCGGGTGGCCAATTGCAATCGCGCCGCCGTTGACGTTCACGATTGAAGGATCCCAACCCATGTCCTTGTTTACAGCGCAGGCTTGCGCGGCAAAGGCTTCGTTGGCTTCGACCAGATCCAGATCGTCAACAGACCAGCCTGCCTTTTCCAGCGCCTTGCGCGAGGCATAGATCGGGCCTACGCCCATGATCGACGGGTCCAGACCTGCGGTTGCATAAGATGCGATGCGGGCCAGGGGCTCGATCCCGCGCTTTTCCGCGTTTTCAGCGGACATCAGCAGGGTCGCGGCGGCACCGTCATTCAAGCCCGACGCGTTGGCGGCGGTCACCGAACCGTCTTTGGCGAAAGCCGGACGCAGCTTTGCCATGGCTTCCATTGTTGCGCCGTGGCGGATGTACTCGTCCTTGTCCATCACGATGTCACCCTTGCGGGTCTTGATGGTGAAGGGCACGATCTCATCGGCGAAATTGCCTGCTTTTTGAGCGGCTTCGGCCTTGTTCTGCGAGGCAACAGCGAATTCATCCTGCATGTCGCGGCTGATCTGCCATTTCTCGGCAACATTCTCGGCAGTCTGGCCCATGTGGTAGCCGTTGAAAGCATCCCACAAACCGTCGCGGATCATTGTGTCGATATACTTCATATCGCCCATCTTGTGGCCAGCGCGCAAAGCTGCGGCATGGGGCGACAGAGTCATGTTTTCCTGACCACCGGCAGCGACGATCTCGGCATCGCCCAGCTGAATGTGCTGTGCGCCAAGGGCCACGGCGCGCAGGCCCGAACCACAAACCTGGTTGATCCCCCAGGCCGCGCTTTCCTGCGGCAGGCCGGCGTTGATATGGGCCTGACGGGCCGGGTTCTGGCCTTGGGCGGCTGTTAGAACCTGCCCCAAAATGGTTTCGCTGACTTCGCCTTTCTCTACTCCGGCGCGTTCGACAACTGCCTCCAGGACGGCAGCGCCCAGATCATGTGCAGGGGTGTTCGCAAACGAACCACCAAAGCTGCCGACACCTGTGCGTGCGGCGGATGCGATTACTACGTTGGTCATATGATCAGTCCTTTACCGTCATGGGCCAGCGGAATGTCTGACGGCGCAGGCCGAGAGGAGCCCTCTCGAAACAAGAGCGCCCCGTGATCCCCCGCTCAAGTACCCATGCAATAGCGTAATGCTGCACATGCAGCAACGGTCAGCTTGTCTCAGCGTCAAATGAGGGAAACACTTTCCCGCTAAAGCAAGGTTAAGTCCCTGATTTAGAACTTCTTTCCTGCTTCCAGGGGGCCGAGACGCTGGGCGCGCCATACAGGTAGCCTTGCAGGCAATCCACACCAACGGACATCAGGAACGCCGCATCCTCTTGAGTTTCGACCGATTCGGCAGTGACCAGAATCTCAAACTCCCGTGCCACCGCGATCAAGGCGCGCACCAGTGTCTGATTGTCGGGATTGTTACTGATGCCCCGAACAAATTGACCGTCGATCTTGGCGGCATCGAAAAAAAACTCACGAAAGTGACGGAAACTGAAATTGCTGGCACCAAAATCGTCAAGTGCAAAGGCGATACCGCGATCCTGTAGGCGATCCATAAAGTCGATGACCAATTCGGGCACCTGCATCGCCGAGCTTTCAGATATTTCAAGGATCAGCCGCTCACCCAGTGCAGAGTCCCGCTTGAGGAACCGATCAAGAATAGCCGACCATTTCGAATATCCGATCGATCGCGCCGACATATTGATCGACAGACGAATCTCAGGGTTCCGCACCAGAGTTCGCAGCCCAAACTCCAGCGCAACACAATCCAGGTCCCGGCCAATGGGGGTATTCTCAACCTGTGGCATGAACTCGCGCGCGGGGATGACCCGCCCCGTTTCATCGAGAACGCGAATGAACCCTTCGTAAAACGCAATACCATTCGGAGGATGTGTTTGCACGACGGGCTGAAAAGCCAGCTTGCACTGTTTGTGTTTCACCGCATCGGTTGCCATCTGAACAACCGAACGATCACGGGTCGACACCGCGGCGTTCAGCGGGTTTTCCGATCCATCGGGCAGATTAGCGAGTTTCTTGTTTCCCATAGCGCCGATTCCCATGTGCCCGTGACAGTTGGTTTGTCCAGGGCAGGTGTTTCGACACAGTTTCGGGGTAAACAGATGAATCTGCGGTTAAGGCGCCAGCAGTTTCAGGAACTATCGAGAGGTGTTCCAAGCGCGGGCAAGGGACGATGCTGCACTCAACACAGCTCCTATGGCGCCTGACAACATCAGGGCGAAGCCCAACACGATCCACACAGGTGCTGCGCCATTCAATGCTGCAAACATCGCGAGCAAAAGGCCGGATAACCCGAAATAGGTGGAAATCACTGCCAAACGGTTCATATCGACCCTCGTTCACTCTTTGACCACAGTTGAGAGTCGATATGGCCCGTAAAGCCTAATTTTCAAGGGGTATTGCGGGTGTCGCAGCCTGTATCAAACACGTTCTGCCTGTCCGCTGGGCAGTTTAGTGTCGAATTGCTCAAATCCGGGCGTTCCGCGATCTTCTGGATGGTGGGCCAGATGTTTGGCCTTGATCTGTTCCGAGCTGTCGCGGCTGCCATCGTGACTGTATCCCGGCGGAGCAAAGCAATAAGCCAATCGTTGACGCAGTGTCAGACCGGGTTGGATCGCATCACGCCAGATGCCGACCCATTCGTGAAAGGCCACACGCAGCGGGTTGAAGGTACCGATATTGTGAACCAGCCCGAAATCGACGCGGTCGTTTTCCTGTTCTGGCACAAAAGTATTGAACATCTTATCCCAGATGATGAAGACACCCGCATAATTACAATCCAGATACCGTGCATTCCGGCCGTGATGGGCGCGGTGATGGCTGGGTGTGTTCATAACGGCCTCGAACCAGCGGGGCATCTTTCCGATGGCTTCGGTGTGGATCCAGAACTGATAGATCAGGTTCAATCCGCCGACAAACAGAACCATGGCCGGATGGAATCCGATCAGGATCAATGGCGCGCGCACAACCATCATGAGCGTAAAGGTATAAGTCCAGGGCTGCCGCAGAGCGGTTGTCAGGTTGTAATGTTGCGAGCTGTGGTGGTTGACGTGGTTGGCCCAAACCCAGCGGATGCGATGGCCAAAACGATGCACCCAGTAATAGCGGAAATCGTCCAGCACAAAGCACAGGATGATCACCGGGATCGAAGTTCCCAAATCAAGCGGTGTAATCTGCCACAGCCACATAAAAAAGCCATAGGCGATAAAGCCCAGCAAAAACCCGGACGCAATATTGCCCGCGCCCATGATCAGCGAGGTCACTGCATCACGCGTCTCGTACCGCCCGCCTTTGCCTTTGACGGCGATCCACAAGAACTCTGCCAAAATCGCAGCCACAAAAAAGGGAACCGCCCATTGAACGGCATCGGGGAAACTGATCTGATCTGTCATTCGGGCTCCATCAGGTGGCGCCAGTGCGCGCGCTCTATTTCGTCCAGGCGGATGAGGGTGCCAGGGGTGCCGAAGTCGTGAAACTGGATTTCAAAACCTTCGGGGTGCTCGATCCAGTCGAAATCCAGCAGATGACGGGCCACGGTATCGGCGCCAAACGACCACAGCAGCCCTGCGCCGGTTTCTGTGCGCACCAGCGCAGCGTGACGGTCATTCGAGACCGTGACATCAATGATGGTGTCGTCCGGTGCGTGTCGCAACCATTGATCGCGTGCGGTTTCGGGTGTCAGCACGAAAGGTTCCGACCGACCCGTCAGATGTAAAAGCAGTGTGATCCCGGCGATTCCTCCGACCACCAGAATCAATAGAATTTCCAAGGGCATCCCATCCTCCTGCGGATACCCTGCAAAGACGTGTTGAGGCTGTCAAAGGTGGCGTTGCGTCAGGTACGCTCCAGACGTTCAAGGATTTCATATTGGACAACGCGCTGAACGAAGGGCACCAGCCCATCAGGGCCCGAGGCCCGATCCTTGAGGTGGATGCAGATATCCGGACGGCGGGCAGCAATGATGCCTACAATTTCGCCGCGGACCGTGTCGTCCAGACCCGCCCCCAAAATGGCGCAGGCAATCCGAGGCTCAGCATCCAACTGCTTTCGGACTTCGTCCGTGTCGTGCGCACCCAGCCATTGAATCGGCAGGTGATCCAGTTGCCGTGCTACATCCCCAATCACATTTGGCAACCGTCCGATCAGCAGTACGACAGGTTTCATCGTTGCCTCCATTTCAACTGCAAATCATGCCCTGCCCCGCAGGGCAGAGACAGTATAACACGAGATTGAAATGTTCCGTCGCTTTTAGTTGTTGACCGAATAGATGGTCGTTTTTCCCTTGCCTTTTTCGCGGGTCATACGGGCAGAAGCTCCGTCAATTTCCCAAAGCTGACAATCCGTACCCAATGCCTTGCCGTCCAGTACTCCGTTTCGGCACCAGAATTTTTTGTTCCAAACCCAGGTTCCGCTAAATTTCTTGCCACTCTTGAGTTTGGCTGAAATCGTGCCATCGGCATTTGCGACAAACACATTGCCCTGTTCGTCGATCAGCTTCTTACCAACTATATCAGCATTGAACTGTTTCGATGTCTTGATCCGTTTGTAGTCGGCATTTGCGGTGCCAGTGATTGCCAATGCGCCCGCAACTGCAAGGAACAAAATCGTATGTTTCATAATACCCTCCCACGCTTTAAGCGCGGGAGGGTATTATAATCCTGCAAATTTTTCTAATCGTGTTAACTTTCTGCGCCAACAAGCGTCGAGATGATCGCCTTGGCGCTGTCAGAATTCCATTCGGCATCGCCGATCAGGCGGGCGATTTCCTGACCTTCAGGGTTCAGGATGACCGTGATCGGCAGCGCAATCACCCCGAACTCACGCGCGGCAGCCGAGCTGGGGTCCTGATGGCGAGGCAGGTTGGCAATGCCATTCTCTTCAAAGAATTTCTTGATACCGGCAGGTGAGTTGCGACCCGTGGCCAACGTCAGAACCTGAAACTTGTCGCCGCCGAATTCTTCCTGAAGCTCTGCAATCTGAGGCATTTCCTTGCGGCAAGGTGCACACCACGTGGCCCAGAAATTCAGCAGCACATATTTGCCCTCATAATCCGCAAGCGTGCCAACACCGCCATCGTCCTCCAGCTGGAATTCGATCGATTTGGCGGGTTTGGGTTCCTTATGCAGGATCAAACGCTTCAGGCTGTCTTCCCGCAGCGGGGCGAGTGTCTCGGCATCGGTCGCTAATGCGGCGTTTGCACCCAGCGCAAGGGCCATATAAAGGGGGATCAGACGAAATAGGCGCATATCAACTCCGGGTTTTCTTACATGACCGATCAATCTTCGAACCAGATGTGGGGCGGCCGCTTTGCCGCCGGTCCAGACGCGATCATGGAGGCAATCAATGCCTCGATCGGGTTCGATCAGCGGATGGCAGCCCAGGACATCGCAGGCTCGCGCGCCCATGCTGCCATGCTGGCTGCCACAGGCGTTATAAGTGATAGTGATGCGCAGGCTATTCGGGAAGGGCTGCTCACCGTTTTGTCAGAAATCCAGAACGGAGAGTTTCAGTTCTCGACCGCGCTGGAAGACATTCACATGAACGTTGAGGCGCGGCTGAAAGAAGTGATTGGTGAGCCCGCAGGCCGTCTGCACACGGGTCGGTCGCGCAACGACCAAGTGGCGACCGATTTCAAACTCTGGGTCCGTGATCAGCTGGACGCGGCAGAATCCGGCCTTCTGGCTCTGATCCGCGCGCTTTTGGCGCAGGCTCAGGCGGGGGCCGATTGGGTGATGCCCGGCTTTACCCACCTGCAAACCGCTCAGCCCGTCACTTGGGGCCACCACATGATGGCCTATGTCGAGATGTTTGGCCGCGACCTGTCGCGCGTCCGCGATGCGCGCACGCGCATGAACGAATCCCCGCTGGGCGCTGCGGCCCTGGCCGGAACGTCATTTCCCATCGACCGCCACATGACGGCTGAGGCGCTGGGCTTTGACCGCCCTGCTGCAAACTCGCTGGATGCTGTCAGCGACCGCGACTTTGCGCTGGAGTTCCTGTCGACCGCTTCAATCTGCGCTGTGCACCTGTCACGTTTCGCGGAAGAGCTGGTGATCTGGTCCTCGGCCCAGTTCCGGTTTGTTACGCTGTCTGATCGCTTTTCGACCGGCTCATCCATCATGCCACAGAAGAAAAACCCCGACGCGGCAGAGCTGATCCGCGCAAAGGTGGGGCGTATCTATGGGGCCAACACCGCGCTGATGATGGTGATGAAGGGGCTGCCGCTGGCCTATTCCAAGGATATGCAGGAAGATAAAGAACAGGTCTTTGACGCTGCCGACAACTGGATGCTGGCACTGGCCGCGATGGAAGGCATGGTCAAGGACATGACCGCCAATCAGGACAGTCTGGCTGCGGCTGCGGGGTCTGGTTTCTCGACAGCGACCGATCTGGCCGACTGGCTGGTGCGGGTTTTGGGCCTGCCTTTCCGCGATGCCCATCACGTGACCGGTTCGCTGGTGGCGATGGCCGAAAGCAAAGGCTGCGACCTGCCTGATCTGACGCTTGAGGATATGCAATCGGTTCACACAGAAATCACCGACGACGTCTATTCTGTTCTTACCGTGCAAAATTCGGTAAACTCGCGCCAGTCTTACGGCGGCACGGCCCCAGATCAGGTGCGTGCTCAGGTCGAACGATGGAAGGCGATGATGTGATGTCTGCGCAGCGTGCAATCCTGATTATTGTTACTGGCCTCACGCTGGCCGGTTGCGGGGCTGATGGCGAGCCAGTTCAACCCGCAGCGCCACAACCCACAGTCAGTGCAACCATCGGGGTTGGCTCAAGCGGTGCCTATGTTGGCGGAGGAGTAGGCCTGAGCCGTGGGCCGCTTGGAATTTATCTTGGTTTCTGACCAGTCTTGGTATTGCGGACCCACCCGGGAAACGCCACGTTGCGCCAGAGTGCCAACGCACGTGACATCAAAAGAAAAGATGCTGAAATGAGAACAATAGGACTGGTACTGGTGCTTTCGGTGCTGGCAGCGTGTGAACCGTCTTCATCGAGACGACCAGAGCCTGCGGTCGAACCTAGGCAGTCCGGCAGTGGCATATCGATCTCGGGCTATGGCCGGGTTGGGGTATCGACCCGAAATTAACCGGGTCGAGGGATTCGGAATCCATTGATTTTAAGCTGTCTTCTGGTCTAAGCGCGCAGGCATGGATCATTTTCTTTACCGCGACGGCGCGCTTTTCGCCGAAGATGTCCCTGTCTCCGAAATCGCTGCCGCGGTCGGAACGCCGTTTTATGTCTATTCCACGGCGACTTTGCTGCGGCATTTCCAGTTGTTCGATGATGCGCTCGAAGGTACGGACCACCTTGTCTGTTACGCGATGAAGGCAGCCAGCAATCAGGCGATCCTGAAAACGCTGGCGCAGGCGGGCGCGGGAATGGATGTGGTCTCGGGCGGGGAGTATCTGCGGGCCAAGGCGGCAGGTGTTTCGGGTAAAAAGATCGTTTTCTCTGGCGTGGGTAAAACAGCCGATGAGATTCGCACCGCGCTGACTGGTGGCATCCGCCAGTTTAACGTCGAATCCGAGCCAGAGATGGACGTGATCAACGCCGTTGCACTGGAGCTGGGCGTTGTCGCGCCGATCACTGTTCGGGTGAACCCGGATGTGGACGCCAAGACCCACGCCAAGATCGCAACCGGCAAGTCCGAAAACAAGTTCGGCATCCCGATTGCCCGTGCCTCAGAGGTTTATGCCCACGCCGCCAGCCTGCCGGGGTTGGAGGTGATTGGCATTGACGTCCATATCGGCTCGCAACTGACCGAGCTTGAACCGTTCGAATTGGCCTATACCAAGGTTGCAGAGCTGACGGAACAATTGCGCGCCGAAGGTCACAATATTTGCCGCCTTGATCTGGGGGGCGGGTTGGGCATCCCCTACACGCGCTCGAATGACGCGCCGCCGCTACCGGTGGAATACGGCGCCCTGATCAAGAAAACACTCGGTCATCTGGGCTGCGAGATCGAAATCGAGCCGGGTCGCCTTATCGCAGGCAATGCCGGGTTGATGGTCAGCAAGGTGATTTATGTGAAGTCGGGGGAAGGTCGCGATTTCCTGATCCTCGACGGAGCCATGAACGACCTGATCCGCCCTGCGATGTATGAGGCACACCACGACATCGTTGCGGTGCAGGAACCGGCTGCCGGGGTCGAACAGCAACCTTATGACATCGTGGGTCCGGTGTGCGAATCGGGCGATACTTTCGCCAAGCAACGTAATATGCCACCATTGAAGTCGGGCGACCTGATCGCCTTCCGCAGCGCGGGTGCGTATGGCGCGGTTATGGCCAGTGAATACAACACGCGCCCTCTGATCCCCGAAGTTCTGGTCAATGGTGATCAATTTGCAGTCATTCGTGAACGGCCAAGCTTTGACGAAATCATAAACCGCGATACCATACCATCGTGGCTTTGACGCGATAATCGCGCGGGCCCAACCCGGAGGCCCGCCTTGACCAACAGATCGAACCTGCCCATTCCGCGCCTGTCCCTGTGGTTGACCCACATGGGTATGGTGGCTGAACAGGTATTGCGGGCGTTTTGGCCACTGTTCTCGATCCTTATGGTCCTGCTGGCGGCATTGATGCTGGGGCTGCAAGACCAACTGGCTGTTGAGGTCGTTTGGGGCGCGGGTGCACTTTCGTTAATTTCAATTGTCGTTGCGGGTGTTTTGGGGCTGAGAAAACTCAACCTGCCCTCTCGCGCAGATGCGCTCATGCGGTTGGATGAGACATTGCCCGGTCGTCCGATCCAGGCCCTTCTGGATGATCAGGCGATTGGTTCAACAGATCGGGATTCGGTTGCGTTGTGGCAGGCCCATAAAGCCCGAATGGCACAACGCGCTGCGGCAGCTGAACCAGCCAAACCTGATCTTAGGCTGGCCTCGCGTGATCCTTACGCGCTGCGCTATGCGGCGTTATTGGCCTTTGTCGTGGCGATTCTGTTTGGCTCTTTGTGGCGTGTGGGGTCGGTGGCCGATATGGCGCCGGGAAGCGCGGATGCAGGGCAAGGCCCGACCTGGGAAGGATGGGTTGAACCCCCAAGATATACGGGCCTGCCAACGCTGTACCTTGCTGATCAGGCCGATACAGAGCTGTCAGTCCCGAAAGGCAGCCGCATTACATTGCGGATGTATGGTGAGGTCGGCGCGCATAGCCTGACCGAAAACAGCTCGGTCATAGGCACCGAGGCCGCAACCGGTCCCGAACAGGAATTTGTAGCCGAGCGTTCTGGCCAGATACGTATCGAAGGTCCCGCTGGCCGCGAATGGGCCGTGCAGGTCATCGATGATGCAACACCGAAGATCGCAGTTGCGGGATCCGCCGAGGCAGAGGCAGGCGGTCAAATGAAGCTGCCCTTTGTCGCCAGCGACGATTATGGCATCGTTTCGGGCTCGGCCCGGATCGAATTGGATCTGGTATCGGTTGATCGCCGTCATGGTCTGACGATCAAACCCGAACCACGACAGGTGATCGAGGTCGAATTGCCGATGCCGATCACTGGCGACCGAGCGGATTTCAGCGAAGACTTGATCGAGGATTTTTCGCAGCACCCTTGGGCCCATCTGCCGGTGAAGATTACTTTGATGGCCGTGGATGCGGCTGATCAGCAATCGGCGTCAGAACCATACATGACGGCCCTTCCGGCCCGTCGGTTCTTTGATCCGCTGGCGGCGGCGGTGATTGAACAGCGGCGGGACCTGCTTTGGTCTCGGTCCAACGCGCCGCGTGTGGCCCAGCTGTTGCGGGCGGTCTCTCACTTGCCAGAGGATCTGTTTCGGTCTGACACCGCCTACCTGCGCTTGCGTGTGACCTTGCGGCGGCTGGAAGCTTTCCAAACTTACGGAGCGTTGAACCCTGAGCAGCAGGATGAGATCGCACAGGCCTTGTGGGACCTTGCTGTGTTGATCGAAGACGGCACACTGGCGGACGCCCTGGAACGGATGCGTCGTGCGCAGGAGCGTTTGACCGAAGCGATGCAGAACGGGGCCAGCGACGAAGAAATCGCTGAGCTTATGCAAGAGCTGCGCGAAGCCACGCAGGACTACCTGCAGCAATTGCAGCGTCTTGCCCAGCAAAACGGTCAGGAAGGTGAAAATCAGCCCGGACAGAGTGGCGAGTCCCTTCAGATGACGCAGGATGACCTGCAGCGCATGATGGACCGCATTCAGGAACTGATGGAACAGGGCCGCATGGCCGAGGCGCAGCAGGCGCTGGAAGAGTTCCAGCAGATGATGGAAAACATGCGCGTGACTCAAGGACAGGGGCAAGGGCAACAGTCCGAGGGTCAGCAGGCGATGGAAGGTCTGGCTGAAACTCTGCGCGAACAACAAGGGCTAAGCGATCAGGCGTTCCGCGACTTGCAGGAACAGTTTAACCCGGGGGCTCAATCTGGCGAAAGTCAGGGTAATGAAGGCCGCAATGGCGGGCTGGGCCGAGGGCAAAGCCACGAAGGTCAGGGTGGTCAGGGCCAAGGCTCGGATCAAACCGGAGAGGGTCAGCACGGGCAAGGAACACTGGCAGACCGTCAGCAGGCCCTGCGCAACGAACTGAGCCGCCAACAGCAAAACCTGCCCGGCGCAGGAACGCCTGAAGGGGACGCCGCTCGGGATTCGCTTGGCCGGGCCGGGCGCGCCATGGACGAGGCGGAGCAAGCCCTGCGTGGTGATGATCTGGCCGAAGCCATCGACCGTCAGTCTGAGGCCATGGAAGCGCTGCGCGAAGGACTGCGCTCACTGGGCGAGGCTATGGCCCAGAACCAGCAGAACCAGCCGGGTCAGGGCACGCAGGAAGGTGAGGCGCAAGCCAATAATCGCGATCCTCTGGGTCGAAACCCCGGGGCCGGTGGTTCAATTTCAACTGACGAGAACCTGCTGCAAGGTGAAGACGTCTATCGCCGGGCGCGCGAGTTGCTGGATGAAATCCGCCGCCGGAGCGGAGAAACGGACCGCCCCGAGATCGAGCTGGAATACCTCAAGCGTCTGTTGGAGCGGTTCTAAACCTCAGTTCTGAGCTCCGGCCTGAGCTTCAAGCCAAATCCGCGCCTGATCCACCAGAGACACATACGAGCTGAGCAGCGGGTCGGCCTGTGGTACGGCCTCGCTGATCTGTTGTGCATTGCCGTAGATCAGATACAGAACCACGCCGATGATCAGCATCAGCGCAAATCCGCGCAGGAACCCGCCTGATTTGCGGGGCGGCGTGGAATCTTCCGCTTCGGTCGCGCGCATACTAGAATTGATCGCCTCGACATCCGGCAGCGCGTCTTTTTGCCCGGCATCAACTGCGGTTTCCGAGGCTTCGGGTCGCTTGGGTTTGACCTTGGGTTCTGGCGGTTGGTCCAACCCCAGATCAGGCTGGCTTTCCAGATTGCCGCCTTCCTGCGCACGCAACTCCGACTCTCGCGCAGCTTCTTCTTTTAGAATGTTGGCGACGGCAGGGTCGACATTGCCTGTGGCGGCAGCGGTGTCCGTAACCTCGGCGGTGGCCTCTTCCACAATCTCAGGTTCTTCTGTCGGCTGATCCGCTTCTTCGACCTTTTCCTGTGCTGGCGGTTCGGCGTCTTCAACCGGCGCGGCAGCCGGTTCTTCCGGGTGCTTGGGCTGAAACCAGGTCTGATCGCAGTTCGAGCATTGCACGTCGCGACCTTCTTCTGGGATAACCTCGTCAGGTACTTCGTACTGCGCACCGCAATTCGGACATGTAAGACGCATACTGCCTCCTCGGCCGGCCGAAGGGCCGATAATAGTTTTTTCAAGGATGATATTCCGTTAAGACCCGTCAGCAAAGGGCGTTTTCGGTTTCATCGGTCAAGTGTCACCAATTGGACTCGGTAGAGCCATTGAATCCGCCACCCTGCTCGGGCAAGAAGAGCGGCAAATAATGGGGGCACGTGTGATCGAGCTGGAAAATGTCAGCTACACCTACGGTGGCGGCGAATTGCTGAGCGATGTTTCGGTTCAATTGCAGCCGGGGTCGTTTCACTTTCTGACCGGACCGTCGGGGGCAGGTAAAACAACGCTGCTCAAGCTATGCTATGGGGCCTTGCTGCCAACTTCGGGGCGACTGAGTGTGTTTGATCAGGACATTTCGTCCCTTGATCGGGATCAGTTGGCCGTGCTGCGCCGACGTGTTGGTGTGGTGCATCAGGATTGTCAGTTTCTGGACCACATGACGCTAGCGGAAAACGTCGCCTTGCCATTGATGGTTTCTGGGCGTTCGGAAGCGTCAGAACAGGACAATCTGACCGAACTGCTCAGCTGGGTGGGTCTTGGCGCGCGGCTTGAAGCGCATCCGCCTGAATTGTCCGGTGGCGAGCGTCAACGCGCCGCCTTGGCCCGTGCTGTTATCCTGTCGCCGGATGTCGTGTTGGCGGACGAGCCCACCGGCAATGTCGATTGGGAGATGTCCCAGCGCCTGCTGCGCCTGTTGGTCGAACTGAACCGCATGGGCAAGACGGTATTGATCGCAACCCACGACATGAGCCTTATCCGCGCAGCCAAAAGCCAGGTTCAGGCGCGCGTGTTACGGATATCTCAGCGCAAGCTGCAATTGGCGGGGGCTGACCTATGACCGGCCCTGAAGTGAACACTTTGTTGCGTGGAGATACGCGGGCGAACCGCGTTGTTCCCCCAACCGGATACACCGCTCATCTAACCTTGTTTGTGGCCGGAGCCATGGCATTTCTGGCGGTGTTTGCATTGGCGCTGGCGCTTGCGTCCGGTCGGATTGCCGACCGCTGGGCCTCGGAACTGGCGGGGGCCGCAACCCTGCGGATCAATGCTCCGGCAGAGCAGCTCGCCGCGCAGACCGAAGCCGCCTTATCGGTGCTCAGCCAGACGCCCGGCGTGGCGTCGGCGCGCGCCTTAAGCGCCGCGGAACAAGCCGCGTTGCTGTCGCCGTGGTTCGGACCAGACCTACCCCTGGAGACTTTACCTATCCCGCAGCTCATCGAAATCACCGAAGGTGAGCCGGGAATGGATGTGATGGGCTTGCGCTTGCGTCTGGGTGCCGAAGTGCCGGGCGCGGTGCTGGATGATCACACGCGATGGCGCGAACCTCTTGTCGAAGCAGCAATGTCACTACGGCGCTTGGGGTGGATCTCGATCCTGCTGATCGGGGGGGCGACGGCGGCAATGATTACGCTCGCGGCAAACGCATCTCTGGCGGCAAATGCGCAGATCATCGAAGTTTTGCGTCTGGTCGGCGCGCGCGACGGGTTTATAGCTGGGGCTTTTGTCCGGCGCTTTACCTATCGCGCCTTTTTCGGGGCATTGGTTGGGACCTTGCTGGGGATGACGGGCGTTTTGCTATTGCCCGAAGCATCAGATGCCGGCGGGTTTCTGACCGGGGTTGGCTTTCAGGGCACGGATTGGTTACTGCCGGTTCTCATCCCGATCCTGGGCGCGGCTGTTGCCTTTTTCGCCACCTGGGCTGCGGCCCGTCGCAAGTTGAAGGAGCTTTCCTGATGATGGCTATTCAATGGGTCCGTTCGTTGATCTTCATGATCGTGATCTACGCCTGGATGCTGATCCTTGGCATCGTCTTCCTGCCTTATGCACTGTTTTCCAAGCGTGGCGCCGCACTGGCCTGCCGGACCTACGCACGCAACACCATGTGGTTGGCAGGTTGGATGGTTGGCATCCGCTGTGAAGTTCGCGGAAAACCACCGACCAACGAAGTGGTCATCGCGGCGAAACACCAATCGTTTCTCGATATCATCATGATTTTCAGCGCTATTCCGCATGGCAAATTCATCATGAAGCGAGAGCTTCTGTGGACTCCGGTAATCGGATTGTATGCTCGACGACTTGGCTGCATTCCGGTCAATCGCGGCAAGCGTGGCGCGGCTGTGGCCAAGATGGTCAAGGATGTTTCGAAAGAGTTCTCGGAACCCGGGCAGCTTGTGATCTACCCACAGGGGACACGTGTGGCACCGGGTGCAACGAAACCCTACAAGGTTGGGACTGCCGTTTTGTACGAAGGTCTTGGGTTTCCTTGCGTTCCGGTTGCGACAAATGCCGGGGTTTTCTGGCCCCGAACGGGTGTACTGCGCAAACCCGGCCTTGCGATCGTGGATTTTCTTGAGCCAATCGAACCCGGCGTTGAGCGCGACGATTTTCTTGGCCGATTGGAAGACGTGATCGAAACACGCTCGAATAAGCTGATGCGCCAAGTGGGGTTTGATCCAGATGGAGTACATTGACGACGTAACAGCGCTGGAAGCACTGTATGGCGCGCCCGGCGCACCATCCTTGCGAAAGGTCGTGCATCGACTGACGCCGCTCTATCGCCAGTGGATTATGGCATCGCGTCTTTGTGTGCTGAGTACTGTCGGTCCGGAAGGTGTGGATGGCAGCCCCCGAGGCGACGACGGCCCGGTTGTGCTGGAACTGGATGAGCGGAGGCTGGTTGTGCCGGATTGGCGTGGCAACAACCGGCTAGATTCGCTGCGGAATATCGTGCGAGACCCGCGTGTTGCGCTGATGTTTTTTGTTCCTGGTTCCAATAATGTCGTCCGAGTGAATGGGATGGGCCGGGTAACGGCGGATGATGGTTTGAGGCGACAATTCGAGAAGGGCGGCAAGCGCCCCGCGACGGTCATTGTTGTTGAGATCGCCGAGATTTATAGCCAATGCGCGCGTGCTCTGATGCGTGCAGGTACCTGGACCAGCGAGGATGAAAGTGGCGCCCTGCCAACGATTGGGCAACTTTTGTCCGAGGCGTCAGAAGGCGAAGAAGGCGGCGCGCAGTATGATAGTGAATGGGCTGCGCGCGCCGCCAAAACGATGTGGTAGACGAAACATGCTGCTGCGGTTTCAAACCGCGGCTGCTCCGATCCTGGAAACCTTTTCGATCCAGCGGTCTACGCTTCCCGGTTTGGGATAACTCGCGCCTGCGAAATAGGTGAAACGGGTTGGTTTGAAGCCGACAAATCCAAGGATCTGATCCCGAACCTGTCGGATAAGAGCTTGCCGATAGATCAGCCGCATAAACCAGCCCGGTGTGTCTGACGTCAGGATGACGCGTGCAGTCCGCCCTGTCAGCATGGGGGCAGGGAACCCGATCTTTGTAGTATTGCGCGTGTCGAAAGTTCGGCCAGGGATGAACGTTCGGTCGATCAATCCCTTGAGTTTTGCCGGAAGGCCGCCCCACCACATCGGGGTGGTCAGAACCAGGTGATCACTCCATTCAAAGTCTTGCAACACTTGTTCCAGAACCGGCTCAAGCGGTTTGAAATCGTGATAGTTGCCATGACCAAAATCAAAATCGAACTGCAGATCGCTCAGATGAACCATTCGGACGTCGTGCCCGTTTTTTAGGGCGGCGTCTCGATATGTTTCGGCAAAGGTGCGGGACAGACTGCTGTCTGCCGGGTGTCCGTCGAGGATGAGGATTTTCTTGGGTTGCATCGTGATTCTCCTAAAAATGACCACGGTCAATTAGTAGGGCAGAAAAATGACCACGGTCAATATTAAATTTGACCACGGTCAAAAACTGTGCGATTGAGCGGTATGCAGAAGACGATTCAGAATCGTACAATCAAAACCCGCGCCAAGCTTCTCTCGGCTGCTGAGGCGGTTATCCAAAGTGATGGCTACCAAGCTTTGCGAGTGGAAGAAGTGGTAAAGGCGGCGGGTGTCGCCAAGGGCACTTTCTTTGCGCATTTCAACGACAAGGATGCGCTTATGGAAATCCTGATCGGTGAAAGATTGAATGCGTGTCTGGATCAGGCCGAAGCCGGAATACCGCCAAAAACCGTTCCTGAGATCATCGCTGCACTTGAACCGGCGCACAGCTTCATGACGTCCGAGCGATACGTATTCGATCTGTTGATCAGGTATTCCGGCGCGACGGCTATCGCAGACATAGGCCCGATTGCCTATTGCTTTGAGCGATACTTCCGTGTCGTGATGCTGTGGCTTGAAGCTTCTGACATGCGCAAGGACGTGCCATCCGAGCTTTTGGCCGAAGGTGTGCAGGCTTTTGCCATTCAGGCCATGTCGTTGAGGTTTTGCGCGTTGCATTCAGCAACGACATTCACCGACAGGCTCGAGACTTATTTGGATGCGTGGCTGACCCCGACAGGCTGATGGGTTGCCGGGGTCAAAATTCTTAGCTGTGAATCGGACCGTCCCCGCAAGCCAACGCGGCCTCGCGTACTGCCTCTGAATAGGTGGGGTGCGCGTGGCAAGTCAGGGCCAGATCTTCAGCCGAAGCACCGAATTCCATCGCAACGCAAACCTCGTGGATCAGATCACCAGCGGCCGGGCCGATGATATGTGCGCCCAGAATGCGGTCGGTTTCCTTGTCGGCGAGTATTTTTACGAACCCATCAGAGGCAAAGTTCGCCTTGGCGCGCCCATTCCCCATGAACATGAACTTGCCAGCCTTATAGGCGCGGCCCTGTTCCTTGAGTGTCGCTTCGGTTTCTCCCACATTGGCAACCTCGGGCCAAGTATAGATCACTCCCGGAATGACGCCGTAATTTACATGGCCATGCTTACCTGCAACCTGTTCGGCTGCGGCCATGCCCTCGTCTTCGGCTTTGTGCGCCAGCATCGGACCTTCGGTTACGTCGCCAATGGCATAGATGCCCGGCATGTTGGTTTGCCAGTCGGTACCCACCTTGATCTGGCCGCGTGGAGTCATCTCAACACCCAAGGCATCCAGCCCCAACCCGTCGGAATAAGGCTTGCGTCCGGTGGCGACCAGCACGGTATCAGCGTCGATCACATGCTCGCTGTCATCCTTGAGCAGCTTGTACGTCACCTTAGCCTTGGTCTTGGTGGCTTCGGTTTTTTGCACCGCCGCGCCCATGACAAACTTTAGACCCTGTTTCTTGAGAATACGCAGGAACGTCTTCTGTACCTCGGGGTCCATGCCAGGTGTGATTTCCTTGAGGAACTCGATCACCGTGACCTCGGCACCGAGCCGCTGATAGACCGAGCCGAGCTCAAGCCCGATCACACCTGCGCCGATGACGACCATTTTCTTCGGAATCTTGCCCAGCGACAGTGCCCCGGTCGAGGTCACAACGACCTTTTCATCCACGTCTACACCCGGCAGCGAAGATGGCTCGGAGCCCGAAGCAATGATGATGTTCTTGGTGGCGTGGACTTCTTCACCCACTTTGACCTGACCAGCGGCAGGGATTGATCCCCAGCCTTTCAGCCAGTCGATCTTGTTCTTTTTGAACAGGAACTCGATGCCCTTGGTGTTGCCGTCGATCACCTCGTCCTTATAGGTCTGCATCTGTTTCCAATCGACCGACGGGCTTTTGCCCTTCAGGCCCATCTTGGCAAAGTTATGCTCGGCCTCGTGCAACTGATGGCTGGCGTGCAGCAGCGCTTTGGACGGGATGCAGCCCACGTTCAGACAAGTGCCGCCGAGCGTCTCGCGCCCCTCGACCACAGCGGTTTTCAGGCCCAGTTGGGCACAGCGGATGGCGCAGACATAGCCACCGGGACCGGCACCGATTACAATAACGTCATAGTTTGCCATGGAAGATCTCCTTGAGAATTCGGGCTGCTGCAGGGCGGGAACCTCTGAACAGGATATGGACTGGTGGTCTCACAACAACACCACCAAAAGCATGAGGGTGGTGGCGAAAAACCCGACGAACCAAACGACGCTGCGCCAGGGTTTCCAACCAAAATAGTACGCAGGAACATACAGCACGCGCGCGACCAGATAGGCCCAAGCGCAGGCGGCCGTCAGCGCGCTGTCTTTGCCTGACACGGTGACAACAACGCAAGCGACCGCAAACAGGATCAGCCCTTCGAAATGGTTGTTGAGGGCCCGGTATAGGCGGGCGGTCCCATCCGAGAGCTGATCCTCCAAAGATCCACCCAACCTGGCACTGTCACGGGGTGACATGGTTTTGCCCGTGCCCAACTCCAGGTTTGCAGGGACGGCCATAAGAACAAACTGCAAGACCTGTAGAAGGGCCGCCAAAGTCAGTGCTGTCAGTTCTGCGTTCATTACAAGACGCCGCATTGGAGTTTGATGTGTATGACGGCAGGGCGCAGAAGCAGATGTGTCACCGCTTGCGCTCTGCCATCGCGTTTAGACAGGTGTCAGAACCTTGGTCTGAATATGCGCCACACCGCCGCGTTCGTGGTGCATGGCCAATTCTTCAGATTCGATAAAGTTCTGTGCGCGGTCCAGATCGGTGATTTCGAACAACGCCACCGCGTGGTCCTTCTGCTCCGGATCTCGCCAGATGTGAAGGTCGCGGATACCCGCGGCCTTGCGCATTGGTTTGTCCTCGCGGAACACTTTCAACCAAACGTCGAAATCGGCCACATCGGCCTGCCACAGTACATGTGTCGCCATTTTACAGATCCATCAGTAGGCGGCGCGGATCTTCCAGCGCCTCTTTCACGCGAACAAGGAACGTCACCGCGCCTTTGCCGTCAACAATCCGGTGATCATAGGACAGGGCCAGATACATCATCGGGCGGATCTTGATCTCACCATTGATGACCATCGGGCGGTCCTGGATCTTGTGCATCCCCAGAATGCCCGACTGCGGTGGGTTCAGGATCGGTGACGACATCAGCGAGCCATAGACACCTCCGTTCGAGATTGTGAACGTACCGCCCTGCATCTCGGCCATCGAAAGCTTGCCGTCACGGGCGCGCTTGCCCTTTTCGGCGATGGCTTTTTCGATCGCAGCAAAGGACATTGAGTCCGCATCGCGGATCACCGGAACCACCAGACCCTGAGGCGTGCCAGCAGCAACGCCCATATGGACGAAGTTTTTGTACACGATGTCGGTGCCGTCGATCTCGGCGTTGACCTCGGGAACTTCTTTCAGCGCATGGCAGCAGGCTTTGGTGAAGAAAGACATGAAGCCCAGACGCGCGCCGTGCTTCTTTTCGAACTGGTCCTTGTACTGGTTGCGCAGCGCCATCACCTCGGTCATGTCCACCTCGTTATAGGTGGTCAGGATCGCAGCTGTGTTCTGTGCATCCTTGAGACGCTTGGCGATGGTTTGACGCAGACGGGTCATGCGCACGCGTTCTTCGCGTGCTTCATCTTCGGCTGCAACAGGTGCGCGTGGCGCTTGGGCAACGGGCGCAGCCGCTGCAGGTGCCGGGGCCGCAGCCGTCGCCACGGCTTTTGCAACGTCTTCCTTCATGATGCGGCCATCGCGACCTGTGCCGGTGACTTGATCGGCGGACAACCCGGCCTCTGCCATCGCTTTTTCGGCGGATGGAGCGTTTGCCACGTCCTTGCCGGTGCTTGCTGCAGCCGGAGGAGCCGCCGGAGCGGGTGCGGGCGCAGCACCTGCGGCAGCGCCAGAGATTACAGCCAGCTTAGCAGTTGCATCCACAGTGGCACCTTCCGGCGCGACGATTTCGGCCAGAACGCCCGAAGCCGGGGCCGGTACTTCAACCGACACTTTGTCGGTTTCCAGCTCACACAACATCTCGTCCTGTGCGACGCTGTCGCCGACTTGTTTGAACCAGGTCGAGACGGTGGCTTCAGTGACAGATTCACCGAGTGTAGGCACCATCACATCAACCGACCCGCCAGTCGCAGCGGGCGAAGCTGTCGGAGCTGCCGCCGCCGCTGAGGCGGGGGCCGCGCCCTCGCCAGCCGTAATGGTGGCCAACAGAGCATCGGCACCAACGGTATCGCCCTCGGCGGCTACAATCTCACCCATCACACCAGCAGAGGGAGAGGGCACTTCGACCGTGACCTTGTCAGTCTCCAGCTCACACAGCATCTCGTCCACGGCGACCGCATCACCGGGTTTTTTGAACCATGTTGCGACAGTGGCTTCGGTGACAGACTCGCCAAGCGTGGGAACACGAACTTCAATCGTCATCGCTTACTTTCCTTCGATGCTCAGCGCTTCGTTAACCAGCGCTTCTTGTTGGGCTTTGTGTTGGCTGGCCAGACCCGTCGCGGGCGAGGCCGATGTTGCGCGACCAGCATAAGCCGGACGAGTGTGTTTTGCGCCGATGCGGGACAGAACCCATTCGATATTGGGTTCGATAAAGGTCCACGCACCCTGGTTCTTGGGCTCTTCCTGACACCAGACCATTTCGGCATTCTTGAACCGTTCGAGCTCGTTGATCAGCGAGTGGGCCGGGAAGGGATAGAACTGTTCGATCCGCATCAGGTAGACGTCGTCGATTCCACGTGCATCGCGTTCCTCCAGCAGGTCAAAATAGACTTTCCCGGAACACATCACGACGCGTTTGATCTTCTCGTCTGCCACCAGCTTGGTATCAGAGTTACCTTTCTGCGCATCATCCCAAAGCACTCGGTGGAAGCTGGACCCGGTGGTGAAATCCTCCGCCGTGCTGACTGCCAGTTTGTGGCGCAGCAGCGATTTTGGTGTCACCAGGATCAGCGGCTTGCGGAAGGTGCGGTGCAGCTGCCGACGCAGGATATGGAAATAGTTCGCAGGCGTTGTACAGTTCGCCACGATCCAGTTGTCTTGACCGCACATCTGCAGGAACCGCTCCAGTCGCGCCGACGAGTGTTCAGGGCCTTGCCCTTCGAACCCGTGCGGCAGCAGGTTTACCAGACCTGACATCCGCAGCCATTTTGACTCACCCGAGCTGATGAACTGGTCGAACATGATCTGAGCTCCGTTGGCGAAATCGCCAAATTGCGCCTCCCACAGAACCAGCGCGTTGGGTTCGGCCAGCGAGTAGCCGTATTCAAATCCAAGAACCGCGTACTCTGACAGCATCGAGTCGATTACTTCGTAATGCGACTGACCCGCGCGAATATTGTTCAGCGGGTAATACCGTTCTTCGGTTTCCTGGTGGATGAACCCCGAATGGCGTTGGCTGAAGGTACCGCGCGTGGCGTCCTGCCCGGCCAGACGTACCGGGTACCCCTCGGTCAGCAACGACCCAAAGGCCAGAGCCTCGCCGGTGGCCCAGTCAAAGCCTGTACCGGTTTCAAACATCTGCTTTTTGTGCTCAAGCAGACGACCGACTGTCTTGTGCATGGCAAATCCGCCTGGTGCGCGGGTCAGCGCACCACCAATTTCGGCCAGAGTGTCCGGCGTGATCGCGGTCTCGCCGCGCATGTATTCGTCTTTGTTCTTGTCCAGATGCGACCAGCGCCCATCCAGCCAGTCGGCCTTGTTGGGCTTATAGTCTTTTCCGGCCTCGAATTCGTCGTTCAGATGCGCCTGGAAGGCGGCCTTCATGTCCTCGATCTCACCCTCGGGGATCAGTCCGTCCTTGACGAGGCGCTCGGTGTACAGAGACAGCGTGGTTTTGTGCGTCTTGATCTTCTTGTACATGATCGGGTTGGTGAACATGGGCTCGTCGCCCTCGTTGTGACCAAACCGGCGGTAGCAGAAGATATCCAGAACCACGTCCTTGTGGAATTTCTGACGGAACTCGGTCGCCACTTTGGCGGCGTGGACCACGGCCTCTGGGTCATCACCGTTCACGTGGAAGATCGGCGCTTCAACCATCAGCGCGATATCCGTCGGATAAGGGCTGGAGCGCGAGAAGTGCGGCGCGGTGGTGAACCCGATCTGGTTGTTCACAACGATATGCATGGTCCCGCCGGTGCGATGCCCGCGCAGACCGCTCAGGCCAAAGCCTTCGGCCACAACGCCCTGACCGGCAAACGCCGCGTCCCCGTGCAGCAGAATGGCCATTGCCTTGGTGCGATCAGTATCACCAAGCTGATCCTGCTTGGCGCGAACTTTGCCTAGAACCACCGGGTTCACCGCCTCAAGGTGTGAGGGGTTGGCGGTCAGCGACAGGTGCACAGAGTTGCCGTCGAATTCGCGGTCGCTGGAGGCCCCAAGGTGGTATTTCACGTCACCCGAGCCATCCACTTCGTCCGGCTTGAAGCTACCACCCTGAAATTCATTAAAAATGGCGCGATACGGCTTGCGCATCACGTTGGCCAGTATGTTCAGACGACCCCGGTGCGGCATCCCGATCACGATGTCGCTAAGGCCAAGCGCGCCACCGCGCTTGATGATCTGTTCCATCGCGGGGATCAGAGCTTCACCGCCGTCCAGACCAAAGCGCTTGGTGCCCATGTATTTGACATGCAGGAATTTCTCGAAACCTTCGGCCTCGACCATCTTGTTCAGGATCGCCTTGCGGCCTTCTTTGGTGAAGGCGATTTCCTTGCCATAGCCCTCGATCCGCTCTTTCAGCCAGGCTGCCTCTTCCGGGTTCGAGATATGCATGTATTGCAGCGCGAAGGTGCCACAATACGTCCGCTTCACGATCTCGACGATCTGCCGCATCGAGGCGACCTGAAGTCCCAAGACGTTGTCGATAAAGATCGGGCGATCCATGTCGGTGTCGGTGAAGCCATAAGTCTTGGGGTCGAGCTCAGGGTGATTAGTTGCCGCGCGCATGCCAAGCGGGTCCAGATCAGCGGCCAGATGCCCCCGAATACGATAGGCCCGGATCAGCATCAGCGCCCGCAGACTGTCCAGTACCGCGCGCTTGATCTGGTCATCGCTGACCTCGACACCTTTGTTGGCGGCCTTATCCTTGATCTTCTTGCCCGCCGCTTTGGCATCAATCTCGGCCCATTCCCCGGTCAGGGCACCGGTCAGATCGTCGGCAGGCACCGGGGGCCAGTCGGTGCGCGCCCAGGACGGCCCCTCGGCTTCGCGTTGCACATCCGGTGCGGCGTCGCCCATAGCCTTGAAGAACTCGACCCAGGCAGCGTCTACTGCACCGGGGTTCTTGGTGTATTGGGCATAAAGTTGCTCCAGATATTCGGCATTATGCCCCTGCATGAAGCTGGAGGCATGAAAAGCAGAGTTGGGCGAGTGTTCGGTCATTGGGCTACCTCTGTTGGGTTGGGACCGTATTGATTGGCACCTGGTTGGCTGGGGCGGGTCAGCCACCACAGAACCAGAAGGGGCGACACAAACAGAACGATAAGTGTCGGGATGACGATCAGCAATGTTGCGCGGGTAAACAATATGTCGAGCGTCCCGCCATGGAACTGGCTGGCAAGGCCGATGCCAAAGATCAGAACCGCAAAGGCCCCAAGGATCAGCAGGATCGGCAACAAGGCGTACAGTCCGCTGCGTCCGGTGTCGTGCATCCGTCGCCACGCAACGGCCAGATGCGGGAAGAACATGATCAGACCGACGATGCTCTGCACCGGTTGGCGGGACGTAGCGGTGATGGATTTGACCTCGTCGCTTTCTGTGATCGCGACCTGAGTGAAGAACTGCCAGTCGATGATCCCTGCGATGAAGCTCCAGATCACGATGAAAAGAAAAAAGAACCAGTATTCGGGGCGCGAGGCACGGCCCGAGAAGGTGAAGAACTTGGAGAAACAGGTGCGGATGGCGTCAGAGAAGGTCATGCGGGCACATCTCCACATGGCACGCCAAATCGATTAATCTTGGGCTCAGACGCAACAAGCATCATTCCTACGATGTTTGCTGTTACCATCACACTCGCTACGAGTGCCGCCAGAAAAACTGACCCTAGGGTCAGGAATGCTAAGATCAGCCACAAAATCGGCCCACCTATCAGCAAACTAAACCCCAAGAAGACCTGATATCCGAGCCAGACGAGGATAATCAATAGGAAAGGATACACGGCCTGGTGACACTCCTCGCCAGCATCCTGTAGCCGTCGGCTCATAGCAGAGAGCAAAGGGAGAGAGGCCGCCATCACCAAAAGCAACTGCCCAATTCCCCAGCTCAAGGAAACGCTCCATTCAAGGCTCATTGCTACAGCTGCAGGCAGCATAGCGGCCACTGGCGCGAACCACCAAAACTCGGCGCGGGGAGCCCTGCCCGAGAAGACGAGCGCTTTTAGAAAACCAAACGATATGGCTTGTTTAGGTCCCATCAAGGCCATCCTGCCCAGCGACACTGCCAGGCAGCGCCCGACCGCTCCCATGGGCGGGCGCTTCGCACCCACCCGCGGACGGGCGCTGCCCTCAGCACATATGTGCAAGGGACAGTCACAGTTTACCCAATCGCTTCCAGCACAGCCTCACCCAGCTGCGCCGGGCTTTCGGCCACGACGATACCGGCCGAGCGCATGGCTTCGATCTTGTCCTCGGCACCGCCTTTGCCACCGGCGACAATAGCGCCCGCGTGGCCCATGCGGCGGCCCGGAGGGGCTGTGCGGCCTGCGATGAAACCAGCGGTCGGCTTCTTGCGGCCTTTCTTGGCCTCATCCGCCAGGAACTGTGCGGCTTCTTCCTCGGCTGACCCACCGATCTCACCGATCATGATGATCGAGTGGGTCTCGTCATCGGCCAGGAACCATTCCAGCACGTCGATATGCTCGGTGCCTTTGATCGGGTCGCCGCCGATGCCCACGCAGGTGGACTGGCCCAGACCCACGTCGGTGGTCTGCTTGACCGCCTCATAGGTCAGGGTGCCCGAACGCGACACAACACCGACCGAGCCACGCTTGTGGATGTGGCCGGGCATAATGCCGATCTTGCAGGCGTCGGGGGTAATGACACCGGGGCAGTTGGGGCCGATCAGGCGCGAGCTTGAGCCTTCCAGTGCGCGCTTCACCTTCATCATGTCCAGAACCGGGATGCCTTCGGTGATGCAGACGATCACCTCCATCTCGGCATCGATCGCTTCGAGAATCGAGTCCGCTGCAAAGGGCGGTGGCACATAGATCACCGACGCGTTCGCTTCGGTCACATGCTTGGCCTCGTGGACCGAGTTGAACACGGGCAGGTCGAGATGGGTCATCCCGCCTTTGCCGGGGGTCACACCGCCGACCATCTTGGTGCCATAGGCGATGGCTTGTTCGCTGTGGAATGTGCCCTGCGAGCCGGTAAAGCCCTGACAGATCACTTTGGTATTTTCGTCGATGAGGACTGCCATTTTAGGAGTCTCCTGAATTTGCCGCGCTGTGAGCGCGAGTGTTAAGCCTCCGAGGCGATAATCGCCCCTCCAAGTTTTTTTCCTTCGGCTTTGCCGCGATGAGAGTGGTGTAAGCGAATGACTTCAAAACGCTCTGCGCCATTCGATTGAACAAACACTGATTCGATCTTGGCGCGGTTCATGGACTTTTCGATTTCAGCCATTGCGTCTTTCCAGTGATCGAATAGTCCCAAATCTCTGTACAAGTTGCCGGATTGTCTGATTAGCGCTGCGGAGACAGTGCCATCCCTCAAAGTGCAAACTTCTCGAATTTGGGAAACGCATATTGTGTCAGATCGATTTGGATCAGCCAGTCGGTTTTCCTTCGCTACAAAGACCACAATGACCAATGCAGCGAAAGCTAGTAGCGCGATGGCTTCTCCCACTCCCATTGTGGTTTAACCCTTAACCGCCTTCACGATCTTCTCGGCACCGTCTTTCAGGTTGTCCGCCGCGATCACGTCCAGGCCAGAGGTGTTGATGATCTCTTTGCCTTTCTCGACATTGGTGCCTTCCAGGCGCACGACCAGCGGAACCTGCAGGCCGACCTCTTTCACCGCAGCGACAACGCCCTCGGCAATCACATCACAGCGCATGATGCCGCCGAAGATGTTGACCAAAATGCCTTTGACCTGCGGGTCCGAGGTGATGATCTTGAACGCCTCGGTCACTTTCTCTTTGGTCGCACCACCACCCACGTCGAGGAAGTTGGCAGGCTCGGCCCCATAGAGCTTGATGATGTCCATCGTCGCCATCGCCAGACCGGCACCGTTGACCATACAGCCGATCTCACCATCCAGCGCGATGTAGTTCAGGTCGTACTTGGAGGCTTCCAGTTCCTTGGGGTCTTCCTCGGTCGTGTCACGCAGCTCGGCGATATCCGGGTGGCGGTAGACCGCGTTGCCGTCAAAGCCGACCTTGGCGTCCAGCACTTTCAGGTCGCCACTGTCAGAGACGATCAGCGGGTTGATCTCCAGCATCTCCATATCCTTCTCGACGAAGGCTTGGTACAGCTGACCCATGAGCTTGACGCACTGTTTGACCTGCGCGCCTTGCAGACCCAGCGAGAAGGCGATGCGGCGGCCATGGTAGGGCTGATAGCCGGTGGCCGGATCGACCGAGAAGGACAGGATTTTCTCGGGCGTGGCTGCGGCCACTTCTTCAATGTCCATGCCGCCTTCGGTCGAACAGACGAACGAGATGCGGCTGGTCTGGCGATCTACCAGCAGGGCGAGATACAGCTCGCGCTCGATGCCGGAGCCGGCTTCGATATAGATGCGGTTGACCTGCTTGCCTGCGGGGCCGGTCTGATGTGTGACCAGCGTACGGCCCAGCATTTTCTTGGCTTCTTCGGCCGCTTCTTCAACCGACTTGGTCAGACGGACACCGCCTTTTTCACCTGCATCGGCCTCTTTAAAGGAACCCTTGCCGCGTCCGCCTGCGTGGATCTGAGCCTTGACCACCCAAAGGGGGCCGTCCAGTTCACCGGCTGCGGTTTTGGCTTCCTCGGCGCGCAGCACGGCGCGACCATCGGAGACCGGGGCGCCATAGCTGCGTAGAAGAGCCTTGGCCTGATATTCGTGAATGTTCATCGAAATTGTCCCGTCTGACTGCGTTTAACCGTTATAGGGGTGTCTAGCGGTCAAATTTAAAGGGTTTTTTGACGTGCATGAGGTTTTTAGCGAAGATTTTTGCTATTTGTGATCACGGGTTTTTGGGGTGTGATCACAAAATTTGCCGCTTTACTCGTTGATTCGAAAAACTTGTGCAGGTACTGGAAATCACATTCAAAAAAAGGATTTGCGACGTTTGCGCCAACATTGGCGACCCGGATTAGCCTGGATCAAAAGAAAACCGGCCCAAAAAAATGGGCCGGCCTTATCTGTGAGTTTATGGTTTGACTTACGCCAGCGAGTTGTCGATGCCTTTGCACGCGTCGATCAGGCCCTTCACGGCGTTGACCGAGTTGTCGAAACCGGCTTGTTCGTCTTCGTTCAGTTTGATGTCGACGATACGTTCCACGCCACCGGCACCGATTACAGTCGGGACACCAACGTACAGGCCGTCTACACCCAGTTCACCGTTGCAGTACGCCGCGCAAGGCAGAACCCGCTTTTGGTCTTTCAGAAAGGCTTCGGCCATTTCAATCGCCGAGGTGGCGGGCGCGTAATAAGCCGAGCCGGTTTTCAGCAGGCCAACAATTTCGGCACCACCATCACGGGTGCGCTGAACGATGGCGTCCAGATTTTCCTGCGTGGTCCAGCCCATCTCGACCAGATCGGGCAGCGGGATACCGGCTACGGTCGAGTAACGTACTGACGGCACCATGGTGTCGCCGTGGCCACCCAGCACAAAAGCGGTGACGTCACGCATCGAGACGTTGAACTCTTCCGATAGGAAGTGTGCAAACCGTGCCGAGTCCAACACGCCAGCCATGCCGCAGACTTTGTTATGCGGCAGGCCAGAGAATTCGCGCAGCGCCCAGACCATGGCGTCCAGCGGGTTGGTAATGCAGATCACGAACGCATCGGGCGCATGTGCGGCAATGCCTTCGCCGACAGACTTCATGACTTTCAGGTTGATACCCAGCAGGTCATCGCGGCTCATACCCGGCTTGCGGGCCACGCCTGCGGTCACGATGCACACATCCGCACCGGCGATATCGGCATAGTCGCTGGTGCCTTTCATTGACGCGTCAAAGCCTTCGGACGGGCCGGACTCGGCGATGTCGAGCGCCTTGCCCTGCGGCAAGCCGTCAGCGATGTCAAACAGGACTACGTCACCCAGTTCTTTGACAGCTGCAAGATGCGCAAGCGTGCCGCCGATGTTCCCCGCGCCGATCAGCGCAATCTTGGGTCTGGCCATTTGGAATATCTCCGGTCGGTTTTGAAATCGCGGTTGTGCTAGTCGCTATAACGGCAATAAGCAAGACTCCTGCTGCGTGGCATACAACCGCATACCGTTTGCATGCCCAGGTGTGATTGCGCTAAACGGCCTTTGAGACAAGCCAAAACCGGGATCGGCGCATGTTCGAATTGAACCTGATGTTTTTTGCTGTGGCGATCCCTGCGGTGATCTTTGCCGGTATTTCGAAGGGTGGGTTCGGCTCTGGTGTGGCCTTTGCATCCTCGTCGATTCTGGCATTGATATTGGAGCCCGGACAGGCTTTGGCGCTGATGCTGCCGATCCTGATGGTGATCGACATGTCGACTTTGGGCCCTTATTGGAAACGGTGGAACTGGCCGGATTCACGCCTGCTGATTTTGGGTGCCTTGCCGGGTGTCGCGCTGGGCGCATGGCTTTTTCGGGCAACGGATGACGATCTGCTGCGATTGCTGATCGGGGGCATTTCGGTCGGGTTTGTTATCTGGCACATTGCGCAGACCAGAGGTTGGGTACGTGGATTCGTCAATCGCCTGCCACCTTCGGCTGGGCTGTTTGCCGGGTTGGTCGCTGGTTTCACCAGTTTTGTCAGCCACGCCGGAGGACCGCCCGCCGCAGTATATCTGTTGTCGCAACGGCTGTCGAAGACCGAGTTTCAAGCCAGCACCGTGCTGGTCTTCTGGGTCATCAATGTCGCGAAATTTATACCCTACGCGTTTTTGGGCATGTTCACTTGGCATACAGCATTGGCGGATTTGTTGCTGACACCCTTTGCCATCCTTGGGGCATGGCTTGGCGTTCGGGCGCATTTCATGATGTCCGAGCGCCTTTTCTTTGGAATTGCCTATGTGTTGCTGACGTTGACGGGCAGCAAGCTGATCTGGGACGCGCTCACGTGATCAGGCATTTGGGGGCAGGGCATCTGCCACGTCATCATACGCCTGACCAGAAGCCACCAGGCAGGTGATCCCGATGGGCAAAGTCACGGTGATGGTCCAACTGCCGCTTTCGCCCGAGGCAAAAAGCTCCATCACAGCGCCTTGTCGGGCTAGCCCAAGGCCCCGGCGTGTTTCGCCAAAGGCTTCATGCAACCGCGTCAACACGTCCTCTCGCGGTCCGCAATTCTGACCCTGAGCCTGAACCTGTTGTGCTGCCAGAACCATGATCCCAAGACCCATCGTCATCTTAAGCAGTGTCTTTTCCATCCCGTACCCTTTTCGATTCCACGTTCTGGTCAGGGTGGGGCGGAGGCGACGAATTTCAGTTAAGGCAAAGCACGTTGCGTCGCTTTCGCTGCGCTGCGGCGTTTTTCTCCTTGAACTTTCCGACAAAAAATGCCCCATTTCGCGCAACTTTATTTCAAAGGGAGTGGTCCATGGATCCTCGTCAGCGCCCCTACCGTTCGGTTCTCTATATCCCGGGTTCGAAAGACCGGGCCTTGGACAAAGCCCGCACTTTGCCTGTGGATGCGATCATCTTCGATCTGGAGGATGCAGTCGCAGCGGAAGAGAAGGACAATGCACGCGAAACGCTCAAGGCGGCTCTGGCTGCCGGAGGTTACGGGGCGCGGGTCAAGATCGTCCGGATCAACGGGCTGGACACCGAATGGGGCCGTGCCGATGCCGAGGCGGTGCGCGATATGGATGCCGACGTTGTCCTTCTGCCCAAAGTGAGCTCGGCGGCCGACGTGGATGCATTGGCAGCGATTACCGGAGATCTGCCGATCTGGGCCATGATGGAAACGCCGCGCGGAATGCTCAACGCGGCAGAGATCGCCACTCATCCCCTGATGGCCGGGTTTGTGATGGGCACAAACGACCTTGCGAAAGAACTGCAAACCCGTTTCCGTTCCGACCGTCTGCCGCTGATGACCTCGCTGGGTCTGTGCTTGCTGGCGGCCAAGGCCGAAGGGTTGATCATCGTCGATGGCGTATATAACGCGTTCAAGGATGGCGAAGGTCTGGCCGCTGAATGTGCGCAAGGTCGCGACATGGGTTTTGATGGCAAGACCCTGATCCATCCCGCGCAGGTTGAGATCACAAATGCCGCCTACGCGCCATCCGAGGCCGAGATCGATCTGGCGCGCCGACAGATCGTTGCGTTTGAAGAAGTCGAAGCGCAAGGGCAGGGTGTCGCTGTCGTCGATGGCAAAATTGTTGAGAACCTGCACGTTGCAACCGCCCGTGAAATGCTGGCAAAAGCAGAAGCGATTTCAGCTTTGCAAGCGGGGTAAGCCATCATGGGCTTTGTTCTTCTCATTCTTGGTGTGGCGCTGTGGTGGGCGGCACATCTGTTCAAACGCGTGGCGCCTGAACGCCGCGCAGCGATGGGCGGCGGGGGTAAAGGCGCCGTTGCTTTGGCTCTGGTCGCGTCCATTTTGTTGATGATCTTCGGCTATCGTATGACCGATTTCATCTATGTCTGGGCACCTCCAACCTTCCTGATCCACGTCAACAACCTTTTGGTGCTGATCGCGATCTACATGATGAGCCCCGCCGGTGCAAAAGGCCGGGTGCTGAACAAGCTGCGCCACCCGATGCTGGGCGGTTTCAAGCTGTGGGCCTTTGCGCATTTGTTGGTGAACGGCGATCTCTCCTCGATCATCCTGTTCGGCGGCCTTCTGGCTTGGGCCGTGGTCGAGGTGATCGTAATCAACAAGTCCGAACCCGACTGGACCCCGGCTGAGCCCGGCACTTATGGCAAGGATGCTATGTTCTTTGTGGGTTCGATCGTTCTGTTGGGGGTTATCGGCTATATCCATGGGCTGGTCGGCCCGTCTCCGTTCGGCTCATAGGGACCTGACTGATGGCAAAACTCTATCGTTTGTTGACCGAAGAAGACACATCGGCCTTCTGCCACAAAGTGTCTGACGCGCTGGCCAAAGGGTGGGAGCTGTATGGCGACCCGTCCTATGCCTTTGACACTGCAAACAACGTGATGCGTTGTGCGCAGGCCGTGACCAAAGAGGTCGAGGCCCCCTATTCCCCCGAAATGAAACTGGGACAGCAGTAATGGCAAAAACAAATCCGGGCCGATTTTTTGAGGATTATTCCGTCGGGCAGGTGTTGCAACATGCCGTGCCACGCACGGTGACTGAGGGAGAGCGTGGCCTGTACCATGCGCTCTATCCTGCACGTCATGCGCTGTACTCCTCGGACGAATTTGCCCGGGTTTGCGGTTTGCCTGAAAGCCCGATTGATGATCTGGCCGCGTTTCATCTGGTGTTTGGCAAGACAGTGCCTGACGTTTCGCTGAATGCGGTTGCCAACCTTGGTTACGCAGAGGGTCGTTGGCTGAAACCCGTTTATGCAGGTGATACGCTTCGATCAGTATCCGAGGTGATCGGTGTCAAGCAGAACTCCAACGGAAAAACCGGTGTTGTTTGGGTGCGCACCCGCGGTCTGAACCAGTTAGACGAGGTCGTGCTCGAATACGTTCGTTGGGTCATGGTGCGCAAAGCAAATGTCGACGCGCCAGCGCCCGAAACAGTTGTTCCCGAGTTGAAAAAGGCCCTTGATCCGCAGGATCTGATCGTGCCCGAGGGTCTTGATTTCTCGAACTACGATTTTGCTTTGGCTGGTGAGCCGCACCGCTGGGGGGACTATGAAATCGGCGAGAAGATCGACCATGTCGATGGTGTCACCGTGGAAGAGGCCGAGCATATGTTGGCCACCCGCCTGTGGCAGAACACTGCCAAGGTGCATTTCGACCTGACGTTCCGGCCTGAAGGCCGGTTGATCTATGGGGGCCATGTCATTTCGATGGCGCGCACCTTGTCGTTCAATGGCCTGGCAAATGCGCAGATGATCGTTGGCCTGAACAGTGGGGCACATGCCAACCCTTGCTTTGCAGGCGATACCATCAAGGCTTGGTCCGAGGTTCTGGACAAGGCAGAAACCGGCGTACCAGGTGTGGGTGCGATCCGGCTGCGCTTGGTGGCGACCAAAGGAGGCGCGCCGTTTACGTTGAAAAACGACGAGGGGCGGTATTTGCCGGACGTGCTGCTGGATCTCGATTATTGGGCGCTGATGCCGCAATAAGCGAACTGACGGTTATGTGACCTCATAGCGAGCAGGGCGTGCTAGGTTTGCACCATGCATGTTCTGCGCGCGATAATGACCAGCCTCTTTTTGGCACCGGCAGCCCACGCCTGCGATTTGGCTTTGGCCTTGGCGGTGGATGTGTCCGGCTCGGTTGACAGCAATGAATACCGCATTCAGATGGATGGCCTGGCCGCCGGTCTGCGTGACCCAATCGTGTCCGAGGCATTGGTCCGTGGTCAGGCGCAGCTGATGCTGGTGCAATGGACCGGATCGTCGCGCCAGCGGATTACGATTCCCTGGACCCGTATCGACAGTTTCGCTGCATTGGATCGGTTTGCGGGTCAGGTTTCTGCTGATCCGCGCATCTGGCGGAATTTCTCAACCGCGATTGGGGAAGCGCTCCAAACGACGCTCGACTCGTTCGAGCCGGTTTCCAACTGCGCCCGGCACCTAATCGATTTGTCAGGTGACGGCGTCTCGAATGAAGGCGTCGAGCCGACGCAGGTCCACACGGCCTTGCGGGACAGAGGCGTTGTGGTCAACGCATTGGCTATCGAGGAAAGCGAACCGGATCTGACGGCATACTTCTTTGAAAATGTCATCGTGGGCGAAGGGGCATTTGTGGTTTCCGCAGCTGGGTTCGCCGACTATCCGGAACGAATTCGCAAAAAACTGCTGCGCGAAGTGACGCAGCAAACCGCAGGGTTGAAATGACATGTTAAAGGATTCGTGATCACATCCTTTTGCCTTTGAAAACGCTAACATTGATGAAGAGGAATGTCATATGTGATCACGACATTATTTTGTGTGATCACATATTGAGAATATCCGCCAATTTGCGCCGAATTTACTGTTTTTTGCAGCCGCAGCACGTGACAGTGTCGCAAAAAACAGTAAAACGTTCGGTAGCCAACCGAAAAGGAGCCGCCATGGCCGATGTAAATCGGGGCAACCGCCCACTTTCGCCGCATCTGTCGATCTACCGTCCGCAGTTGACGTCGGTCACATCCATCCTGACACGCATTACCGGCAACGCCCTGCTTGTGGCTGGCCTGCTGATCGTCTGGTGGTTCTTGGCCGCTGCCACGTCGCCCGAGGCGTTTGCGGTGGCAAATGGGGTGATCACCTCGATGCTTGGGGATCTGGTAATGGCGCTGTCCGTTTGGGGCCTTTGGTATCATACGCTGGCAGGCGTCCGGCACCTGATCTGGGACAACGCGGTTGGCCTGGACCTTCCCACCGCTACAAAGCTTGGCTGGGCGGTTGTGATCGGGTCGGTCGTCCTGACCCTTCTGACCCTTGTTATCGTCGCGTGATTGGAGGACTGAGATGCGTTACTTAACCGATCGAAAACGCGCAGCGGGTCTGGGCTCGGCGAAATCCGGTACTGCCCATTTCTGGGCCATGAAAGTCAGCTCGGTGGCTTTGCTGATCCTCGTGCCGGCGTTTGTCTTCACTTTCGGCCCGGTTCTGGGTCAGCCGTTTGACGTGGTTCTGGATTACTATTCACGTCCCTTCCCTGCAATTGTTGCAGCGCTGACGCTGGCGGTCGGCTTCAAACATTTCGCAGACGGCGCGCAAGTGATGCTGGAAGACTATGTTCATGGCACGCTTGAAAAGGTCCTGATCATTCTGGTGACCTGTTTGTCTTATGGCGCAGCAGCGGCTGGCATCTTCGCCATCGCGCGCATTGCCCTTTAATTCCCGGAGCTGAAAGAAATGGCTGCATACGAATACGAAACGCATGATTATGACGTGGTCGTTGTCGGCGCCGGTGGGGCCGGTCTGCGGGCGACTTTGGGCATGGCAGAGCAAGGTTTGCGCACGGCCTGTGTGACCAAGGTATTCCCGACCCGCTCTCATACTGTGGCAGCGCAGGGCGGCATCGCCGCATCGCTATCGAACATGGGTCCAGACACCTGGCAGTGGCACATGTATGACACCGTCAAGGGCTCGGACTGGCTGGGCGACACCGACGCGATGGAATACCTGGCGCGCGAGGCGCCCAAGGCGGTTTACGAGTTGGAACATTATGGGGTTCCGTTCAGCCGTACCGAAGAAGGCAAGATCTATCAGCGTCCATTCGGCGGCCACACCACTGAATTCGGTGAAGGCCCAGCCGTGCAGAGAACCTGCGCTGCGGCGGACCGGACCGGCCACGCGATCTTGCACACGCTGTATGGTCAGTCTCTCAAGAACAATGCTGAGTTCTATGTCGAATATTTCGCCATTGACCTGATCATGTCCGATGATGGTGAATGTCAGGGCGTCGTCTGCTGGAAATTGGACGACGGCACGATGCATGTTTTCAACGCTAAGATGGTGGTGCTCGCGACCGGTGGTTATGGTCGTGCGTATTTCAGCGCAACCTCGGCCCATACATGCACCGGCGACGGTGGCGGTATGGTGGCGCGTGCCGGCCTTGCGCTGCAAGACATGGAGTTTGTGCAGTTCCACCCAACTGGTATCTACGGTTCGGGCTGCCTGATCACCGAAGGTGCACGCGGCGAGGGCGGCTATCTGACCAACTCGGAAGGCGAGCGGTTCATGGAGCGTTATGCGCCCCAGTACAAGGACCTCGCGCCGCGTGACTATGTCTCGCGTTCGATGACGATGGAGATCCGTGAAGGCCGCGGTGTCGGGGCGGAAGGGGATCACATCCACCTGAACCTGTCGCACCTGCCTGCCGAGGCTTTGGCCGAGCGTCTGCCCGGCATCTCGGAAAGCGCCAAGATTTTCGCAGGCGTGGACGTCACCAAGGAACCCATCCCGGTTTTGCCGACGGTGCATTACAACATGGGCGGTATTCCGACCAACTATTGGGGTGAGGTTCTGAACCCGACTGCCGATGACCCGACGGCCGTTGTCCCCGGCCTGATGGCTGTTGGTGAAGCCGGTTGTGCCTCAGTCCACGGCGCAAACCGTCTGGGGTCGAACTCGCTGATCGACCTCGTGGTGTTTGGCCGGGCGGCTGCAATCCGGGCTGGTAAAGTCGTGGATGCCGAAGCTGCCAACCCGGTTCTGAACCAAGCGTCGGTCGACAAAGCCTTTGACCGGTTCGATGCGGTTCGCAACGCCAGTGGTTCAGTCCCGACCGCAGAACTTCGGCTGGAGATGCAGAAAACCATGCAGGCGGACGCAGCCGTATTCCGTACCGCCAAAACCATGGCCGAGGGCGTCGAAAAGATGACCGCGATTGCTGCCAAGATGGATGATTTGCAAGTCACCGACCGCTCGTTGGTTTGGAACAGTGATCTGATGGAAACGCTGGAACTGACGAACCTGATGCCCAATGCGCTGGCCACTATCGTCGGTGCTGAAGCCCGCAAGGAATCCCGTGGTGCCCATGCGCATGAGGACTTCAGCGAGCGTGATGATGAAAACTGGCGGGTGCATACGGTCAGCCGGGTTGAGGGCGGCGCAGTTGACCTCAGCTATCGCCCGGTCATCGTTGATCCGCTGACGACCGAAGACCAGGGCGGTATCAGCCTGCAGAAGATCGCGCCCAAAGCGCGGACGTTCTAAGGGCTGGGAAAACTCGCAATGCAGTGCAAGCGCCAAATTCCCACGACCCTGACGTTGGCGATCAGCCTGCAGATGACGTGTGCTTGGTGCTTGTCATGACGGTCGAAGTTCTGAAATCGGGGTCAAGCGACCCCAAGATCATCCTGATCGGTTTGAACCGCTGTGCGACGACCTCGTTTCACAAGCTGTTCCAAAACAGCGGAATCCCGTCCGTGCATTGGGAAGATGAGCAAGGCCAAAACCTAGCACATCGCATGATGACCAATATTGCCATGGGGCGTAGGCCCTTGGATGGGTTCGGTGTGGTTCGGGCTTTCACCGACATCGCCTTTGTCAATTCGCGCTTCGTGCTGGACGGTGCACGGTTCTTTCGTGAACTTCACGCGGCTTACCCGGACGCCTACTTTTTGCTGAACACACGTAATCGCGAGGAATGGATCAACTCACGGGCCAGCCATTCCGGCGGTGGCTATCTGGAACGATGCTGCAAGGCCAATGGCCTGACAGCGGATGAGGTGAAACAAGGCTGGGCGTATATGTACGATGTGCACCACGCCGAGGTCGGAGCCTATTTCGACGGAAATCCCCGTTTCCTGCGCTATGATATCGACAAAGATGACCCGCAAAGCGTTGCGGACTGGCTCTCGCCGGATTTTGACGTGAACATCGCCCATTGGGGGCATTACAATCGAGGGGCGTCCCAGAACGCCCGGACAGGCTGAAAGGCGGCCTTGTGCTGAATGGAGAATTGACATGGTTCAACTGACCCTGCCCAAGAATTCCCGGATTACCACCGGCAAGACCTGGCCCAAGCCGGACGGCGCCAAGAATGTGCGCAAGTTCCAGATCTATCGCTGGAATCCCGATGACGGACAAAACCCGCGCGTCGACACGTATTTCGTCGATATGGACACGTGCGGTCCGATGGTTCTGGACGCTCTGATCAAGATCAAGAACGAGATCGATCCGACGTTGACATTCCGCCGGTCTTGCCGCGAAGGCATCTGTGGCTCTTGTGCGATGAACATCGATGGGATCAACACGCTGGCCTGTATCTATGGCATGGATGAGATCAAGGGCGACGTGAAAATCTATCCGCTGCCGCATATGCCGGTGGTCAAGGACCTGATCCCTGATCTGACCCATTTCTATGCTCAACATGCGTCGATCATGCCGTGGCTGGAAACCAAGACCAACCGCCCTGCGAAGGAATGGAAGCAGTCGATTGAGGACCGCAAAAAGCTGGATGGTCTGTATGAATGCGTGATGTGTGCCAGCTGCTCGACCTCGTGCCCCAGCTACTGGTGGAACGGCGATCGGTATCTTGGCCCCGCCGCGTTGCTGCACGCTTATCGCTGGATCATCGACAGCCGGGATGAAGCCACGGGTGAGCGTCTGGACGAGCTGGAAGATCCGTTCAAGCTCTATCGCTGTCACACCATCATGAACTGCGCTAAGACCTGCCCGAAGGGTCTGAACCCGGCCAAGGCGATTGCTGCAATCAAGAAGATGATGGTCGAACGCGCAGTTTAAGCGCGAAGTCGGTTTGCGATAAGCGCATGTCCAACTTGCAAAATTAGGCGATGCAGCCCCGGCTGTGTTGCCTTATTTTTTGGTCAGGGAGGAGTGATGAGATTAAGTCAGGATCACTCCAATGAGCACAGCGACATCCAACCAGAAAGTCGACGCCCAAGAAGCACTGAAACTGCTTGAACAGGCATGGGCTTATTACACGCCAGAGCCGGTTCAGGCCGACAAGGAACCCGAGCTGTTCGAATACGCAAACGCGGCCTGATAACGGGCTGCGGCACTTGAAAAGCGTCCGTTAATCAGCAAAGCAGAGGAATGCCTGTTCTTCTGCTTATTCTGGCGGCCGGAGTGTTCGCCTATTTTTTCTGGCGCGCGCGCCATTCTGCGCTTACGCGTGAGTGTCGGTGGCGACAAGACAAAAGCCATGGTGTTTGGCGGTGCAGCTACTGCGGTGCCCAAATCACGGCCCAAAGCCAACCTCTGCGATGTTTGAAGGCACGTGACGCGTGAAAGTCATGCCTTTTCGCCGACAGAGTTATGCGTCAATCTGCGTCGCATGACCAATATTGAGACCACTACCCGCCCGCCCGAAGATGCCGAAGCGCGTCGCGCAGTGGCCCCTGTCATCTGCTATCCGAACGATGCCTTGCCGCGTCCCGATGTTTCACGGATGCGATCCGTTCGCCAACGTGCGGTAAAAACTGGCGAAGTCCTGATTCCTCCGCGCGATGCGCGCTGTTTTGAGGTGCCCGCTGGACACTTCTTTCGTATCACGTCAGTCGAAGGGCCACAGGTCGGTGATTTGAACCTGTGGAACCTAAATGACTTGTCCGAACGGTTCTATTCCGGGAAAACCCGCGCTTTACATGGAACGCATCTGACCACAGGCGAGCGGATGTGGTCCAGCTTTCCCCACCTGCGTCCGATGGCCACGATCATTGCAGACACGCTGGAATGGTACGGGATTGATCCTTTTGGTGGGTCGGTTCACGACGTGATCGGTACGCGATGCGATCCATATACAGGCAATCTGTTGTCGGGCACGCAATATCATCATTGCTGCCATTCAAATCTGACCCGCGCGCTTGCAGACCATCTGGATCTTCCACTGGCCGAAGCCGAACCTGCGGTGCACGATGTTCTGAATGTCTTTATGTGCACGGGGTTCACCCGTGACACTGGTCAGTATTTCATGAAAGCCTCACCCGTGCGCCCCGGTGACTTTCTTGAGTTCTTTGCCGAGATTGATCTGCTGGGCAATCTGAGCGCTTGCCCGGGCGGGGATTGTTCGTCCGAACATTCATCGGACACGGCGGCCTGTTTCCCGCTGTTGGTCGAAACCTTCGCCCCTGTCGAAGGTGATTTGAAGGGGCGGGAAAGCCCGGCGCGCAACGGGTATAATCGCACGCACGGGCGATAAAACTGACAGGCACCGAGCGGTACCTGTCTTTTGTCAGCTGTTCGGGAAAGCCGCCTGAAGCGCAATTTCCACCATGTCACCAAAACTGCTCTGGCGTTCGGACGAAGGCAGAGCTTCTCCTGTCAGAAGGTGATCGGAAACCGTGAGTACGGCCAAAGCCCTGCATTTGTGGCGTGCCGCCAGTATATACAGTTCCGCGGCTTCCATCTCGACGCCCAGAATGCCGTGACGCACCATCTGTTCGTTCAGATCCGGCCGCTCGTCATAAAAGACGTCGGATGAGTAGATTCCACCAATATGGGTCGGTGTTCCCTTTGCCGCTGCTGCCACTGCCGCAGCCTGCAACAAGTCCCAGTCAGCGCAGGGGGCAAAGTTCAGCTCTTTCATGATGCCGCTGGACGGTGTGTTCAGCGTGGTAGAAGTCATCGCCAGAATGACCTCGCGCAGTTTGACACTGTCCTGCATTCCACCACATGAACCGATACGGATCAGGGTTTTTGCACCGTAATCGCGGATCAGCTCGTTCACGTAAATGGAAAGAGAAGGCATTCCCATGCCACTGCCCTGAATTGTAACAGGGTTTCCTTTCCAATTTCCGGTAAAGCCAAGCATTCCTCGAACGTCATTGACCTGTTTTACATCGGTCAAAAACGTTTCAGCGGCCCATTTTGCCCGATAAGGATCTCCGGGCAATAGAACGGTTTCCGCGATTTCGCCTTGTTCGGCGCCAATGTGAATGGTCATTTGCTCAAGTTACCTAGATCAAATTTCCAGTTTAGAAATATCGGCACCCGCCTTTAGGGCATCATGCACCCATTGAGGTTTACGGCCACGGCCTGACCACGTCTGGTCCGGGTTCGACGGGTTGCGATATTTGGCTTTGGTTTTCGGCGCTTTTCCACTGCGTGGTGCGTCGGTGGACAACTCAGACAGCGAAAAACCAAACTCTGCGACGGCTTTTTCGGCCGCCTTCAGCGCGTCCTGACGATCGCGTTTTTCGGCGCTAACAAGCGCTTTGTCGATGTCGTTACGTAAAGCCAACAGCTCTTTTCGTGACATCTCTTCCAGATTGATCCCCATTATTCTTCTCCGAGCAAACTTAATTACGGTGCGTATCGGCGCGCACCGTAATTCCAAATGCCGGTTTATTCCATCCCCAATCCCTAATGGATAGAAACGGGAATAAGACGCAGGCGCTTCAATTATTCAGCAGCAAGTGTTTTCGGGTCTGCCAAAACGACGATATCGCCCATGATTGCGTTCAATTCGAAATTTTTCGGAGTATAAACCTTGGCCACACCCATGGCTTTCAATTTTTCGGCATCTTCATCGGGAATAATTCCGCCAACAACAACTGGTATATGGGACAGCCCTGCTTTTTGCAGGCGCGCCAAAACCTCTTCGACCAGCGGCAGGTGGCTGCCGGACAGTATAGACAAGCCAATCACATGCGCATCGTCTTCGCGTGCTGCGTCCACGATTTCCTCTGGGGTCAGGCGGATACCCTCATAGCTGATATCCATACCGCAATCGCGGGCGCGGAAGGCAATCTGTTCGGCGCCGTTGGAATGGCCGTCCAGCCCCGGCTTACCGACAAGGAATTTCAGGCGGCGGCCCAATGTGTCACTGACCGCGTCGACAGCGGCACGCAGATCGTCCAGCCCTTCGGTCTTGTTTGAAACCGAGCCCGAAACGCCAGTAGGGCCGCGATAGGTGCCATAGACCTTGCGCATCTCTTCCGCCCATTCGCCTGTGGTGGCGCCCGCTTTGGCGGCCGCAATGGACGGCTCCATCACGTTGGCCCCGGCCTGTGCGGCTTCACGCAGCGCAGCCAGAGCTGCTGCAACAGCCGAGTCGTCCCGATCGGCACGCCAGACGTTCAGGCGGTCGATCTGTTCCTGTTCCACGGCTGGATCGACAACCATGATGCCGCCATCTTCGGTCTGCAAGGGGGATGGCTCACCTTCGATCCATTTGTTAACGCCAACAACGACGGTTTCATTGCGTTCGATACGGTTCAGCCGTTCTGCGTTGGACTCCACCAAGCGAGATTTCATATACCCGATCGAGGCCACAGCGCCGCCCATCGAGTCTAGGTTCGCCAGCTCGGCACGCGCGCCTGTTTTAAGGTCTTCGACTTTGGCATCGACTGCAGGGTTGCCGTCGAACAGATCATCGAATTCCAGCAGGTCAGTCTCATAGGCCAGAATTTGCTGCATCCGCATCGACCATTGTTGATCCCACGGGCGCGGCAGGCCAAGCGCCTCGTTCCACGCGGGCAACTGCACCGCGCGCGCGCGCGCGTTTTTTGATAGCGTCACGGCCAGCATCTCGATCAGGATGCGATAGACGTTGTTTTCAGGCTGCTGTTCGGTCAGACCCAACGAGTTCACCTGTACACCATAGCGGAATCGACGGAATTTCGGATTCTCGATACCATAGCGTTGTTGCAGAATCTCATCCCAAAGGTCGACAAAGGCGCGCATCTTGCACATTTCGGTGACAAAGCGGATGCCTGCGTTTACGAAAAACGAAATCCGGCCGCACAGGGCTGGGAAATCCTCTGCCGGAACGCGCGGGCGCAATTCGTCCAACACAGCGATGGCGGTGGCCAACGCGTATGCCAGTTCCTGTTCTGGTGTCGCGCCCGCTTCTTGCAGGTGGTACGAGCACACATTCATTGGGTTCCACTTGGGAACGTTGGTATAGCAATACTCGGCCACGTCCGCGATCATCTTCAGCGAAGGTTTGGGCGGGCAAACATAGGTGCCGCGGCTCAGGTATTCTTTGATCAGATCATTTTGCACCGTGCCCTGCAGTTGCGACACATCTGCGCCTTGCTCTTCCGCGACGGCGATATAAAGCGCCAAAAGCCATGGGGCAGTGGCGTTGATGGTCATCGAGGTGTTCATCTGCTCCAGCGGAATCTGGTCGAACAGAACCCGCATGTCGCCCAGATGGCAAACCGGTACACCCACCTTGCCGACTTCACCGCGTGCCAATGTGTGGTCGCTGTCATAACCTGTTTGCGTCGGCAGATCGAAGGCCACGGACAAGCCGGTTTGCCCTTTCGCCAGATTCCCCCGATAAAGCGCGTTCGAGGCTTTGGCCGTGGAATGACCGGCATAGGTTCGGATGAGCCAGGGGCGATCTTTCTGCGTCTGCGTCATAGCGGGCCTCGTGTTTCGGTGGGCAATAAAATTACGTCTTGAAGCTCTAAATCGCAATTTTCGGGACATGTCAATTCGCTGCGTTGCGGCATCGTATGATTGTTCAGATTGTGAGCGGTTGCGATTGATGGCAATGTGCGGCCATGACGCAAACCGTGGAACTTCCGCTTTGGCTTTTCCTGCTGATCGTGGTCTTTGCCATGGTCACTTTTGCTTCGCATTTCCTGTTCCCTTCGGTGCGCTGGTTTTTTCGCCGTAGGCTGGAACGGGCCGTTTCACGCCTCAATCAAAGGCTTCAACGTCCCATTCAGCCGTTCAAGTTGGCGCGGCGACACGACATGATCCAGCGGTTGATTTACGATCCACAGGTCGGCCAGGCCGTTCAGCAACACGCGCGGGACGAAGGCGTTCCCGAAGCGGTGGCCTCTGAAAAGGCGCGCCGCTATGCGCGCGAAATTGTTCCGTCGTTTTCAGCCTTTGCATATTTCAGCTTTGCTATCCGTCTGGCTCGCCTGCTGAGCAATACGTTTTACGAGGTCCGACTCAGTTATAAAGACGAGGCTGCGATAAAAAACATCGACCCTGATGCGACCGTGGTATTTGTGATGAACCATCGCAGCAATATGGACTATGTGCTTGTCACCTATCTGGCAGCACAGCAGTCGGCCTTGTCTTATGCCGTCGGAGAATGGGCGCGCGTTTGGCCGCTTAGCCGTTTGATCCGTGCGATGGGGGCGTACTTCATTCGGCGCAAATCGGGCAGCGAGCTCTACCGGCAGGTTCTGTCCTGTTATGTGCGCCACGCGACCGAAGCTGGTGTGACGCAAGCCATGTTCCCGGAAGGCGGTTTAAGCCTGACCGGCGCGTTGGGTCGTCCCAAGCTTGGTTTGCTGAAATACATTATGGATGGAACTTCGATCGACGGGCGCGATGTCGTTTTTGTTCCTGTGGCGCTGAACTACGATCGGGTGCTTGAAGATACGATCCTGACTCGCGCCGCCTTGGGCTCTGAGCGCCGGTTCCGTGCTCGGATCGGGGTAATCTCGCGCTGGGTTCTCAAGCAGCTCTGGCGACGTCTGATTGGGCGGTACAAGCGATTTGGCGTCGCCTCGGTGCGATATGGGGTTCCGATTTCACTCAAGGAATTTCGCGCTGTCAGCGATGACGATGTCATGACTGACCTCGCCCGAGAATTGATGCAACGCATTGGTCAGGCCATCCCGCCAGTTCCGGCACCGGCAGCGTGCCGGTTGTTGCAGGAAAACGGGTCTTTACCTGAAGAAGCCGTACGATCCCAAATACTGTCCATGTTGGCTGAAGGTGGTCATGCATCAGACGGAGACGAAGCGGCGGTCGATAATGCCCTGAATCAGTTGGTCGAGCGCAGGATCTTAAGCCGGGAAAGGGGCAATCTGGCCTTTTCAGGTCAACGTGAGGATCTGTTGGACTATTATGCAGCCTCGGTTCCCATCCATGAGAAATCTGGAAATACTGCGGCTGCGAAATAACTTTCTGCATTTGCAGGGTCATAAAATTACAAATGTTGGCCAAAAACAGTTGCATTATTACCCATCGACCAATATCTCAGTTTGTGAAGCGCGCGATTCTGCGTTGCGGCAATGATATTGAGAATAGGAGGCCAGCATGGCTTTGGACACCGAAAGCGGTATCGCGTCGTACGAGGCACCCGAAAAGGACCTCTATGAAATGGGTGAGATCCCTCCGATGGGATTTGTCCCCAAGCAGATGTATGCTTGGGCTATCCGTAAGGAACGCCATGGCGAGCCGAACACTGCAATGCAGCAAGAAGTGGTCGACGTACCCGAACTGGACAGTAACGAGGTGCTGGTTCTGGTGATGGCGGCCGGCGTCAACTATAATGGTGTCTGGGCCGCCCTGGGACAGCCGATCAGCCCGTTTGATGGCCACAAAGCCCCCTATCACATCGCCGGTTCAGACGCGTCGGGCATTGTCTGGGCCGTTGGCGACAAGGTGAAGCGCTGGAAAGTGGGGGATGAGGTGGTCATTCACTGCAACCAAGACGATGGCGATGACGAGGAATGCAACGGTGGCGATCCGATGTACTCTCCCAGCCAGCGGATTTGGGGGTACGAGACGCCGGACGGATCGTTCAGCCAGTTTACCCGCGTTCAGGCACAACAGCTGATGCCGCGCCCCAAGCATCTGACTTGGGAAGAAGCGGCGTGCTACACGCTGACGCTGGCCACCGCATACCGGATGCTATTTGGTCATGAACCTCACGATCTGAAGCCGGGTCAGAACGTTCTGGTTTGGGGTGCGTCGGGCGGTCTGGGTTCATATGCGATCCAACTGATCAATACGGCCGGTGCAAATGCAATTGGCGTGATCTCGGACGAAAGCAAGCGTGACTTCGTCATGGGGCTGGGCGCCAAGGGTGTACTGAACCGAAAGGACTTTAACTGCTGGGGTCAATTGCCCACGGTAAACACCCCGGAATATGCCGAATGGTTCAGAGAAGCCCGCAAGTTTGGCAAGGCGATCTGGGACATTACCGGCAAAGGCAACAACGTGGATATGGTGTTTGAACACCCCGGTGAAAGCACGTTCCCTGTTTCGACGTTTGTTGTCAAAAAAGGTGGCATGGTTGTGATCTGCGCCGGGACCACCGGCTTCAACTGCACCTTTGACGTGCGCTACATGTGGATGCACCAAAAGCGCCTGCAAGGTTCGCACTTTGCCCACCTGAAACAGGCGGCTGCCGCAAACAAGCTGATGGTCGAGCGTCGTCTGGACCCCTGCATGTCCGAAGTGTTCACCTGGAACGATCTGCCCGAGGCCCACATGAAGATGCTGCGGAACGAACACAAGCCGGGCAATATGTCTGTCCTTGTTCAAGCGCCCCGCACTGGCCTGCGGACCTTGGAAGAGGTTCTCGACGCAGGCTGATCACCCTTTGGGTCGTAGACAAAAAACACCCGCGAATCGCCTGTCCGGTTCGCGGGTGTATTACGTTTCGACAAAGCCTTTCGAACTTTCAAACACTTACATTTTCCTCCCCCGCTATTTTTGGGGAGTAGAAACCGGTGAATAGGTCGAAAAAGATCATACATGCTATGGTTGTGTTAACGCTTCGTTAACTGTTTCAGAGAGACCCTAATGGCGCAGAATGAGTGGATATTGGACGTACTGTCGGACCTCAATGCTTTCGCCGTTGCGAACGGGTTGAGCGCGCTTGCCGAGCAGCTTGATGACACAAGATTGATCGCAGCGGCCGAGATTGCGTCCCTGAAGAACGAGGCACAAGCGCCCGCGGATGGGAACAGAAGTCGAATTGGGTCAGATCCTTCAGGATTTGGAAAACACCAACACGCTTGAAGAACTCAGCAATGTTGCAGAGCGATTGCGGGGTATTCTGCAGGTCGAACATTTGACCTATCACTGGGTCGATGGCGCTGGCGATCAATACGGCTACACCACCTATTCAGATGCCTGGGACGAGCGCTACCGAAACAAGAATTACCATCGTATTGACCCGGTTATTCTTGGATGCTTCCAAAGATTTCATCCGGTCGACTGGAAATCTCTGGACTGGTCGAGCAGGATCGCAAAATCCTTTCTCGAAGATGCCAGAAGCCACGGTGTTGGCAATCAGGGCTATTCCATTCCGATCAGGGGCCCGAACGGGCAGTTTGCCCTGTTCACTGTAAACCACAGTTGCGATGATCAGACCTGGCAACGCTTTATTTCAACGTACGGGCGGGAGTTAATTCTGGTTGCGCATTACATCAATCGCAAAGCGCTTGAATTCGAAAAAGACAGGCAACCGGATTCCGCACGCAATCTGTCACCACGGGAAATTGACGCGATCACCCTTTTGGCTTTGGGCTACAGCCGGGCACAAGTGGCGCATTCTCTGTCGATTTCAGAGCATACGCTGCGTGTCTATATCGAAAGCGCCCGGTCCAAATTGGGTGCCCATAACACCACCCATGCCATCGCAACTGCGCTCAGCCGAGGATTAATAGTCGTTTAAGGCGAGTGCGCCTTCCACACGCAATATTAACCACGACTCTGTACCCCCTTCGTTCCTGCACAGGACGACAAGGGGAACAAGTCATGTTGCGTTATTTATATGCCGATCAGTTGTACAGATTTCCAACTCTGGCGGAAGGGATGTTCAAGGATCGTGCGGATCAGTTCAAAACCCGGCTGGGGTGGGATGTCAATGAACAGGGGGAAGAGCGGGATGAGCATGATGCGCTCAACCCGCTCTATGTCATTTGGGAAGAGCCGGACGGCAGTCATGGCGGGTCAATGGGGGTTCTGCCCACAACGGGCCGGGTGATGATCAACGAGATATTCGGTCATCTTAACGGTGGCAAACCCATTTACAGCCCGCTGATCTGGGAAGTGACCCGGTTCTGCCTGTCACGCAACGCAGGTCCACATACGGCCGGAGCCATTATGCTGAGCGGCGGCGAAATGATGGAAGGTTTTGGCCTGACCCATATCGCCGGTGTCTTTGATGCGCGTATGATCCGTATCTGTCGTCTGATTGGCTCGTCCCCCGAGGTTCTGGGCACCCAGGGCAGAGGACGGGATCAGGTCTCGATCGGGTTGTGGCCCTATTCGGCGGATGACTGCAATCGCGTGGCGGAACGCGCTGGTATCCCGCGCGAGCTTTCGCGCCTGTGGTTCAACACAGCGTTTGGGCCCAAAAAACAGCACCGGTTTGCCTTGTCCGCGTAAGCAGTTGAAAACGCCATTCCACATCTGGTGATGGTCGGCGCGGCCCTGTAGGGTCGCGCCATGTCTTTGCAAAATGTAACCTTCTCGGATGACCAGGCCGCCGCATTTGACAGCATCGCCGAGATGCTGAGATCAGCGGGTGTCGATCTGGAAGATGACGCCCTACTCAAGCTGCCGGGGGCAGGGAAATCCGGCGTAATGGCCGTAATCGGTAAGGCCGGTTCAGGTAAAACCCTGCTGTTGGCTGAACTGTACAAAGCGCTGGCAGAGACCGGGGTGCAGATCGTGTCCGGTGACTATGAAAGTCGCAAGTCCAGGGACAAGCGCAGCCTTGCCATTCTGGCCCCCACAAACAAGGCTGCAAGCGTTCTGCGACTGCGTGGCGTGCCTGCCACTACAATTCACCGCATTCTCTATACGCCGGTTTATGACCCGGAATACGAGCGCATTGCCGAATGGCTGGCGGGCAACGATGAACGCCCCGAGATCGAAGGGCTGACAGATGAAGCCCTGGATCGGGCCGCGGCGTTTTACGAAAACAACAAATCCATCCCGGGAGCACTGGCCGCGGCCGGTTTGCGGGGATCGGATTTCATCACGGGGTGGAAACGCCGCGAAGAACCTTTGGACATCGGATTTGTCGATGAAGCGTCGATGCTGGACGACCGTCAGTTCGAGGATCTGAAAGAGATTTTCGCAACTCTTCTGTTGTTTGGTGACCCGGCACAGCTGGCACCGGTAAATCAATCAGGCAGCATGGTGTTTGAGGCATTGCCCAAACCCCGGAAGCTGACCCTTGAACGGGTTCACAGGCAGGATGCGGACAATCCAATCCTCGATCTGGCCCATGCTTTGGCTGATCCGGCGATGGGGTTTGAAGATTTCGAACGTTTGGTCGAAGAGATAGCCCGCCGCGACGACCGGGTGGTCTGGGGGCAGCGGGTCGAGGTCGACCTGATGGCGCGCAGCCCGGTTCTGGTCTGGCGCAACGCCACGCGCATTCGTCTGATTCAGGCGTTCAGGAACGTCCATGGCGCACCAGAGACGGAGCTGTTGGAGGGAGAGCCGCTGATTTGTGACGGGCTCGAATTGCCGTTGAAACATCGCAAGAAACGTCTGGATCTTGAGGCGCGCGGACTGATCAAGGGGGCTCAGGTCGTGTATCTGGGGCCGGGGCGAAAGCCGGGATTCTCGCGGTTGCATGTTATGGGGGCTGAAGACCCTCAGGTCAGCGCGGCGTCGATTGTTCAGATCGAGAAGCCAGATGAGGAAGAACCGTTCATTCCTTTTGCTGCGCGTATGGGCGCGACGTTTCTGCACGGTGCGGCGGTGACGATTCACAAGGCGCAAGGATCGCAATGGGATACGGTTCAGGTCTTTGCGCCGGATATCTATGCCGCAGCCCGAATGGGCCGGACTGAGGCCGGCCAGCCCTTATGGAAACGTTTGGCTTACGTGGCGATCACCCGCGCGCAAGAGCGGCTGATCTGGGTTGTGCGCAACCGGTTGTCGAAACCAACGTACCCGTTGCAGGTGGATGACTTGCGGGCGGTTCCTGCGGCGTCACTGACACTGGAGGCAGAAGAGACATGACATCCATCATCGTTACCGGCGCAAGCTCTGGTATAGGTCTGGCCACGGCTGAACTGTTCCTGGCCCAAGGATGGACAGTCGGGGTGTTGGCGCGCAGTGCGGATAAGCTGAATGCCCTGGCGCAAAAACACGGCAATGCGGTATCCTTGCCTGCTGATGTAACTGACCTCGAGGCTGTGACGACAGCGTTCCGCAAGTTTACGGATGAGGTCGGGCGTCTGGATGTCTTATTCAACAACGCCGGTATCTTTGCTCCGGGGGGCACTATTGACGAAATCGCACTTGAGGATTGGTATCAAAGCGTCAGTGTCAACCTGAACGGCATGTTCCTGTGCGCACGCGAAGCCTTTCGGATCATGCGTCATCAGAACCCGCAAGGTGGGCGGATCATCAACAATGGCTCGATTGCCGCACATGTTCCGCGCCCGAACTCTGTGCATTATTCGGCTACAAAACACGCGATTACCGGACTGACCCGCAGCTTGTCTTTGGACGGACGGCCTTTTGGAATAGCCTGCGGGCAGATCGACATCGGGAACGCCCGCACGCAAATGGTTCAGGGTCTTGTGGAGGCCGCGCAGGCGGCGGGGGACACGCCAGACCCGACCATGGCCGTCGAAGACGCGGCGCGCTCCGTCCTGCATATGGCAACCCTGCCGCCCGAGGCGAATGTTCAGTTCATGACCGTCATGGCCACGACCATGCCTTATATCGGCAGGGGTTGACCGTTACTTGTCGCGCAACAGACGGAAAGCCGTCGAAGCGCCCCAACCTGCCGCAATCGCGATAACCAGCGACATCAAACCGTACCAGACGGGTTGCTGGCGAGACATGTTGTACAGGAACCGTTCCAGGCCGACTTTGCGGACATCAATGGTCGTCTCGTATTGCGAAACCACCTCTCCACTGCGGGTCAGGAAAATACGGGCAGTATAGTCCCCCTCAGTCAGGTCGGCGGGCATGTCGATTGAGGTGCGGAACAGGGTTTGTTCGTCCACAGCCACCGTGGCTTCGCGAATGGAATAGAGGTTTTCATCTTCGCGGATGCGAACCACAGCGTCTGCGAAATCCTGCGCTCCGCGGATATGCATCGCAGCACCAACAGAGCGGATCGCACGCTCGATCGACACGCGATAGCGCAGATCTTCAGTGTCAGTCAGAATGTCATCCAAAGGTCCGCTGGTGGCGACGGCATAGAAACTGGGCGCAAGGTCGACAAGGACACTGTCGGTGTTGACCCAGATCCCCAGCTTTCGTTCCTTGCGGCGTACGGTGACCGGCTCAGAAGGGCCGGCGACCGCGACGATGACCTCGACAGGTGGGCCGGGCGGAATAGGGGTTTCCCGTTTGATGGCACCGAAAATGAGAAGCTCGGAGCCGTCAAAGGTCGCCGTGATCGCAACCCGATCCTGGCTAAGACCCAGAACAACCTGTTCTTCCGCTGCAGATACGGGCAGGCACAACAGACAAAAAGCGGCAATGAGTGAACGCAGCATCCTCAGTGTCCTCCCCCGTTTCCAAGTGAGTAAAGCTCGGCAGGCTGTAGAAGCAGATCAAGAGCCAGCTTGCCACAAACCACCAGAACCAGAGCAGCCAGCAGAACGCGCAGCTGTTCCGCCGGCATCCGCGCGCCAATCACGGTACCGATCTGCGCACCAATTACGCCGCCGACCAACAACAATACGGCCAGAACAACGTCGACCGTGTAGTTGGTTGTGGCATGAAGCATCGTGGTGAAGGCTGTCACGAAGATGATTTGAAACAGCGATGTGCCAACAACAACCTTTGTAGGCATGCCCAGCAGATAGATCATGGCGGGAACCATGATAAAGCCGCCGCCAACACCCATGATTGCCGACAAGACGCCGACGCAAAGCCCAACCAAAACAGGCGGAATGACCGAGATGTAAAGACCTGATGTGCGGAACCGCATCTTGAAGGGCAGGGCGTGAATCCAGCCGCGCTGACGGCGTTTGGCGGGGGCGGCTCCACCCCTTTTGGCTTTGCGCAGTGCCCTGAGGCTTTCGACGAACATCAGGCTGCCGATGACGCCCAGGAAAACCACGTAACACAGCATAACCAGCAGATCGACCTGACCCAGACGTTTGAGGTAGTTGAAAACAACCACACCCAAAGCAGCGCCTATAAGACCCCCGACCAGCAACACCGTTCCCATCTTGAGGTCCACGGTTTTTCGTCGGAAATGCGCCAGAACACCGGAAAAGGACGATGCCACAATCTGGTTGGCCTCGGTCGCAACGGCCACAGCCGGGGGGATGCCGATGAAGAACAGAAGCGGCGTCATGAGAAAACCGCCGCCGACCCCGAACATCCCGGACAGAACGCCAACCATCCCACCCAGACCAAGCAGGAGGAATGCATTCACCGAAACTTCGGCTATGGGCAGGTATATATACATGGTACCGTCACTCTGCGTTTTTCTACGCGTTGTCGCCTATTGAAGTTGAATAAAAAAGAGGTAGTTGCCGCGCGATGCGTTTTGTCACGGTCAAACCCCTCCGGGCTCGGTGAGCGAGAAGACCTCATCCGGATGCACAAGCAGGTCAAAGCCGATCTTGATAGCAACGCTCATGACAAGAAGCGCCAGCAGAATGCGCAACTGCTCAGCCCGCAAGCGGGCACCAATCATCGTTCCGAACTGCGCGCCCAGAACACCACCCAGCAACAATAGAACGGCCAGGATGATATCGACGCTGAAGTTGGTCGAGGCGTGGATCATCGTGGTGAACCCGGCCACAAAAATGATCTGAAACAAGGATGTTCCGATGACCACTTTTGTCGGGATGCCAAGCACGTAGATCATCGCGGGTACCATGATGAACCCGCCGCCTACACCCATGATCGCCGACAGAATACCGACGCCGAACCCGACCAACACTGGCGGGATGACCGAGATGTAAAGGCTGGAGGCCCGAAACCGTGTTTTGAACGGCAACGCATGTATCCAATTGCGCTGGCGCCGTTTGGGAGCGGGGTTTCTGCCTGCCTGTTTGGCGCGACGGATGGCGGACAAGCTTTCGATGAACATCAAAGTGCCGATGACGCCAAGAAAGAAGACGTAACACAACTGTACGGCCAAATCGACCTGACCCAGATGTTTCAGGAAATTGAAGGCCACCATACCCAATCCTGCACCAAACACTCCGCCGATCAGCAGCACCGTTCCCATCTTCAGATCTACGGTTTTGCGTTTCAGATGCGCCATCAATCCCGAGAAAGAGGATGCAACGACCTGATTGGCCGAGGTCGCCACCGCAACCGCAGGGGGAATGCCAATGAAAAACAGAAGCGGTGTTATCAGAAACCCGCCACCTACGCCGAACATGCCCGACAAAACACCCACAAGCCCACCGATCCCCAACAGCAGGAATGGGCTGACAGACACTTCGGCAATGGGCAGGTAGACGTGCATACCCCCTTAGAGCTGGTGCGGCATACAAAATCAACTCTGCATGCCGCTCTGCAGCGAACAGGATTTAAATTTGTCCCTGAACTGGACTTATCAGCGTTCCTTTACATAGGGCTCGCCACCCGCACGTGGCGGTACGGCTTTACCGACGAAGCCAGCCAGAATCACCACCGTCAGGATATAGGGCAAAGCGTCCATCATCTGCACCGGGATCACGATCCCGCCCAGATCGATATTCTGGAACCGCAGTGCGACGGCCTGCAACAGGCCAAACAGCAGGCAAGCCCACATGGCGTGCCAGGGGCGCCATTTGGCAAAGATCAGCGCGGCCAGCGCGATGAACCCGCGACCGGCGGTCATTTCCTTGACGAACCCAGCTTGCAAGGCAGTGGCCAGATAAGCGCCTGCGATGCCGCACAAAACGCCACAGATGGCGACTGCGGCAAAACGCAGACCAACCACGGATACACCTGCTGTATCCACTGCCGCGGGGTTTTCCCCCACGGCCCGCAGGCGCAGGCCGAACCGGGTGCGATACAAAACCCACCACGTTGCTGGAACCATCAGAAACGCCACATAGACCAGGATCGAATGACCCGAGAGCAACTCGGAATAAATCGGGCCGAAAATGGGTACACCACTGAGCGATTCAGCAAACGGGAAATTAATGGGTTCAAACCGCCCGCCGCCGAAAAGGGATGGTGTGCGACCGCCTTGCTGGAACCAGCTTTGGGCGATCAAAACGGTCAGCCCCGAGGCGAGAAAGTTGATGGCCACACCCGAGATCAGCTGATTGCCTCGGAATGTGATCGACGCCAGCCCGTGCAGGCCCGACAGCAACATCGAGGACGCGATACCGGCCAGCAATCCCAGCCAAACAGATCCCGTGACGGCTGCGATGGCTGCCGAAAAGAAAGCCGCCATCAGCATTTTACCTTCGAGGCCAATGTCAAAGATACCTGCGCGTTCCGAAAAGAGACCAGCCAGACACGCCAGAAGCAGGGGCGTGGACAGGCGGATCGTCGAATCCAGAACCTGGATGAGGGTAACGAAAAATTCCATCACTCAGCCCTCTTCCGCATACCAAGGAACAGTTTTTCAAGCGGCATCCGCACCATGTTGTCCAGTGCACCGGTGAACAGAATGACTAAAGCCTGAATGACCACGATCAGCTCACGCGGGATTTGGGTCCAAAGCGCCAGTTCCGCGCCGCCCTGATAGAGAAACCCAAACAACAGTGCCGCAAGGAAAACCCCAAACGGGTGCGACCGGCCCATCAGCGCGACGGCGATACCGATAAAACCAGCGCCTTCGGTTGGGTTCAGCACCAGACGTTCAGCCTCGCCCATGACGTTGTTGATGGCCATCATGCCTGCCAATCCACCCGAAATCAGCATCGCAATGATCGTGATCCGCACAGGCGAAATGCCGGCATAAACGGCGCCAGTTTCAGAATGTCCGTAGGCCCGAATTTCATAGCCCAGCCGCGTCCGCCAGATCAGGGCCCAAACCACAAAACAAGCCAGAACTGCCACAAAGAAAGAGATGTTTGCAGGAGCGCCCCGGAATACAACATTGTCTGCGGTCGAGAACATCGACTGAAAACTCGGCAAGTGCGTGGCTTCGGGGAAGCGCGCCGTTGCAGGGTCCTGCGAGCCGGCCGGTTTCATTATATTCACCAGCATGTAGTTCAGGAAGGCGGCGGCGATGAAGTTGAACATGATCGTGGTGATCACGATATGGCTGCCACGCTTGGCTTGCAGATAGGCTGGGATTGCAGCCCAGGCCGCACCAAATAAGGCCGAGGCGGCGCAGGCGGCGAGCAAAGCAATGCTCCAGTGCGGCCATGGGACCGAAAGACAGATGATCGCGACACCCAGCCCGCCCAGCATGGCCTGACCTTCGCCACCGATGTTGAACAGCCGGGCGTGAAAGGCGACGGCGACCGCAAGGCCCGTGAACATGAAATTGGTCGCGTAGTAGAGCGTATAGCCCCAACCATAGGTCGACCCCAGCGCGCCGGTCACCATCAGCTTCACAGCGTCGATCGGGTTCTCGCCGATGGCCAGAATCACAAGCGCCGATAAAATGGCCGCCAGAAGCAAACTGATCAGAGGGATCAGGATTACATCGGCCCATTTAGGCATTTTTTCCATGTTACGCGGCCTCCCCCGCAACACCGGCCATCAACAGGCCCAGTTCTTTTTCATCTGTTTCGTGAGGCAGGCGTTCGCCCATGATGTGACCGTCGAACATCACCGCAATCCGGTCGGATAGCGAGAAGATCTCTTCCAGTTCGACCGAGACAAGCAGGATCGCTTTGCCCTGATCGCGCAGCGCGACGATTTGCTTGTGAATGAACTCAATTGCACCGATGTCCACGCCGCGGGTCGGTTGTCCGACCAGCAGAAGGTCCGGGTTCCGCTCAATCTCGCGCGCGACGACGATCTTCTGTTGGTTGCCGCCCGAAAAGCTCTTGGCGGCCAGCCATGCGTCGGGCGGACGGACGTCGAATTTCTCGATTTTGGCTTCGGTATCGGCGCGCAGGGCAGCATTGTCCATGAAGATGCCACGTTGGTAGGCCGGGTCGCGGTGATAGCCGAAGGCCACATTCTCCCAAGCGTGGAAATCCATAATCAGGCCCTCGCGCTGCCGATCTTCCGGCACATGCGCGATATGCTGGGCACGGCGGGCCTGCCCGTCCGATCCTGTGCCACTCAGCGCCAGAGTCTGGCCGTTCAGTTTGATCGTGCCCTGACCCGGGCGCATACCGCCCAGAACCTCAAGCAACTCTGACTGACCGTTCCCGGCGACACCAGCAATGCCAACGATTTCACCGGCACGCACTGTCAGGTCGATACCTTTGACCCGTTCCACACCCGCCGCATCGAAAACGCTCAGTTTTTCAATTTCAAGGATGGGTTTGCCGGGTTTTGCGGGCACCTTGTCGACCTGCAACAGAACCTTGCGGCCTACCATCAGCTCGGCCAGCTCTTCGGGGCTGGTCTCGGACGTTTTGACAGTCGCTGTCATCTGCCCCCGCCGCATGACCGAAACGGTGTCAGTGTTTTCCATGATCTCGCGCAGCTTGTGCGTGATCACGATGATCGTTTTCCCCTCGGCCCGCAGACGATCGAGAATCCGGAACAACTGATCGGCTTCAGCCGGTGTCAGCACGCCAGTGGGTTCGTCCAGAATCAGAATCTCTGCCTTGCGATACAGCGCTTTCAGGATCTCGACCCGCTGCTGCATCCCCACGCCAATCTCATCGATACGCTTGTCAGGATCAACGAACAGCTCGTATTCTTCCTCAAGCTCTTTGAGCTCTTTACGGGCTTTGGACAAAGACGGCGCCAGCAGCCCGCCATCTTCGGCACCCAGAACGATGTTTTCCAGAACGGTAAAATTCTCCACCAGCTTGAAGTGCTGGAACACCATCCCGATGCCCGAGGCGATCGCTGCCTGGCTATCGGGGATATCGGTCTTGGTGCCGTTAATCCAGATTTCACCTTTGTCGGCTTTGTAGAAGCCGAAGAGGATGCTCATCAACGTAGATTTACCTGCACCGTTTTCACCGATGATCCCATGGATCGTCCCGGGGGCGACGCTGATGGAAATGTCTTTGTTGGCCTGAACCGGCCCAAAGGCTTTGGAAATCCCTTTGAGCTCAATGGCGGGGACGGTCATGTCTTGTCCTCAATTGCCGAAGGGGCCGCGCAGACGGCGCGGCAGAGTGGAGGCGAGGCGGAGGAAACCCCCGCCCCGCGTGTGTCTTAGAACTGCAGTGCCGGGCAGCTGTCGTTCTCGTAGTAGCTTACAACGTTGATATCACCGTTGATGATACCCTTGCGGGCTTCGTCCACAGCATCGCTCATGCGAACCGAAACAAGCTCTTTGTTGTTTTCGTCCATGGCGACGCCAACACCGTCGTCGGCCAGACCCATTACGAAGACACCGGTTTCGACGCCGTCACCCGCTTTCATCGCTTCATACACGGCTACGTCCACACGTTTCAGCATTGAAGTCAGCACTTTGCCGGGATGCAGGTGATTCTGGTTGCTGTCTACGCCGATCGACAGGATGCCTTCGTCAGCTGCGGTCTGCAGAACGCCAACGCCAGTTCCGCCTGCCGCGGCATAAATCACGTCAGCGCCTTGGCTGATCTGTGCTTTGGTAAGCTCGGACCCTTTTACAGGATCGTTCCATGCAGCTGGGGTCGTTCCGGTCATGTTGGCAATCACGTTAACATCCGGGTTAACGGCCTTGGCACCCTGTGCATAACCGCACCCAAAGTGACGGATAAGCGGTACGTCCATGCCTCCGATGAAACCAACCGTGCCGGATTCAGACGCCATGGCCGCCATCATTCCAACAAGATACGAGCCCTCATGTTCGGCAAAGCCGACCTGACGCAGGTTCGGCGCGTCCAGCCAGGTCACATCAACAACAACAAATTTGGTGTCGGGATAGTCCGGTGCGACCGTGCTGAGAGGGTCTGCCATGGCAAATCCCATGGTGATGATCGGGTTCGCGCCTGCTTCGGCAAAACGGCGGAGGGCCTGCTCGCGCTGGGCTTCCGATTGCAGTTCAATCTCGCGGTACTTCCCGCCCGTTTCGTTCGCCCAACGTTGTGCACCGTTATGCGCGGCTTCGTTGAACGATTTGTCGAACTTGCCGCCCAGATCAAAGATCAGCGCCGGTTCGGCCAGTGCGGCACCTGCGGTCAGCGCGACCGCAGCGGCAGCACCCATCAAGGATTTCATCAGGGTCATTTCAGTCTCCCAGTTTTATGTTGGCACGGGTTTAGATTAGTCCCGTTTACCCACTTTTAGCGAGCATAACTGTTGTGATGGCGGGTATTAAGAGGGTTTGCAACCGTCGGGGTCAATTGATTTCTGACCAAATGGTCTAAAAAATCACTGATTTCCGTTACGGCAAGCTGCGTTCCATTACGAGTGCGTCGATTTTCGGGCCGAATTCCCGCGCATAGTAGTCTTTTCGCAGGCCGCATTGATGATATTCACAGCGTTGGTACAGCGTGATGGCCGCCATATTGTCTGCCGCGACGTCCAGAAATGCCCGACTCGCCTTCATAGCGACGGCTTGTTCATGCCAATGGCGCATGATGTTAAGCGCCAGACCTTGCCGTTGCTTTGAGGGGTGAGTCGCAATCGTCAGCAGTTCGGCCTCATCCGCGATCACCTGGACCAGGGCGAAGCAGTTTGAATCCCCAAAACAATGGGTGAACGGGTTCTCAAGCAGGCTGGCGAATTCGCTGGCAGACCACGGGCGCGATTGCGTGAAGGCTGCGGCATGAGTCGATGCCATCTCGTGCGGGGTCATTCGTCCAACAGGACCGGTGGCACATCGCGCGACGGGGCGGCGTCTGCGGGTCTGACATACAGGGGTGCTGGTGGTGCGCTGACATCGCGCCACCGTTCGGCGGTCAGCCGGGCAATGGCGCGGACCTGTTTTTCTGGATCGGTGCAGGAAAACAAAGGCCCGAGCGACTCGGCTTCAACCCTTTGCATCAGACGTGGATCGGAGCCAGGGACCTGTACATAAACCTGATCACGCGGGGCAGGAATACAGGGAAGCTGGTCCGCATCGATTTGTTCCGTCAAAGCATCGAACCCTGAAACGCCCACGGCCGGAACGCCGAGACCCAACGCAAGCCCGCGTGCGGCAGAGACCGAGATTCGAATGCCTGTGAAATTTCCTGGGCCGATGCCCACACCGATTGCATCCAAGTCCGCCCATAGGCAATCGGCCTGGGCAAGCACATCTTCGAGCAGCGGTACAAGGCGCTCGGCTTGCCCGCGTGACATCGCTTCGGCCCGAGATTCAACGATTTCGCCGCCACGCAGCAAAGCGGCCGCGCAATGCGCGGCCGATGTATCAAATGCCAGAATCGTCGGGTCAGACGGCAACAGGGCGAACCTCGGTCACTTCTGGGATGTAGTGGCGCAGCAGGTTTTCGATACCCATCTTCAGGGTCAGCGTCGAAGACGGGCAGCCTGCGCAGGCCCCCTGCATGTGCAGGTACACGACGCCCCGATCAAACCCGTGGAACGTGATGTCACCGCCATCTTGTGCCACTGCAGGGCGTACTCGACTGTCCAGCAAGTCTTTGATCTGGTTGACGATATCAGCATCTTCTCCGGTGTGTTCGGCATGGCCCGAGGCCGCGACGGCATCTGCGCCCATGACTGGTTGACCGGATTGATAATGCTCCATCACCGCGCCCAGAATGGCCGGTTTGATGTGATCCCATTGAACGTCATCGGATTTGGTTACAGTGACAAAATCATTGCCAAAGAACACACCGGTGACGCCATTGACGGCAAAGATTCGATTGGCCAACGGGGACTTCTCGCCCGCTTCTGCCGTAGGAAAATCGGCGGTTCCAGCCTCAAGCACCGTTTGGCCGGGCAGGAATTTCAACGTGGCCGGGTTTGGTGTGGATTCGGTCTGGATGAACATGAGGCAGCTCCGTCTGATGTGCCTTTGATATGCGCGCAGGGGCGCGGGAAGTCAAGATTTGGAACTATTCTAAATTGTGGCCGCGTGATCCAGGGCTGCGTCCAGCCGATCATCACCCCAATACAATTCATCTCCGGCCAAAAAACTGGGTGCTCCGAACAGATCAAGCTCTTTGGCGCGCGCCGACTGCGCAAACAGGGCCGCCTTGATGTCCGCGTCTTGTGTGCGGTTCAGTATGTTAAGCGGCAGACCCGCCGTTTCCAGGCACCTCTTCAACACATCCTTTTCTGAGATATCCTGGCCTTGCCCAAACTCTGCCCGATAGACAGCCCGCACAAATGCGGCTCTTTCGGAGTGCTGTTCGATGGCCAGTGTCAGGCGCGCCGCTGTCAGGGAGTTTTGCGGAAATGGGTCGGGTCGCACAAAGGGCAGCCCCCGCGCCGCGCAAAGGCGTTCCATGTCACGCCACATGTAACGGCCTTTGGCTGGATAGATGTTGAACGGTGAGTTGCGCCATCCCTGATCCGCAAAAACCGGCCCAAGCAAGAAAGGATGCCATTCGACGGAAACACCCTTTTCCTGCGCGACATCTTCGATCCGCATCGCACTGAGATAGGAATAGGTCGAGGCGAATTCGAACCAGAACTGTATCGTTTTCGCCATCCTCGGTCCTCAGGTAATCTCTTCCAGTTTTTCCTTGCTCAGATCGCCGGGCACGATCGTGATCGGGATTGGCAGGCTGCCCGAGTTCTTCGTTAACTGAGTCACCAGTGGGCCGGGGCCCTTCTTGTCGGTACCCGCCCCAAGCACAAGCACGCCGATCTCGGGGTCTGACTGCACATGTTCTATGATTTGCGACACCGGATCACCTTCGCGAATGGCCAGCTCAGGTTCGATGTTTTGTTTGTCGCGCATCCATTTTGCAAAAACCTCGAAATGGGCATGGATACGCTCGCGTGCTTCTTCACGCATGGTTTCAGCCACACCAATCCAGTGGTTGAACTCATCTGGCGGGATCACCGACAGGATCGTCACTCCGCCGCCTGTGTGTGCGGCGCGCATCGCGGCAAACCGCATCGCATTCAGACATTCGCGGCTGTCATCCAGAATAACTAGAAACTTACGCATGGGTGTCCTCTTCAAGTTTCAGGGATCATGCCCCAGAGGTTGCGCGCTGGCAACTCGGACACGTCCAAAGCGACAGGCTAGCGTTCGCTTGCAGCCCAGTCCCAATAAAGTGTGCGGGCACGGCGGGCAATAGGGCCAACCTGAAATTGCGTATCGTCCAGAGCGGTGACAGGCGTGACCTTGTTCATGTTGCCGGACATGAACACTTCGTCGGCCTCGTGAAAATCCTCAAAGCTCAGAACCGTCTCGTGAATCGTCACACTATCCTCGCGCAGATTCTTGATATGCCGCGCCCGCGTGATCCCCGCCAGGAAAGTGCCGTTCGGAGCAGGCGTAAACACTTCGCCGTCCCTGACCATGAAGATGTTGGCTGTTGCGGTCTCGGCTACATTTCCCATCGCATCAGCGACCAGAGCGTTCGAGAACCCTTTTGATCGCGCCTCTTGCAGCATGCGTGCGTTGTTGGGGTATAGGCAACCGGCCTTGGCATTTACGACCGAACTTTCCAGCACAGGACGGCGGAATCGTGTCGTTGTCAGTGTGACCGAGGCGGTTTCCGGCGCCATCGGTATCTCTTCCAGACAAATGGCAAAACCGGTGCTGTTTTCCTGGGGGACGATCGCGGTTTGGTCCCCGTCGATCCCCCAATACATCGGGCGGATGTAGACGGCTGTGTCCGGGCTGTAGGCCTGCAATCCTTCGTGCACCAGTTCAACCATCTGTTCCGTCGTCAAGGTCGGGGTCAGCATCAAGGCTTCGGCGGACCGGTTCACCCGTGCGCAATGCGCGTGCAAGTCTGGCGCAAGGCCGTCGAAATAACGTGCGCCGTCAAAGACGGACGACCCCAGCCAGGCACCATGATCAGCTGCGCGCATGATGGGCGCGTTGCCCTCATGCCATTGCCCCTCAAAATAGGTCCGGATGTTCTTGCCGGTTGCCATGACGCCCTCCTCTTATTCAGGCAAACCCTAGGAGGGCGTCAGGCGAAGGTCCAGCCCAATCAGCGCGTTGCTGATCCAACCATACCCACGATTTCGTAGGTCTTTTGCAGGACCGGGGCTGCGATCTCGCGCGCGCGTTCGGCCCCACGGGCCAAAATCCGGTCAATCTCGGCCTGATCTGCCATCAAACGAGACATCTCGGTCGAAATCGGAGCCAGTTTCGCCACTGCCAGATCGGCCAGCATCGGTTTGAAGTCACCAAACTGCTTGCCGCCTACCTCTGACAGAACCTGTTCGACGCTCTGATCGTTCAGGGCTGCGTAGATATTGACCAGATTGCGCGCCTCGGGTCGGTCCTGCAACCCTTCGGTATCCGACGGCAACGCATCGGGGTCGGTTTTGGCTTTGCGGATTTTCTTGGCAATCGTGTCTGCGTCGTCGGTCAGGTTGATGCGACTCATGTCTGACGGGTCGGATTTCGACATCTTCTTTGACCCGTCCCGCAAGCTCATGACGCGGGTTGCCGCACCTTCGATCACTGGCTCGGTCACGGGGAAGAAATCGACGCCAAAATCGTTGTTGAATTTGATCGCAATGTCGCGCGTCAACTCAAGGTGCTGTTTCTGATCCTCACCGACCGGCACGTGTGTCGCGTGATAGATCAGAATGTCTGCTGCCATCAGGGACGGATAGGCAAAAAGTCCCAGAGACGCGTTCTGCTGGTTCTTGCCTGCCTTGTCCTTCCACTGGGTCATCCGCTGCATCCAGCCCATGCGGGCGACACAGTTGAAAACCCACGCCAATTGCGCATGTTCGGGTACTTGGCTTTGGTTGAACAGGATCGATTGTTCGGGGTCGATGCCCGCCGCGATGAAACCTGCGCACAACTCACGTGTATTGTGGGACAGCGCTGCGGGATCCTGCCATGTGGTGATCGCATGCAGATCGACCATGCAATAGATAGTTTCGAACTCTGTACCCTGCATATCCACAAAGCGCTTCATCGCGCCCAGATAGTTGCCCAGGGTCAGCCCACCAGAAGGCTGGATGCCGGAAAACACGCGCGGCGTGAACTGGGTCTCGGTCATCGAAGGGAACTCCCGTCTGGAAAAATCAGCCCCCGTCGCTTACCCATGAGGCACAGGGACGTCAACAGCCGCGAAAGGCCCCGCCCAATGAGCAGTGAGCATTATACACCCGCCGTGAACCCTTTGCCGCCTGCAGTTGTGGCGCTGGTTCTGTTCATCATCGGTATTGAACTTGCCTTCACCTTGGGATCGCGCGGTTTGGTCGGAGGGCCTGACGCGGTGGGCTGGCGGTTGGATGCGATACAGCATTATGCGTTCTCAGCAGATATTTTCGACTGGATGGTGTTGAACGGGCGCTGGCCGTTTGAGCATGTGATCCGGTTTGTGACCTATCCTTTTGTGTCGGCCAATTTCACGCAGGCTGTGTTTGTCTGCGTTTTCGTTCTGGCTATGGGCAAGATGGTCGGTGAAGTGTTTGGCGGCTTCCCCATGCTGCTGATCTTTGTCGTCTCGGGGATCGGGGGCGCATTGGCCTATGCCGTTCTTCTGGACCCGCGCTATCCGCTGATCGGAGGGTTTCCTCCGGTTTACGGGCTGATCGGGGCGTTCACGTGGTTGTTGTGGCGCAAACTGTCGTTGGTTGGCGCAAATCAGGCACGGGCTTTTCAGCTCATTGCCGTATTGATGGGCATTCAATTCCTGTTTGGTCTGATATTTGGAGGCAATTGGGAATGGGTTGCCGACCTGGGCGGGTTTGCCACCGGTTTCGGCGTATCTTTCCTTGTCGCACCCGGTGCCTGGGACCGCATCGTCGGGCGCATTCGTCGCGACTGATCAGGATCGGCGCAGCGCGCGTTTGAACTCGGACAGTTTGAATGCGCCCAAGAGATGGCCAAGACAGAAGTAAGAAGCTGCCGCGACGCAAATCAGGACAAGAAGCGCCAGATATCGCCAACCGGGAACACCCAGCGTCCACCCAAATGCCTGAAGCGCCGCGTACAAGACCACGCCCATGCCGATCGAGGCCAGCACGATCCGGCCTGCGCGCTGTTTGAACCGGTCATCGAACCGCGCTTCTTCCCCCATGCTTCGCGCTCCCAAGGCCAACAGCACGACCATGGCCCAACCCGCTGTAGATGCGGCAATAGCTGGTGCGATCCAGCCCACTACAGGGAAGAGGCCAAAAGCCAAAGCCGCATTCACGATCATTGCTACGATGGCGTAGTGAAACGGAGCGCGCGTATTCTCGCGCGCGAAATACAGGGGTTGCAGCAGTTTTTGCAGCGTGAAGGCAGGTAGCCCAACGCCATAAATCGCAACGGCTAACGCTGTGGCCGTGGTATCTTCGGCGCTGAACTGCCCCCGTTGGAAAAGGACCGAGACCAGTGGGTTGGGGATGACCAGAAACGCCACGGTCGAAGGCAGGGTCAGCAGCAGCATGAATTCCCCAGCGCGGGAAAATGCGTTGCGGGCACCATCCTTGTCCTCAGCACGCAGGCGGCGCGAGAGATCGGGCAATAAAACAATGCCAATGGCGATCCCGACCACACCCAGCGGCAGTTGATACAGCCGATCTGCGGCAAACAGCCAGCTCACGGCTTTTTCGGTTTTCGACGCAACCAACTGTCCGACCACCAGATTGACCTGTGTGACCCCCATGGCCAGAGCGGCGGGGACTGCGATCCGGACCATCCGGCGCATCTCGGGCGTTAGATGGGGCAGGCCGGGTCGGATGCGAATGCCGGCGCGCTCGGTCGCCACCCAGACCAGCGCCAACTGTGCGATACCGGCAACCGGGATGACCGAGATCAGCCATCGGATCACTTCGCCGCCGGACAGGGCTCCGGCAATCAGGGCGGTGCAGGCAAAAATGTTCAGCAAAACCGGCGCGGCTGCCGCTGCCGCGAACCGACCGGTTGCGTTCAGAACACCGGAAAAGAGGGCGGCCAGAGACATGAACAGGATGTAAGGGAAGACAACATACCCATAATCCACCGCCAGATCGAACCGCTCATCTCCGTAGAACCCTTCTGCCGTCAGCCATACTAATCCGGGCATGAAAACCAGCGCCAGCCCGACCAGTGCTAGAACAGCAAGCGCCAACAGGTTGAACGCATCCTGCGCAAAGCCCTGCGGATTTTCGTCCGCTTCCAACCGCTTTGAGAACATGGGCACAAAGGCCGCGTTAAAGGCACCTTCGGCAAAAAAGCGGCGGAACATGTTCGGCAGGCGGAATGCTGCAACAAACGCATCCATAATCGGCCCGGGGCCGATAAGCGCGGTCAGCAGAATTTCACGCAGGAATCCCAGAATGCGGCTGGCCAGTGTCCAGAAGCCAACCGTGAAAAAGCCCGAAATCAACCGGATTTGCTTCATGAGGCCGCACGCTCGGCGCCTTCGGTGATCGCCGTGCGCAGTTTCGCCTCAAGCCCGCGCTGCTTGCTTTCCGAGTGGTATTTCAATCCGAACATATCCTTGACGTAAAAGGCGTCCACCACCTGTTCGCCATAGGTCGCGATCACGGCATTGGCGATGTAGACATTCGCAGCCGCCAGTGTTCGGGTCAGGTCATATAGCAGACCGGGTCGGTCGCGCGTGTCGACCTCGATGATCGTGTAGATTTCGGACCCTTCATTATCAAAGATGATGTGGGTCGGCACGTTGAAGGCGCGTTCGCGCTTCTTGATCTTGTCGCGTGATTTCAAGGCTTCCTTGGCAACCACTTCCCCACGCAACGTCTTGTGGATCATCTGCGTCAGGCGGGGCAGGCGCGCAGCTTCGAAGGGACGCCCGTCGGCATCCTGAATCCAGAACGCATCCGTGACATAGCCGTCTTTAGTGGTGTAGCTGCGGGCATCCACAACGTTCGCGCCGACAAGGGCCAGGGCCCCGGCGATGCGGGCAAAAATCCCGGGATGGTCGCCCATTGCAAAGCAAGCGCGCGTCGCGTCACGATCCTCGTCAGGTTCAAGCCTGATCTCCATTGCGCCCGGATCGCCGCTTTGTTCCAGTGCGCGCAGCATCTCGGCAAACTCGACATGCGTCGCCAGATTGAGACCTTGCCAATAAGGATCATAGTGACGCACCGTTTCAGCTTTGAGATCCGTTTTGGACCATCCCGTCAACTCCGTACGCAAGGCTTTCTTTGCCTCAGCCCCGCGATTGGCGCGGTTGAGGTCTTCCATCCCGGTTTCCAGCGCCCGCTTGGTTTCTGCGTGCAAGGCGCGCAGCAACGTGGCTTTCCAATTGTTCCAGGTGTTGGGGCCTACACCGCGAATGTCGCAGACCGTGAGAACGGTCAACAGGTCCAGCCGTTTGACCGTTTGAACAGCCTTGGCAAAATCGCGAACGGTGCGCGGATCCGAGATGTCGCGCTTTTGCGCCATGTCCGACATCAGCAGGTGATACCGCACGAGCCATTCAACCGTTTCTGATTCTGATTTGCTCAGCCCCAATCGCGGGGCCACCTTGCGCGCAACCTGCGCGCCCAGAATCGAGTGATCCTCGGGGCGGCCTTTGGCTATGTCGTGCAGCAGCAGCGCGACGTAAAGCACCTTTCGGTTGACACCGCGTTCAAGGATCGAAGAGGCAAGCGGCAGGGATTCCACCAGTTCTCCGCGTTCGATCTGGGCCAGATTGACGATACACTGGATGGTATGCTCGTCCACTGTATAGCTGTGATACATGTTGAACTGCATCATTGCTACGATGTGCTCGAACTCGGGCAGGAAGGCCGAGAGGACACCCAGTTCGTTCATTCTACGTAACGCACGTTCCGGGTTGCCGTGTTTCAGCATCAGATCCAGAAAAATGCGCTTGGCTTCTTTGTCGTTGCGCATTTCATCGTCGATCAGATGCAGGTTGGCGCTGACAAGCCGCATCGCGTCGGGATGGATTAACATTCCGGTGCGCAGCCCTTCTTCGAACAGTCGCAGAAGGTTTACCTTGTCCAACAGGAACGTCTGAGGGTCGGCCACATCCAGCCGACCATGCACCACCTTATATCCTGCCTTGACCCTTGGGCCTCTTCGGAAAATCCGCTCGAGCAAAGGAGCGCCTTTCATGTGCAACGCTTCGAGCTTGGTCAGGAAAATCCGCGTCAGTTCGCCCACACGGGTGGCCTCGCGGAAATAGCGCTGCATGAACACCTCGACCGCACGTCGCCCGGCGCGGTCTTCATAGCCCATGCGCGCTGCAACCTCGACCTGCATGTCAAAAGTCAGCTGCTCGGTGGCGCGGCCCGTCACCAGATGCAGATGAGACCGGACGGCCCAAAGGAACTCTTCGGCCTGAACAAAAGTCTCGAACTCTTCGGGTGTGAACAAACCTAAAGGAACCAATTCGGCCACATCCTGAACGCCGTATATGTATTTTGCGATCCAATAGAGGGATTGAAGGTCGCGCAGGCCGCCCTTGCCCTCTTTCACATTGGGCTCGACCATGTAACGTTCACCTTGTTTAAGGTGCCGCTCGTCCCGTTCCTTCAGCTTCGCTTCAATAAATTCGCGTTCGGTTCCTTTGAACAACTCATTTTTCAGGCGTTGATCCAACTCATCCGCCAGCGCCTTGTCGCCTGCAAGGTAGCGTTGTTCCAACATGGCTGTGCGGATCGTGAAATCCTCTGCGCCCAGCCGCAGGCAGTCTTTGATCGTGCGCGAAGAATGCCCGACTTTCAGCCTCAGGTCCCACAAAATGTAGAGCATCGATTCGATGACGCTTTCAGCCCAGGCGGTGATTTTGTAGGGGGTTAGGAATAGCAGATCGACATCCGACGATGGCGCCATTTCTCCGCGCCCGTATCCGCCAACCGCTAGAACCGCGATCTTTTCGCCTTGGGTAGGCGTCGCCAACGGGTGCAGGCGTGTGCTGGATACTTGCATTGCCGTTCCAACAAGTTGATCCGCCAAATAGGTGTAAGACCGCGTCAGCGCGCGGGCCTCGAAAGGCTGTTTGCCAAAGGCTTCGGCAATAGCTGCGCGCCCGGCCTTTTGTGCATCGCGCAGGACCCGCACTGTTTCGGCACGCATTTTGCTGTTGTCCGGACATGACTCAAACGCCAGTGCCAGGGCGTCATTGACGATGGCACTGTCGAAGATGTCCTTGGCGGGGCAGATGAACAGGCTTTCGGATGCGGGGCTGGCACCCGGCTGATCAGAAGCCGGCGCCAGAGAAGCTTTGTGGGGCAGGGTCAATCACAACTACCTGTTTGTTCTGGATCGTGGCGACCGCCAGACCGCGTTCATTGGTGCCGTTCGGACGCAGGCGGAAGATGCCGCCAACGCCTTGGAAACCGGCGTTCTGTGTCAGGGCCGCAGCTGTCAGAGCATCGGATTTACCCTGGCTGACCAGAGCGCCGATGGCCGCAATACCGTCATAGGCCAGCCCGCTGATCGGATGGGGCGCTTCGCCATATGTCGCATTATAGCGTTGGCGATAGGCTTGTGCCTTCGACGGATCGGGCAGGGCAAACCATCCGCCCTGGACACCCGGCAGTTCCAACGTCTGAGGGGGAATATCCCAGCGCGTCAGGCCGATGAATTGCGTCGTTGCCTGAGACACTCCGGCCTCGGGCAACAATTGCGAGAATAATGGCAGTGCGCCCGCCGTTGTGGCCGTCAGGAAAACCGAATCGGCTCCGGTCGAATCAACTGTGGCTTTGATTGAGGGCACCGAGTTTATAACGCCCTGCTGCGAGCGGTCGTATCCCACAGTTCCGGCGTTGTTGACCGGGCTGCTTGCGAGCGCGTTGGCGATGGCAGCTTGGCCCTGCTGACCGGCGGCGTCGTTGCTGTGCACGATCACGGTGTTGGCTTTGCCCTGCCTGCCCGCAAAGCTCACCAGCCTGTTGGCCGTATTGTCAAAGGTCGGACCCAGGACAAAGACGTTGCCGCCAGCGATGCTGGTGTTGTTCGAAAACGAAAGAACATTGACGTTGTTACTCAACACCGCCAATCCGGCAGCATTTGCGGCCTGAGCGTATACCGGGCCGATAATGATCTTGGCACCATCCGCGACAGCTTGCTGGGCGACAGCTGTCGCCGTATTCGGGTTTCCGGCTGTGTCGTAAACACGCAGGTCAATGGTCACATTGGGCAGATCAGACATCGCCAGACGCGCTGCATTTTCCAGGCTTTGCGCCAATGCAGCATCACCTGACTGGCCAGACCCGCTGGGAACCAGCAACGCCACCGGAACCGGAGCAGAGGTATTGATCGAAGGTCCACCCCCAAAGCCGCCCGGCTCACAAGCGGCCAGAAATGCGGCGGTTGTCAGGGCAGCGGCGACTTTCGCCAGCTTGCTAACGGGCTTGCAAACGGTAAACATCTAAATGAAAACTCCCTGGTCCGGCGGCGATGAATGCTTCTGTTCTGTCGAGCCGCGATAATAAACGTCACGCTGTGAGGGTCCAGCTTTGAATTTCCAAAAGATCAGATTGGCTGCGGGCCTGTATTTTGTTGCCACTCCGATTGGAACTGCGCGCGACATTACGCTCAGGGCATTGGACGTTCTGGCCTCAGCCGATGTGATCGCGGCAGAGGACACCCGAAGCCTGCGCCGGTTGATGGAGATCCACGGCGTCCCGCTAGAGGGGCGTCGAATTCAAGCCTATCATGACCACAGCGGCGCAGGCGCGCGTGGCAAAATCATGGAGGCGCTGGCGCAGGGGCAATCAGTTGCCTATGCCTCCGAGGCGGGAATGCCGCTTATTGCTGATCCGGGCTATGATCTGGGCAAGCAGGCGGCTGAAGCCGGGCATATGGTAACGTGCGCCCCAGGCGCATCGGCCGCTGTGACAGCGTTGACTCTGGCGGGTCTTCCGACGGATGCGTTCTTTTTTGCAGGGTTTCTGCCAAATGCATCGGGTGCACGCCGCTCCCGGATTGAAGCGCTGAAGGAAATTCCGGGCACGTTGGTGTTCTACGAATCTCCGAAACGTGTGTCATCCAGCTTGTCGGATCTGGCCTTGGTTCTGGGGGCAGACCGCCAGGCGGCGCTGTGTCGCGAACTGACCAAGAAATTCGAAGAGATCCGCCGTGGAACCCTGGCCGAATTGGCCGAGGAGTATCAAGACAAGACGGTCAAGGGTGAAATCGTTCTGCTGGTGGATCGCGGCCATTCGCAAAGCGTTAACGAATCTGACGTAGAAGACGCTTTGAAGCGAGCGCTGGAAAACCATTCGGTTCGGGATGCGGCAGATCTTGTTTCAAAAATGTATGACCTGCCGCGCCGACCGATTTACCAGAAAGCTCTGAAACTGGGAAAATGATGACATGGGTCGGCGGACAAATCAGGGCTCTGTTTCCTATCATGCCGGGCAAGCGGCAGAGCTGCGGGTCGCCGAGGACTATGAGCGCCGTGGCTTGACCATTCTGCATCGCCGCTGGCGCGGTGCGGGCGGTGAAATCGATCTGATCGCGCGCAACGGCGATGGGCTTGTGTTCATCGAGGTCAAGAAAAGCAGCAGTTTCGACAAGGCGGCTGCCCGGATCAGCCGCAAACAGATTGACCGAATCTGTACCTCAGCCGCACAGTTTCTCGAGAACGAACCAAACGGGCAACTGACCGATGTGCGCTTTGATGCAGCGCTTGTAGATGGTTCAGGCGCTGTTCAAATCATCGAAAACGCCTTCGGTCACGCCTAAGCCCCATTGAACCCAGGGACCTGCTGGGCCATGTATCTGGCGTGAAACTGAGGGACACGTCATGAAAATCGCCTTTCAAATGGACCCGATCGGGGCCGTGGACGTCAACGCCGACAGCTCATTCCGTCTGGCGGAAGAGGCGCAGGCGCGCGGGCATTCTTTGTTTTTCTACGGGCCGGATCAGTTGGCCTATCAAGAAGGTCGCATCACGGCGCGTGGCCATGACATGACCGTGCAGCGGATCGCGGGTGATCCGGCTGTGCTGGGGCCGGAACGCGAGGTTGATTTGGCCGATTTTGATGTGGTTTGGCTGCGTCAGGACCCTCCGTTTGACATGCACTACATCACGTCGACGCATTTGCTGGATCGCATCAACGGTCAGACGCTGGTGGTCAACGACCCTTTTTGGGTGCGCAACTATCCGGAAAAGCTGCTGGTCCTGGATTTCCCTGACCTAACTCCGCCGACAACGATTGCGCGCGACCTGCAGACGATCAAAGCGTTTAAGGAAGAACATGGGGATATCATCCTCAAGCCGCTCTATGGCAATGGCGGCGCAGGGGTGTTCCGGCTGGATGCCAAGGATCGCAATCTGACGTCCCTGCACGAACTGTTTACGGGGTTCTCGCGTGAACCCCTGATTGTGCAGAAGTTCCTGCCGGATGTCAGCAATGGCGACAAGCGGGTGATCCTTGTCGATGGTGAGCCGGTTGGTGCGATCAACCGGGTTCCTGCGGCGGGGGAAACGCGGTCCAACATGCATGTGGGCGGGCGTCCGGAAAAGATCGGCTTGTCCGAGCGTGATCTTGAGATTTGCGCCGCTATCGGACCCCTGCTGAAAGAAAAAGGTCAGATCTTTGTCGGGATCGACGTCATTGGCGACTATCTGACCGAGATCAACGTGACCTCGCCCACTGGCATTCAGGAACTTGAACGCTTCGATGGTGTCAACATTGCCGAAAAAATCTGGCAGGCCATCGAAGCCAAGATCTAAGCCATGACACGGGCGCTGATGCGAAAGCTCAGCGCCTCGGCCACATGCGGTCTGTGGATGTTTGCGGAACCGTCCAGATCAGCGATGGTGCGCGCCACCCTCAGGATCCGGTGGAACGCGCGGGCGGACAGGCCAAACCGATCCGCCGCTTTTAGCAACAGCTCTTTGCCTTCCGCATCGGGTGTTGCGATCTCCTCCAGAACCTTACCTTCTGCATCCGCGTTTTGGCGCAGATGTGGGGTTTCTCGAAATCGGTTTGCCTGAATGGCGCGGGCATTATCGACCCGTTCGGCGACCGTGGCAGAGCTGTCGCCGGATGGCGGTAAGTCAAGATCGGTGAACGCCACCGGCGGCACTTCGATCCTTAGGTCGAACCTGTCCATCAATGGCCCTGAGATGCGGTTCAGATAGTCCTCGCCACAGCCCGGTGCGCGCGAGCAGGCCCGAGAGGGGTCCGTCAGATAGCCGCATTTGCAGGGGTTGGCCGCAGCCACCAGCATAAAGCGGCAGGGATATTTCACATGGGCATTTGCACGCGCCACCATGACTTCACCGGTTTCGATGGGCTGGCGCAGGGTTTCCAGAACAGTGCGTGGAAACTCAGGAAACTCATCCATGAACAGCACCCCGTTATGAGCCAGTGAAATCTCCCCAGGTTTCGCCCCTTTGCCGCCTCCGACAATTGCGGCCATCGAGGCCGTATGGTGAGGCTCGCGAAACGGGCGCGTGCGATTGATGCCGCCTTCGTCCAGCAAACCGCACAACGACTGGATCATCGAGGTTTCTAATGCTTCGACTGCGGTTAAGGGCGGCAGGATACCTGGCAGTCGCGCCGCCAGCATGGATTTGCCTGATCCCGGCGTGCCGATCATGATCAGGTGGTGACGTCCTGCTGCGGCAATTTCCAGGGCGCGTTTGGCACGTTCCTGCCCTTTTACATCGCGCAGATCTTTTGCGCTGCGCGTCAGATTCACCTCGCCGGGCTGAGCGGCAGGCAGGGGTGATTGGCCCGAGAAATGGCGGACAACATCGCCCAGAGATCCCGCGCCGATCACCTGGGTCGCGTCAACCCAGGCCGCTTCGGCGCTGGAAGCTTTGGGGCATAGCAATATGCGATCATCGGCCGCCGCCGTCATCGCCGCGGGCAGAGCGCCGACCACCGGAACCAGCGAGCCGTCGAGTGAAAGCTCTCCCAACGCTACGGTGCTTTCCGCGGCATCGGCAGGAATGATCTCGAGCGCTGATAACAACGCGACCGCGATGGGCAGGTCGAAATGGCTGCCTTCTTTGGGTAGGTCAGCGGGGGACAGGTTGATGGTTATCCGCTTTGAGGGCAAGGCGATTGCCATCGCGGTCAGCGCGCTGCGCACCCGGTCGCGGGCTTCGGACACGGCCTTGTCCGGCAGGCCCACGATGGAAAATGCGGGCAGGCCGGGAGACACGGCGCATTGCACTTCAACCGGGCGGGCATCGACCCCTTGGAAAGCGACAGTGTGGGCGCGGGCGACCATGGCAGTCCTGTTCTTGGTTAACAGGACGTTGATGTCATGGTTGTGGTTTAAGAGTCGTTAACGGATGCGCGCAAGGCAGTGAATTTGGGCCACGCGCCGGGGTCAGCTACTGTTTTGTCGCGACAGAACGGATTGCAGAATCCCCAGCACTGGCCGTCCAATTCCAGAAAGTCGGCGACCGGTTTGCCGGAATACGGGCAAATCTTGTTGAGAGAGGGGCCGCCTGAAACCGCCATGGCATTTGAGACCCCTCCGACCGGCCAGGGCATGGATGGCAGGTTCTGCGGATAGGGAAACGGCTCATATCGAATGGTCAGACCCATTGCACGCCATTGTCTGACGGTTGGGTCTGACAGCAAGTCCAAACAATAGACTCGGTTTGCTTCGGACACTGGCAGCCCATAGCCGATGATCCGTGCGGAAACAGGAGTGTAGAACGCGTCTGCCAGAGTGTATGCGCCAAACAACGGACCTTCTTCCGCGCCAGAGATGCGTCTCGCGTGCGCCCAGAGCGTCTCAATCCGTTCAAGATCGGCTAAAGTCTGGGATGACGGGGCAAATCCTTGCCACACATGCTGTAACTGCATCGGGCATTGGCCACGCAGGGCGCTGAAACCGGCGACCATTTCAGCGCAGAGCCAGCGCGCGGTTGCTCGTGCTGCAGGATCTGCAGGCCACAGCCCTGCTTCCGGGTGACGCTCTGCCAGCGTTTCGGCCATGGCCAGGCTTTCGCCTACGACCGTCCCCTCGGGCAGGCGCAAGGCGGGAACCAGACGGGCCGGGGCAAGCGGTTCCATGTCTTGTTTCATGCTGCCTGAGTAAAGGCCGATCATGTGGCTGCGATAGGGCAGGTTGAATTTCTCAAGCATCAACCAGCCGCGCAGGGACCAACTGGAAAAGAGGCGGTCGCCGATATACAAGTCATAAGTCATGCTGAAACGATGCCGCAGGTTTGCGGCTTGGTAAAACAGTGATTTGTGCGGGGCCTGTTCACGGAAGGTGATTGATCTTGCCGACCGACCAATTGCTGCCCAAAGTTATATCTGTAACTGACAGATTATCGATCCGGTGTGAAAAGGTCTGTTGCCCATCCAGATCGAGGGCGCGTTGTACCTGGGTAAGGATCACACCGAAATGTGCGACGATCACCAGATCTCGGGCTGTATGAGTTGAAACAAGCGCGTCGATGGCCGCGTCGACCCGGGCACGAACGTCGTTCCAGCTTTCGCCTTGTGGCGGACGGACGTCGCCGGGATTGTCCCAATAGGCAAAGGCCAGTTCCGGGTCTTCTGCTTCGATTTCTGCAAAACCCCGCAGTTCCCAGTTGCCGAAATGAATTTCACGAAGGTCTGGATCATGAGGCAGGCGTTGGCGCTGGCCCTGAATGGCTGATGCTGTGTCGATGGCGCGGGACAGGTCAGAAGAGATCACAAGTGCGTCGGGCGGCAGATGGTCGTGCAGACACTTCAGGGCCTCTTTGTCGCTCAGGTCAGCGGGCAGATCGGACCAGCCAACCATGGTTTTTGCATGGGTTGGGCCGTGCCGGACGAGGTGAAGACGCGTCATGGCAATTGCCCTTTCAGAACCAAAGGCAACCCGGCTGTCACCTGTACCACCAGATCCGCCTGCGCCGCCAACGCGATGTTCAGCCGCCCTTGCGCCTCGCGGAATTGGCGGGCGAGCGCGTTGTCCGGGACGATCCCATGACCCACTTCGTTCGAGACGATCACAACCTGGGCCGGGCAAGCGCTCAGGGCGTCCAGCAGGTCGGTCTGTGCCCTATCCAGATCGGAGTCCGCCAGCAGATGATTGCTCAGCCACATGGTGGCACAGTCGATCAGGCAAATCTGATTTTGCGACAAGCGGGCCAGAACCGGACCCAGATCAAGAGGTTCTTCAACCGTGGTCCAGCCGTCGCCCCGTTGCACGAGATGGCGATCAACCTTTTGGCGCATCTCGTCATCAAACACTTGTGATGTCGCAAGGTAAACGCGGCTTTTCCCAGCGGAAACAACCCGTTCTTCGGCAAAAGCCGACTTTCCTGAGGCGGCTCCACCCAGAACCAAGGTTAAATCCGGCGACACAGTTCTTACCTATTGATGATCCACATAGCGCTGTTTTGCGTATCGGTCATAGGTCGGCAAAGCAAGCCCGGCCAACGCCTGCAAACACGGGAGAGGTTTATGGCACTGGATAATGCGACAGACTTTTCGATGTCCCGGCAAGCGATGAAGGCCGAGCTGCTGGATGCGGAGACGGAACTCAAGCTGGCTTATGCATGGCGCGATGAGCGTGATGAAAAGGCTCTGCACCGGCTGATCACGGCGTATATGCGGCTGGCGATTTCGATGGCGGCCAAGTTTAAACGCTATGGCGCGCCGATGAACGACCTCATCCAAGAGGCGGGCTTGGGGCTGATGAAAGCTGCGGACAAGTTCGACCCGGACCGCGGCGTGCGCTTTTCGACCTATGCCGTCTGGTGGATCAAGGCGAGCATTCAGGATTATGTTATGCGCAATTGGTCCATGGTGCGGACGGGTTCGACCTCGGCTCAAAAATCGCTGTTTTTCAACATGCGGCGCGTTCAGGCCCGGTTGGAGCGTGAGGCCGCAACAGAGGGGTTCGAGTTGGATCGCCACCAATTGCATCAGATGATCGCCACGGAAATCGGCGTTCCCCTGCGCGATGTTGAGATGATGGAAGGGCGTCTGTCCGGTTCGGATTTTTCTTTGAACGCCGTGCAGTCGGCGGACGAGGATGGCCGCGAATGGATCGACGCATTAGAAGATGATCGCGAACAAGCGGCTGAAGCGGTTGAACACAGCCACGATACCGAGCAATTGCGCGAATGGTTGCTGACGGCGATGTATGCGCTGAACGATCGCGAACGCTTCATCGTGCGCGAGCGTAAGCTGCGCGAGCCCGCCAGAACGTTGGAGAGCCTGGGCGATGAGCTGGGATTGTCCAAGGAACGCGTGCGCCAGCTTGAGGCTGCGGCCTTTTCAAAAATGCGTAAGAACCTTGAAGCCCAGTCGCGCGAGGTGCAACACTTCATCGCATGAAACATCTTGCGATTCTTGTGTGTGTTCTTAGCCTTACGGTTTCCTCAGCGCGACCGGGGGTGTCAGAAGGTTTGTTACCCGATAACGCGCTGACCGCGATGCGGGGTGCTGATGTCGTGATCCTGGGCGAAGTGCATGACAACCCCAGGCATCACCACGTACAGGCCGAAGCGCTTGAAGCTGTGTCGCCTTCGGCTGTTGTATGGGAGATGGTGACCGAAGAGGGCGCTCAACGGCTGTCGCAAAAGGCAGTTTCTGACCCTGATGAGCTGGGCCGTATCCTGAAATGGGCCGAGAGCGGGTGGCCGCCGCTCAGCATGTATTACCCCGTTTTCCAAGCCTCAAGTGCGCCAGTTTACGGGGCAATGGTGCCCCGAACGGCTGCGCGCGCCGCGATGGAACGCGGGGCGGCGACAGCTTTGGGCGCGGATGCAGCGCGGTATGGCTTGACCGTGCCACTGCCGCCCGAGGAACAGTCCGCGCGCGAGGCGGATCAACTGGCCGCCCATTGCGATGCTCTGCCGGCTGAAATGTTGCCTCAGATGGTTGCGATCCAACGCTTGCGCGATGCGGTTCTGGCCCGTGCAGTCGTGCGAGCGATGGAGGAAACCGGAGGGCCGGTTGCCGTGATCACAGGCAATGGCCATGCGCGGACAGATCGGGGTATCCCAACCTATCTCGCCCGCCTTCAACCGGGGTGGAAGGTGGTTGCCGTAGGACAATCCGAAGACGGCGTCATTGATGGTGACTTCGACATCGTAATCGACAGTCCAACGATAGTGCGCGAAGACCCTTGTGCAGCGTTTCAGGTGCAGAATTAATCGCTGGAACTACCTGCGGGCCTTGCCTAATGTCAGGGCCGACCGGCACAGGAAGGGCTGAACATGCTGTCATCCAAACGCATTCTGCTGATCATCGGCGGCGGGATCGCGGCCTATAAGTCGCTGGACCTGATCCGCAGGCTGCGCGAGCGTGGGGCCGCCGTGACGCCTGTTCTGACCGGCGCAGCGGAAGAATTTGTGACCCCCTTGTCTGTGTCCGCGCTTGCAGGTGAAAAGGTGTATCGCGATCTGTTCGATCTGACCGATGAGGCCGAGATGGGGCATATTCAATTGTCACGCTCGGCCGACCTGATCATCGTAGCCCCGGCAACGGCGGACCTGATGGGCAAGATGGCTGCTGGGCTGGCCAATGATTTGGCGTCGACCCTTCTGATGGCCACCGACACACCTGTTCTGTGTGCGCCCGCAATGAATGTGCGTATGTGGGACCATCCGGCCACGCAACGCAACCTGAAGCAGCTTCAGGAAGATGGCGTGCGCTTTGTCGGCCCGAACGAGGGCGATATGGCCTGTGGCGAGTACGGCCCCGGGCGCATGTCCGAACCGCTGGAAATTGTGGCTGCGATTGAGGCGGAGCTAACCGCGGGCCCTTTGCTGGGCAAGCGCGTGCTGGTGACCTCTGGCCCAACGCACGAACCGATTGACCCGGTACGCTATATCGCGAACCGGTCGTCCGGGGCGCAAGGTGCCGCTGTGGCGCGTGCTCTGGCGGATTTGGGGGCCGAGGTGATCTTTGTCACTGGCCCCGCAGATGTGCCTCCTCCGGCGGGTGTGCAGGTCGTATCGGTCGAGACAGCGCAACAGATGTCGGATGCCGTCGATGCGGCTCTGCCCGTGGACGCGGGCGTGTTCGCAGCAGCAGTGGCGGATTGGCGTGTTGCCAGCGCGTCGGACAAGAAGCTGAAGAAAAGCCGCGACGGCCTGCCTGTACTGGAATTTGCCGAAAACCCGGACATCCTGAAACGAGTATCCCGAATGGATGTGGGCCGCCCACCGCTGGTGGTTGGCTTTGCGGCTGAAACGGACGATGTGGTCGAACACGCAACGGCCAAACGGTTGCGCAAAGGCTGCGATTGGATCGTCGCCAACGATGTCAGCCCGCCAACCGGCATTATGGGTGGGTCCGAGAATGCGGTCATCCTGATCTCGGACAGCGGAGCTGAGGAATGGCCGCGTCTGGGTAAGGACGAAGTTGCCCGGCGGCTGGCGGCAAAGATCGCAAACGCATTGGCAGGCTGAAGGAAAGGCAAGGGCATGGTTGCAATTCGAGTAATCCGTGAAGACGGAGCAGACCCCGCCGTGGCGCTTCCATCTTATGAAACGTCAGGGGCGGCTGGCGCGGATGTGCGTGCTAATCTACCCGACGGCGTGCCGATAGCTCTGGATCCCGGTCAACGGGCGCTGGTTCCAACCGGCCTGCGCATCGAAATCCCGCAAGGGTATGAGGTTCAGGTTCGGCCCCGCTCGGGTCTAGCATTGAAACACGGGATTACACTGCCCAACACGCCAGGCACCATTGACAGCGATTATCGCGGCCCCTTGGGTGTGATCGTTATGAATGCAGGCCAGGACCGGTTCGAGATCGCCCATGGCGACCGCATTGCGCAGCTTGTGGTCGCGCCGGTCGTGCAGGCCAAGTTTGAACTGACCGGGGCGCTGGGCGATACGGATCGTGGGGTTGGCGGTTTCGGCTCAACCGGGCGCGGCTGATGCTGCTTGTTCTTGGTCTGGCCGCGGGACTTTGGGGTGTTGGCTATATGGCCGGTACGTCAAAAACAGCGCGTGTGGTTTCGGTCAGTGTGCTGTTGGCGGGGGTGATCCTGTCTCATCTTACTCTGCCCGACGGACATCCGTTGCGTCAGGCGACGGGCGGCTCGGCTGCAATGTGGCTGATCCTTGCGGGTTTCGCGGCCATCATTTTGCTATATGGCAGAGTTCTGAAAGCCCTGCGAAATCGCGCGGGGTCAGTTTCAGACCAGGAACCCGCCATGCCCACCGACCGATTTACCGAGACCGAGCTGGACCGCTATGCCCGCCATATCGTTTTGCGCGAACTGGGCGGGCCGGGTCAGAAAAAGCTGAAAAAGGCGCGGGTTCTGGTGATTGGCGCGGGTGGTTTGGGTGCCCCCGCTTTGCAATATCTGGCGGCCGCTGGAGTAGGCACAATCGGTATCATCGATGACGACGTCGTCGAGAACGCCAACCTGCAGCGGCAGGTCATTCATCGGGATACAGATATCGGGATGCCCAAGGTTTTTTCGGCTCAGCAAGCGATGGAGGCGCAAAACCCGAACGTGGTGGTTCTGCCTTATCATCGCCGGTTGAGCGATGAGATCGCGACCGACCTGTTTGCCGACTTCGATCTGATTCTTGACGGCACCGACAATTTTGAAACCCGCTATCTGGCCAACCGAACGGCTGTCGCGCTGGACAAGCCATTGATCTCGGGGGCTTTGTCGCAATGGGAGGGGCAGCTGAGTGTGTTTGACCCGGCCAATAGCAGCCCTTGCTATCAGTGCATTTTCCCCGAAGCTCCGGCCCCCGGATTGGCCCCGTCCTGTTCCGAGGCTGGTGTGATCGGCCCGCTGCCGGGTGTTGTTGGATCAATGATGGCAGTTGAGGCGGTCAAGGTAATCACGGGCGCAGGAATGGCGCTGCGCGGCGAGATGCTGATCTATGACGCGCTGTACGGGGAAAGCCGCAAGATCACTCTGACCCGCCGCGCCGATTGCCCTGTCTGCGGTACCGCAAACGATTAACATTTCTTTACGCAGGCTTGGGGTTCTGGAACACCCGGCCATGGCGACTTAGCTATAGGGTCAAAGGAGATCTGCATGACCAATCCGATCCTGTCCAATTGGACCACCCCATTCGAAATCGCGCCTTTCACTGATATCTCGGATGATGATTTCTCGCCTGCGCTGGATAAGGCGATGAAAGCGCATAATGCCCAGATTGACGCAATTGCAGCGAATCCAGAGGTGCCTACATTTGCCAACACGGTTGAGGCGCTTGAGGCCGCAGGCGAGCAACTGGACAAGGTTCTGTCGGTCTTTTTCACTGTCGCAGGTGCAGACAGCAATCCCAAGCGGGAAGAGCTGCAACGGGAGTTTTCCCCCAATCTTTCGGCACATTTTTCAGGCATTTCCTCTAATAAGGCGCTGTTCAAACGCGTTGCCGACCTTTGGACGCGGCGTGATGATCTGAACCTTTCCGAAGAACAGGCCCGCGTGCTGATGCTGACTCATCGGGGTTTCGTGCGCGCTGGTGCAGCCTTGGAAGGGGACGCTGACGCCCGTATGCAAGAGATCAAATCGCGTCTCGCCTCATTGGGTACATCCTTTACGCAGAACCTGTTAGCGGATGAGCGAGACTGGTTCATGGATCTGACCGAAGAGGATTTGCAGGGCCTGCCGGAATTTGTCGTGGACGCGGCCCGCGCTGCTGGGCAAGAGAAGGATGCCGAGGGGCCAGTTGTTACCCTGTCGCGGTCATTGATTGTTCCATTCCTGCAGTTCTCGCCCCGCCGGGACCTGCGTGAAAAGGCCTATCGCGCCTGGGCTGCGCGCGGGGCCAATGGTGGAGAGACTGACAACCGCGACATTGCGGCTGAGATTTTGGTGCTGCGCAACGAACGCGCCAACCTGCTGGGCTATGACACTTTCGCCGATTATAAGCTGGAAACCGAAATGGCCCGCACGCCGGACCGCGTGCGTGAGTTGTTGATGCAAGTGTGGGAACCGGCCAAGTCCCGCGCCGATGCCGACGCTGAAATCCTGACGCAGATGATGCAGGAAGACGGCATCAATGGCCCGCTGGAAGCCTGGGATTGGCGTTACTACGCCGAAAAACGGCGCAAGGCGGAACACGATCTGGATGAGGCGGCGTTGAAACCTTACTTGCAACTGGATCGTATGATCGAAGCTTCGTTTGCATGTGCCAACCGGCTGTTCGGGTTGGAGTTCAAACCGTTGGATGTACCGCTCCATCACCCTGACTGCCGAGCTTGGGACGTCACACGTGACGGGAAGCACATTGCCGTTTTTATCGGTGACTACTTTGCCAGGGGTTCCAAGCGGTCTGGTGCCTGGTGCAGCGCGATGCGAGCGCAGGCCAAGTTTCCGAAAGCTCAGGCACCGGTTGTCATCAATGTCTGCAACTTCGCCAAAGGTGAACCCGCCTTGCTGTCTTATGATGACGCGCGGACGCTGTTCCATGAATTCGGCCATGCCCTGCATCAGATGCTGTCCGATGTGACCTATGAAAGCATCTCGGGCACGTCCGTGGCGCGCGATTTCGTCGAATTGCCCAGCCAGCTTTACGAACACTGGTTGGAAGTGCCCGAGGTTCTGGCCGAGTTTGCGACGCATGCCGAAACGGGCGAACCGATGCCGCAAGAGATGCTGCAAAAGGTACTAAACGCCGCCAATTTCGATCAAGGATTCCAGACAGTTGAATATGTCGCCTCGGCCCTTGTTGATCTGGCATTCCACGACGGTGAGGCACCGGCAGACCCGATGGCAAGACAGGCCGAAGTTTTGGCGGAATTGGGGATGCCGCGTGCCATCGGAATGCGCCACGCGACCCCGCATTTTGCGCATGTCTTTGCGGGTGATGGCTATAGCTCGGGTTATTACAGCTACATGTGGTCCGAGGTGATGGATGCAGATGCCTTTGCCGCCTTTGAAGAGGCGGGTGGTGCCTTTGATCCGGAACGTGCCAAGGCGCTAGAGGACAATATCCTGTCCACCGGCGGGTCGCGCGAGGCGGAAGACCTGTATCTGGCGTTCCGGGGTCGATTGCCGGGTGTGGACGCCCTGTTGAAGGGCCGCGGCTTGATCGCGGCCTGAGTTCAGTAGCCCAGAGTGCGATCCACCAGATGCACAAAGGGTTCACCGGCCTCGCCACGTCGGATGTTTTCGCAAATGACCTGCGCGGCTGTGACCGGGCGGGTTTCAGATGCGATGTGAGGGGTCACAGTGACGTTCGGATGCGCCCAATAGGGGTGATCGGCGGGCAGGGGCTCGACACGGAACACGTCCAGCGTCGCGTGGCCGATCTGACCCGTGTTCAGGGCATCCAATAGCGCCTCGTCGTCGATCAGCGGGCCGCGACCCGGGTTAATGATCCGCGAACCCTTGGGCAGCAAGGCCAGCGTTTCGGCGTTCAGCGCGTTTTCTGTGGCGGGGGTATCGGGCAGCAACAGCACCACGATCTCTGCCTGAGAAAGCGCTTGGCGGAGGCCTTCGTGGCTATGCAGGCAGGTCACACCGGGGATGTCCTTGGCGGTGCGGCTCCAACCGGTGACTTGAAAGTTAAGCGCCGCCAGCGCACGGACGGCAGCTTCGCCCAATGCACCAAGACCTAGAACGCTGATCTTGCGGTCCTGGGCCAATGGAATTGCGTCCGGGCCCCATGCGCCATCCTGTACGGTGATGTGCCGGTCCATCCCCAGATGATAGCGCAGCACGTGGCCCACCACCCATTCGGTCATGCCCTGGGTCAGCCCGTGATCCACCATCCGAGCCAGCGGAACGGTCAGCGTTTCATTATCCGCGATCTTTTCGACCCCGGCCCAGAGACTCAGTACCGCTTTCAGACGCGTGAAGGGTGCAAAATCCTTCAACCCGCCATTTGGGGCGTAGATTACGTAATCGACCTGATCCGGTTCAAAATCCGTTCCAAGCTGGACGTCCACACCGGCCTCATCAAGATATTGCGTCAGCAGCGGTTCATACACAGGCCAAAGGGCAGGGCGCGCAGAAAACAGGACGTTTACGGGCATAAGGGGCCTTTCAAATCAGCGGGGACGGTGGATATGTGCGCTTTGGACGATGCCAAATGCGGCCATCAGAACCAACATGGCCGAGCCGCCATAGCTGACCATTGGCAGCGGCACGCCGACGACTGGGGCCATACCCATCACCATCGACATGTTGACAGCAAAGAACAGGAAGAAGTTCAATGCAATGCCCAGAGTGACCAGTGAAGAAAACCGATCCTTGGTTGCCAAAGCTGTAACCATACAGAACAAAAGGATCAGCGCGTAGAGGATCAACAGCGTGATACCGCCAACAAATCCAAACTCTTCCGCCAGCGTCGTGAAAATGAAGTCGGTGTGCTTTTCAGGCAGAAAGTTCAACCGGGACTGTGTCCCTTGCATAAACCCGCGCCCGTTCCAGCCCCCGGACCCCAGGGCGATCTTGGATTGGGTGATATGATACCCGGCACCTAGTGGATCGGTTGAGGGGTCCAGAAACGTATCAATTCGGCGGAACTGATAGTCCTTGAGCAATTGCCATTCGGTTCCTCGGCTATTGAACACAGTGGCGATCAACCCCACAACCGCTGCGATAACGGCTGCAAAATAGGCCCAGTGGACACCTGCGAGAAACATCAAGCCGCCACCTGCGGCCAACAACAGGATCGACGTACCAAGGTCCGGTTGCTTCAGAACCAACAACGTGGGCAGGATGATTAGCGCCACCGGGATAAAAACCCAAAGCGGCCGAGAAGTCTTGTGCGAAGGCAACCAGTCGTAATAGGCCGCCAGAACCATGACCAGCGCGACCTTCATGACTTCTGAGGGTTGCAGGCGCATGAAACCAAGGTCGATCCAGCGCTGCGCGCCCATACCGATGGTCCCGAACAGTTCAACAAAGACCAGCAACGCGACTGAGCCCAGATAGGCCAGAACGGACATGTTGCGCCAGAACCAGATCGGCACCAGCGCAATGATGAACATCGCAGTCAGGCCAAGTCCGAAACGTTCCATTTGCGGCTCGGCCCAGGGTGTCCACGACCCGCCAGCGACCGAATACAGCATCAGGAACCCCGCACTGGCCGTGCTGATCAGCAGCAGGGTCAGCGGCCAGTTCATGTACAGGAATTTTCGGAACCCAGACGGCGTGGATTTGACCGCATATTCAAGATAGCTCATGCGCGGTCCTTTCCGTCCGGACGCGCTTTGGGCCGACGGTCGCCTTCAAGCCGTTTTTGCTGTTCCTTGATGCGCTCGCGATCCGCAACGGGGTACGCATCGAGAGGAGGCGTGCCGTCATAGAGCGCTTGAAGCATAATATCCCGCGCCACGGGGGCTGCGGCCTTGGACCCGCCGCCGCCATGTTCAACCACTACCGCAATGGCGTATTTGGGTTTGTCGTACGGGGCAAAACTGACGAACAGCGCGTGGTCGCGGCGTTCCCAGGGCAGATCCTCGTTACGGATCACACCGGCGGCACGTTCGGCTTTTGTGATATTTCGCACCTGGCTGGTGCCGGTTTTACCCGCCATGCGGAAATCTTCTGCGATAATGCGGCTGCGATAAGCCGTGCCGCGACGGTCGTTCGAAACAGACCACATCGCGTCGCGGATATATTTGAGATTGGTGGGGCTGATCTCAAGCGGCTCACCCGCACCGCTGGGCTGCTCAACCCCGTTGACAGATCGCACCAGACGGGGCGAGACCGCGCGTCCTGTGGCGATCCGAGCGGTCATCAACGCCAATTGCATGGGCGAGGCCAGCATGAATCCCTGCCCGATCGACGCATTGGCGGTATCGCCGCTAAGCCACTCTTGGCCATGGACCCGTTGTTTCCATTCCTGATTGGGTGCCAACCCGGCGCGCACGGCAGACATGGGGATGTTGTGCTTGATGCCTAGCCCCAAGGTGCGCGACATGTCGGAAATTCTATCGATCCCAACCTTCAAGGCCACGTCGTAATAGTAAACGTCGCAACTGCGCTTCAGTGATGTATTGAGGTCCACCATGCCATGTCCGCCGCGCTTCCAGCAGTGGAAGCGGCGGCTGCCGACTTTCAGATGGCCGGGGCAGTAAACGGTGTTGCCGGGGCCGATGACACCGGCCTCAAGTGCGGCCAGCGCGGTAACCATCTTAAAGGTCGAACCCGGCGGATAAGTGCCCTGGACCGTCTTATTCGCCAGCGGGCGGTACTTGTCCTGCGTCAGCATCCGGTAGTCCGCGACCGAGATACCACGCACGAACAGGTTTGGATCGAAACTGGGCGCAGAGGCCATCGCGCGCAAGTCACCGGTTTCACAATCGATCACGACAGCGGCGGCGCTTTCCCCGGCCAGACGGGCCTGAGCGTATTGCTGCAGGTCTGCGTCGACAGACAGCTGCAAGTCGGCTCCGGGTTGGCCTTCTTGCCGGTCCAGCTCGCGCATGACACGACCGGTCGCGTTGACCTCGACTCGCTTGGCGCCGGCCTTGCCGCGCAATGAAATTTCTTGCTTCGCCTCAAGACCCACCTTGCCAATCTGAAATCGGGGGATTCGCAGAACGGGTTCAGGGTCTTCGATCTGGCTGAGATCGTAATCACTGACCGGCCCAACATAACCAACGATATGGGCGAAATCCTCATAGCGTGGATATTGTCGCGTCAGACCTACTTCGGGTGTGACACCCGGTAGCGCCGGGGCGTTGACGGCAACTTTCGATATGTCTTCCCACGTGACCTGATCGGCCAGCGTGACCGGCAGGAACGGGGCCGAGCGGCGCATCTCGGTCCGGGCCCGTTCGATCTCGTCATCATTCAGCGGGATCAGTTCGGACAATTTGCTGATCACCTGGTCCACATCACCTGCATCTTCGCGCACTATGACGATGCGGTACGAGGGCGAGTTCTGCCCAATGATCTGCCCGTTGCGGTCGTAGATTCGCCCGCGGTTCGGGGGGATCAGGCGGATGTTGATGCGGTTTTCCTCGGCCAGCAGGCGATATTCATCGGCCTGGTCCACTTGCATGAACCGCATACGTGCTGCCAGCCCGCCAACAAAGGCCGCTTGCAGACCACCCAGTAGCAGTGCCCGCCTTGGCAGGCGTTTATAGGCCAGACCCTGAGACTTGGGCTTGCGCGGTTTCATGCCCGACCTCCTACCGCACCGGCATCCGATGCAGACAGGCGACGAACTCCAAACACGCCTTGGCTCAGTGCCACAAGGATCGGATAGCAGGCAATTGTCAGCACGAGTTGGATCAATACGGGCCACAGCGCGGCCTGTTGCACGGACAAGATTGAAAGAATGACTCTGTTCACTAGAAAAACACCTGTGATGACCACGCCAACGGACATCCATTCACCGAAAAAACCGGTATCTTTCATACCCGGCGCCGCCGAGCGCAGATAGGCTGATCCAAAGACAACCAACGCTGCCAAAAGGCCCGGTGGGCGTTGCAGTAGAAGATCCGCCATCAGCATGACGAAAGCAACCAGCAGGGTTGGGACATAGTCGGGGCGGCGCAGCACCCAGGCAAAGGTCAGGGCAATCAGAACGTCAGGAAAGGGCCAACGGCCGGGTTGTGCATCCAAAGGCAACAAGTGCAGGAACAGCACCATAAAGGCCAGCGCCGCATAAAGGCCACGCATGGCCCAGTTATGTGAGGTGGGCTTATCCATCGCTCAGCTCTTCGGGCGACAGGGCGACTTCGGGGCGGGTGGGGCCGACGATACCGCCGGGGTCTTGAATGGTCGGGGCCGAGTTGAACCGCAGAACCCGCAGAAACTCCAGCCGTTCGAAATCGGCCGACAAACGCACGCGCAATCGACCACCTGGGTCCGATGCGATCTGGCCGACCAGCAATCCGGCCGGAAACACGCCGCCGTCGCCGGATGTAATGACGCGATCTCCGGGACGAACCAGTTCACGATTTTCAAGGAACTCGACCACGGGTGCCGACGTGTTGTCCCCTTTGATCAACGCGGTCTGGCCCGAGGGCTGGATGGTTGCGGGGATGGCGCTGGTGGCATCTGTCACCAGAATAACGCGGGCGGTGTCCGGGCCAACGCCCGATATACGCCCAACCAGGCCGATGCCATCCATTGTGGCCCATCCATCGACGATGCCGTCGCGTTGACCCACATTCAGCAAAACAGATTGCCGGAAGGGCGAGCCGCTGTCAGCCATCACAACACCGGTGATATAGGTCAGACGTGGGTCAAGCCGCACATTGTTCAGATCGAGCAGCCGCGCGTTTTCCTGTTCCAGTTGCAGCGCCGCTTCCTTCCAGGCGCGCATCAGGCGCAATTCGCTGCGCAGCTCACGGTTTTGTTCGCTCAGGCGCTGATAGCTTTGGAAATCGCGTACAAGGTTCACGGCGGCGGTCACGGGAACCATGGCCCATTCCATCGAAGGAACCACAGCATCCACCACTTGCGCGCGGAACCGTTCTACGCGCGGACTGTCGATACGCCAGACCAGAAAGATTCCCAAAAGGCACAGGATAACGATGCCCAGCAGCAAGCGCCGCAAGGGGGTTGTGTAGTCATCGCGCTGTGATCGGTCTTTTGCCACAGGTTACCTTCCCGTGCTGCTCGTGCCGAATTTACCCTATTTGCAAAGGGTGCGCGCCTTAGCTTTCGTAGTCAATCGCGTGGCGCAGCTGTTTTTCATATTCTAGCGCCTTACCGGTGCCCAAAGCCACACAATTCAGGCTTTCGTCGGCAATCGACACGGCCAGACCGGTCTGTTCACGCAGGGCCAGATCCAGATCACCCAGCAGCGCACCACCGCCGGTCAGCATCACGCCCCGGTCCACAATGTCCGCAGCCAAATCGGGCGGAGTGGTTTCCAGAGCGGTCATCACCGCCTCGCAAATCTGCTGAACAGGTTCCGAGAGCGCTTCGGCAACCTGCGCCTGGCTGATCTCGATTTCCTTGGGCACACCGTTCAACAAGTCGCGCCCACGGATGTGCATCGACTGACCACGGCCATCATCTGGCATACGGGCGGTGCCGATGGTGGTCTTGATCCGTTCTGCCGTGGATTCACCGACCAACAGGTTCTGCTGTCGGCGCAGGTACGAGATGATTGCTTCGTCCATACGGTCTCCACCAACGCGGACCGAGCGGGCGTAAACGATGTCACCCAGCGACAAAACCGCAACTTCGGTCGTACCACCACCGATATCGACGACCATGTTGCCGGTCGGGTCCGTGATCGGCATACCCGCGCCGATCGCCGCTGCAATCGGTTCTGCAATGAGGCCCGCGCGACGCGCGCCTGCGGACAGAACCGACTGACGAATTGCGCGTTTTTCAACCGGGGTCGCACCATGAGGCACGCAGACGATGATCTTTGGTTTTGAGAAGGTCGAACGTTTGTGCACCTTGCGGATGAAGTGCTTGATCATCTCTTCCGCCGTGTCGAAGTCGGCAATCACACCTTCGCGCATCGGGCGGATGGCTTCGATCGAACCGGGGGTTCGGCCCAGCATCAGCTTGGCGTCTTCGCCGACAGCGAGAACTTTTTTCACACCGTCCTTGACGTGATAGGCAACCACCGAGGGTTCAGACAGGATGACACCGCGCCCCTTGACGTAAACCAGCGTGTTTGCTGTTCCAAGGTCGATAGCCATGTCCGCTGTGAACAGGCCGCCCAGATTGCCAAAGATCCCCATGTTTCCCCTGATCCTGTATGTCGGTTTTTCTACTGCCCGCGACTCGACGGTTCCGGGACGGATGACTTATAGGGTGCCATCACGCCCGGTAAAAGGGCTGATTCCGCGACAATCAGCACCTTTCCGCCTTATTGAATGGGACTTTAGAAGGCAAAATGCTCTCTTATCAACACATTTACCACGCCGGCAATCTGGCTGATGTCCAAAAGCACGCTTTACTGGCGTGGGTGCTGAATTATTTGACGCGCAAGGACAAGCCGCTCAGCTATGTCGAAACGCATTCCGGGCGGGGCTTGTACAAGCTGGATGCGGCCGAGGCCGTGCGCACCGGAGAGGCGGCTGCAGGGATTCAGCGGGCACGGCAAGAAGGGTGGTTCGGACCGGACCATCCGATGGCGCAGGTTTTGGAAAACGTGCAGGCCCGTCACGGCGTTTCCGCTTATCCGGGCTCACCTCTGGTTGCGGCCAATCTGCTGCGGGATCAGGACAGCCTGCATTTTGCAGAGTTGCATCCGCAGGAACATGCGGCTTTGGCGTTGGCCATGTCGCCCTATGGGGCCAGGGTTTACCAGCAAAACGGTTTTGCGCTGGCGCAGTCATTGCTTCCACCTACACCGCGCAGGGGAATGATGCTGATCGACCCGAGTTATGAGGTCAAAACCGATTATGACCGCTTGCCCGGGATCATCGCCAAGCTGCACCGCAAGTGGAATGTCGGGGTCATCGCGCTGTGGTATCCAATCCTGATGGACAAGCGCCACCTGCCCATGATCCGCGCGCTGAAGTCGCAAAGCTACCCCAAAGCAGCCTGTCACGAGGTGACGTTCCCTCCGGTTCGGGAAGGGCACCGGATGATCGGATCTGGGATGTTCATCATCAACGCCCCATTTGGCATCAAAGATGAAATGGATCGTCTGTCCGCCTTGTTCGGCCAGCTTTGAACACCGGTTTGGTGAACCGTACCGGCGGCTTCTGCCTCGTTGGTCTGCATCAAAGATGCCGTCAAACAAATTGGGCCTGGCCGTGCGATATAAGCGCACGGCCAGGCCCAAAACCTAAGAACGGACGGCGAAGCCGGTCCGCCGCGGGTGCGGGAGCCTTTGGTCCGTTCAGGTCAGATCTTTGTAGCTGATCTCACGCGCGTCTGCGCCCGGACCGGCCTTTTCTCGCCGCATGATCAGGCGGTTCAATGCATGGATATATGCTTTGGCCGAGGCAACGACCGTGTCTGTATTGGCCGACTGACCTGTAGCGATCATGCCGTCCTCGCTCAGGCGAACAGAAACGGTGGCCTGCGCATCGGTGCCTTCGGTGACCGCGTGCACCTGATACAGCTGCAGCCGCGCTGTATTAGGATAGATTGCCCGGATCGCTTTGAAGGTCGCGTCCACCGGTCCGTCACCATGTTCAGTGGCGACAATGTCCTTGCCGTCCATTTCCAATTCAACGGTCGCTTCCGCCTGACCACCCGTGCCGCAGGTCACTTTCATCGAGACAAGCTGCAGGAAGTCATCGTGTTCATCCATTGTCATCAACGCGATCAGGTCGTCGTCAAACACCTCTTTCTTGCGATCAGCCAGATCCTTGAACCGCACAAAGATGTCTTTGAGTTGGTTGTCACCGACCTCAAAACCCAAGGTCTCGAGCTTGTCGCGCAGCGCAGCGCGGCCCGAGTGTTTGCCCAACGGCAGAGATGTACCGGAGAGGCCAATGTCCTCGGGGCGCATGATTTCAAAGTTTTCGCGGTTCTTGAGCATCCCGTCCTGATGGATGCCGCTTTCATGGGCAAAGGCGTTCTTGCCGACGATGGCCTTGTTGAACTGCACGCTGAAGCCCGACACGGTCGCCACCCTGCGCGAGATGTGCATAATCTTGGTGGTGTCGATACCGGTGTGCCACGGCATGATGTCATTGCGGGTGCGCAGGGCCATGACGACCTCTTCCAACGCTGTGTTGCCAGCACGTTCGCCCAGCCCGTTGATGGTGCATTCGATCTGGCGCGCGCCTCCTGCGACGGCGGCCAGCGAGTTCGCGGTCGCCATGCCAAGGTCATTGTGGCAGTGGGTGGCGAAGATTACCTCACCCGCGCCCGGAACCGTTTCGATCAGACGTTTGATCAGGTCAGCAGACTCTATGGGCGCGGTGTATCCCACCGTGTCGGGGATGTTGATCGTGGTTGCCCCGGCTTTGATCGCAATCTCGATCACGCGGCACAGATAGTCCCATTCCGTCCGGGTCGCATCCATCGGTGACCACTGAACGTTTTCGCACAGGTTGCGCGCGTGGCTGACCGTTTCGTGGATTTTTTCGGCCATCTCATCCATTGTCAGGTTTGGAATGGCGCGGTGCAGCGGAGAGGTGCCGATGAAAGTGTGAATCCGGTTCTTTTCGGCGTGTTTCACCGCTTCCCAACAACGATCAATGTCGGCAATATTGGCACGGGCCAGACCGCAGATGCGGCTGTTCTTCGCGCGTTGGGCAATCTCGGATACCGCTTTGAAATCACCTTCGGACGCAATTGGAAAGCCGGCTTCGATGATGTCGACGCCCATCTCGTCCAGAAGCTCGGCGATTTCCAGCTTTTCGTCATGGGTCATGGTGGCGCCGGGGCTCTGCTCGCCGTCGCGCAAAGTGGTGTCAAAGATCAAGACGCGGTCTTGGTCGGTCACGTTGGTCATGGGAATCTCTTTCTTGTCTGTCCTAAAGCCTTATTGGCGCGCTGGCGTCCTCCTCTGAGCGGGCGCGCCGGATGGCACGCTCAGAGGCGGATTAGGATCAGTAGGCCACGCTGAGACGCACCGCGCAGGGCGGTGTCGACACAAAGGATATTTGCATGGTTGATCATGGGATTGAGGTTATACAGAGCCCGCCGGGAATGAAAAGACCAATTTGCGTCCAAAAGGTCATCCGCTAGCTTTCTCATTCCAGCCCAACTTGATTGTGCCATCCGCGCAGCTAGCTGGATGCAGATGAAAACAGCATTGATCATCGGAGCCTCGGGCGGAATTGGCGCAGCGGTCCGCACCATCTTGGAAACGCAGGGCATTTCGGTGACGGGCCTGTCGCGGTCATTGGACGGGTTCGATCTAACCGATCCGGATCACGCTTTGCAGATACTTGATGGGCAGGCAGGCCCGTTTGACTTGATTCTGGTCGCGTCGGGGGCGTTGGAGATCGAAGGGGCTGCACCGGAAAAGACAATTCGTGCGGTTTCGGCCAAGGCGATGATGGATCAGTTTGCCCTCAACACGGTTGGTCCGGCTTTGGTCCTGAGCCGGTCGCATAAGCTGTTGCCCCGCAAGGAACGATCGGTTTTCGCGGTCCTGTCGGCGCGCGTGGGGTCCATAGGGGACAATCGGATGGGGGGCTGGATCAGCTACCGGGCCGCCAAGGCCGCAGTTAATCAGGTTGTTCATACCGCGGCCATCGAGCTATCGCGCACGCATAAACAGGCGATTTGCGTCGCCCTGCACCCGGGAACCGTGAAAACTGCGTTCACACAGAAATACCTGAACCGGCATCCCGCTGTAGAGCCTGAAGACGCCGCTCAGAATCTGTTGTCCGTGATCAATGGGCTCACACCGACAGATACCGGCGGGTTTTTCGATTGGGCCGGGCAGCCCGTTCCTTGGTGAGGGCTTACCCGTCGGATGCCTCGGGCGCTTCGGCTGGATCATCAGGCGCAGGCTGTGGATCTTGAGCATCTGATTCGCTTTGCTGTTCAGAAGCCCCGCCCGGCAACACTCCGTTTTCCCAGATGCCGGTTTCTTCCTGCCCATTGGCATAGCGCATCGTTCCGCTGCCCTGCCGTTTGTTGTCGACAAAGTTGCCTTCATACACATCGCCGTTTGAATAGGTGGCGACGCCCTCGCCTTCGATCTTGCCCTCGGACCAGTCGCCTACGAATTTGAACCCGGCAGGGGTCACAATTTCCCCTTTGCCATGCCGTTTTCCGTTCAGGAAATCACCGGTATAGACTGTCCCGTCGGAATAGGTCGCTTTGCCCTTTCCCTGCCGAACACCATCGATCCATTCACCGTCATAGACCGACCCGTCCGCACGTGTCACCACACCCTTGCCGTGGCTTTGCGCGTTCTTGAACTGGCCCTTGTAGATCATACCGTTGGCATAGGTGGCCGTGCCCTGACCCTCGATCACGCCCGCAATCCAATCGCCTTCATAGGTTGACCCATCGGGATACGTGATGCGGCCGGTCCCCTCGGCCAGATCAGCAACAAAATCGCCAACGTAGACCGAGCCATCGGGATAGGTCAGCTCTCCCAGGCCTTCGATCTGTCCTTGGTTCCAGTCGCCGGTATACACAAATCCATCCGTACCGGTGAACGTGCCCTTGCCCTGACGGCGATCATCGACAAAATTGCCTTCATATACGTCGCCTTGCGCGTGGGTCACTTTGCCTTTGCCCTGACGGCGCCCTTCCACCAGATCACCTTCGTATACATCGCCATTGGCATAGGTCAGACGACCGGTGCCAGTGATCTGATCCTGAGCCCATTCACCGGAATAGATCATACCGTCGGGCATGGTTTGCATGCCTGTGCCATTGCGCAAGCCAGCACTGACATCACCTTCATACACACTGCCATCTGCATAAGTGATTTTGGCCTTACCTTGCCGCTGACCGTCAACCCAGTCGCCATCATAGATGTATCCGTCGGGATAGGTCAGAACGCCTTTGCCGTGCCGCTGGGCGTTTTCGAACTCACCTTCATAGCGTGTGCCGTTTGCAAATTGTGCAACACCTGTGCCGTTGATCGACCCGTTGGACCATTCGCCGTCATAGCTGCTGCCATTGGCGTAGACGATCTTGCCGCGCCCTTCGGGCTGGCCCTTGGCAAAACTGCCTTCATAGATCGATCCGTCGGGATAGCGGGTGACGCCCTGGCCCTGAATCTCGCCCTCGACCCATTGGCCAGTATATTCAAACCCGTTGGGCAGCCGGTATGTTCCCGTCCCGTGGCGCAACCCGTTTTCATAGGTGCCTTCATAGACACCGCCAACCTCGTCATCCTTTACGATGACAGTTCCGTCCTGAGCAAACGCCGTCGCAGCCAGACTCATCCCCGCTGCCAGAATCGTGTATCGGATTACGTTCATTTTTATCCTGCCTGCCGGGTCATCGCTGGTTGCATCTTTGCGCGCAAAACTAGGATACCGTCGAGGGCAGGGCAACGGCTTTTGCCGCATTGGCCTTTTACTCGCGCGGTGATCTGCTAAATGGCAATAGGACTGACGAGGCAAGAGGGCAGCATGGCCGACCGTTTCCGCATCACTTTGGCGCAACTGAACCCGACTGTGGGCGACATCGAAGGCAACGCAGCCAAGGCCGTTTCCGCGTGGGAGAAAGGCAAGGCAGCCGGTGCTGATCTGGTGGCCTTTCCCGAGATGTTCATCACCGGGTACAACACGCAGGATTTGGTCCAGAAGCCGGTGTTTCACCGTGCAGCCATGGCCGCGGTCGAGGCGTTGGCCAAGACGTGTTCAGACGGCCCCGCGATTTCCATAGGCGCGCCCTGGTCCGAAGAGGGCAAACTGTTCAATGCCTACCTGATCCTCAAGAACGGGCGGATCACCAGCAAGGTTTTGAAACATCATCTGCCGAACGAAACCGTGTTTGACGAAGTGCGCCTGTATGATGCCGGTCCTCTGGGCGGGCCCTATTCAGTTGGAAACTTCCGAATTGGCAGCCCAATCTGCGAGGACGGGTGGCACCCGGACGTGGCGGAAACACTTGAAGAAACCGGGGCCGAGTTTTTGCTGATCCCCAACGGATCGCCCTATTTCCGCGACAAATACGACGTGCGCCTCAACCATATGGTGGCACGGGTGGTCGAAACCGGTTTGCCACTGATCTATCTCAACATGGTTGGCGGGCAGGACGATCAGGTCTTTGACGGGGCCAGCTTTGGCCTGAATCCGGGCGGAGAGCTGGCCTTTCGGATGCCTGTATTTGACGAAACTGTCTCTCAGGTTGACCTTGAGCGTGGTGACGATGGTTGGCGGATCGTCACTGCCGAAATTGTTCCTCAGCCAAGTGTGTGGGAACAGGATTATTGCGCGATGGTGCAATCGCTGCGCGACTACATGGGCAAGACGGGTTTCAAAAAGGCGCTTCTGGGCCTGTCTGGGGGCGTCGATTCCGCGTTGGTGGCGGTAATCGCGGTCGATGCCATCGGGGCCGACAACGTGCGTTGCGTGATGTTGCCGTCGGAGTACACCAGCCAGGCCTCGCTTGACGATGCAGAAGCCGTCGCCAAGGCATTGGGCGTGCACTACGATTTTGTGTCGATTTCCGAAGGCCGGGCAGCGGTAACAAATACTTTGGCCCCTTTGTTCGAAGGTTTGGACGACGGGCTGACCGAGGAAAACATTCAGTCCCGCCTGCGCGGGCTGCTGCTGATGGCGATCTCGAACAAGTTCGGTGAAATGCTGTTGACCACCGGCAACAAATCCGAGGTCGCAGTGGGGTATGCCACGATCTATGGGGACATGAACGGCGGCTATAACCCGATCAAAGACCTGTACAAAACGCGCGTGTTTGAAACGTGCCGCTGGCGCAATGCCAATCATCGCGACTGGATGATGGGCCCCGAGGGCGAGGTGATCCGCCCCTCGGTCATCGACAAACCGCCAAGCGCAGAGTTGCGGGAAGATCAGAAAGACAGCGACAGCCTGCCAGATTATCCGGTGTTGGACGGTATCCTTGAGATCCTTGTCGATCAGGATGGATCCATCGCCGATTGCGTTGCGGCCGGGTATGACGAAGCAGAGGCGCAGCGGGTCGAGCACCTGATCTATATCAGTGAATACAAGCGGTTCCAGTCCGCTCCAGGGACGCGCCTTAGCAAGCGGGCGTTCTGGCTGGATCGGCGCTATCCAATTGTGAATCGCTGGCGCGATCGGACCTGAGTTTCGGGTTTGAGTTGAAGCCTGCGGAAACAGTACCTAACCCTCAGGGTGATTGTGCCTATTTCGTGGGAAATGAGGTTTGATTTGAGGCGGTTACAGCTGTCTCAGTCTTGTTTTTGTGACATTTTTCTGCCACATTTTTGCTTGGAAGTTGCCCGATGTGGGGCGGATGCGGCGCATTTCTAAGTGGTACACGTAGTTTCGGTTCTAGGTACGTGCGGCGCATCCCGGGTTGGATGTCTGAGTGAATGGTGTGGTGTTACAATGTACAAGGAATATGATAACTCGCTTCATGGTCCGATGCGATTTCGGACCATGGAATCTCCACCGCAAGATGTGGATGAAGAAAAACTGGATGCGGCAATTGCCGGCCTTCTGGACGAACAGCGGGAATTGGATGAGCAAGCTGCGCTCCATTTCCGAACCGAGTTTCCGAGACTGCTGCCTCAGAAGGAAGTGACGGCACAAACCTCTAGCAAACAAAGCGGGTTGTCCGCGATATTGCGCCAGAAATGGGCTGAGCTGTCGGGCGCGGCATAGCACAGCTTTAGCGACGCAGGTGTTGGTGTCTGGGCCACAGGCGCCAAAATACTGTAGCGATGTCTTAAATTCATATTGCTTAAAGGCCATTAGCGGGTCTCCATGCCGGTCCGAGTGACCTTGTATGATCTGCTGATGACCGCGCCCAAGCCGACCCCTGTAGAATCCGAATTGGCCCTTCCCAAAGCAGTAGATGTTGTTGTCATTGGCGGCGGCATCATTGGGACGTCCACCGCATTGGAACTGGCCGAGCGTGGCGCGTCTGTCCTTTTATGTGAAAAAGGCCAGATCGCGGCCGAACAAAGCTCGCGCAACTGGGGTTGGGTGCGTCTGGGAATGCGCGACCCCAGGGAAATCCCTCTGATGCAAGAGGCTTTGCGCATCTGGCAATCGCTGGACGACCGTCTTGGGCGCAAAACGGGCTACACCCAATCCGGCATCCTGTTTGGGGCGTCTGGCAAACGGGACATCGGCAATCTGAAGCGGTGGATGCAGCATGTGGAGGGCTTGCAGACGGGTGCCCGGATGGTGTCCGGGGGCGAGCTTGCAGATTTGCTGCATGGGCATCAAACGGGTCTGGAAACAGCGCTTTTCATGCCGCAGGACGGTCGGGCCGAGCCGCAATGGGTTGCTCCCGCAATTGCCGAAGCTGCACGAGCCCGGAGCGCCGTGATCATGACGCAGTGCGCCGTCCGCAGTGTGGAAACCAAGGATGGGCGCATATCCGGTGTCTTTACAGAGCGTGGAAAAGTGACCTGTAAGCATGTCGTTCTGGCGGGGGGCGCGTGGTCGCGGTTGTTTGCCGGGAATGCGGGGATCGAGTTGCCGCAACTTAAGATTCTGAACACGGTTCTGCGCACGTCCCCCCTGCAAGAGGAGCCTGGGCCTGCCCTTTGGTCCGACGACTTTGCGATCCGCAAGCGGGCCGATGGCGGTTACTCAATCGCGTCTGGCCACGAAAACACCGTGGACATCGTGCCTGACAGTTTTCGCTTGGCGCGGCAATTCCTGCCTGCCTATGCGCTGGAGTGGAAATCTCTGCGTTTCCGCCTGTCCAAGCGCTGGGCCATCGAAGCGAGGCAAGATCGAAGCTGGTTGCCAACCGATGTGACGCCCTTCGAAAAGTGCCGGATACTGGACCCTGAGCCATCACAAAGGGACTTGCGCCAGGCTTGGGCCAGCGCCTGCAAAGGGATTCCTGCACTGCTAAACGCTGAGGTTATTCAAAGCTGGGCGGGTATGATCGATGTGACCCCTGATGCGATTCCCGTAATTTCGGGCGTGGACGAATTGCCGGGAATGTACATTGCCACAGGGTTTTCCGGCCACGGTTTTGGAATCGGACCCGGCGCAGGGCGTTTGATGGCTGATCTGGTTGCCGAAACAACGCCTTGTGTGGACCCGGTTGCCTTTCGCCTGTCGCGATTCAGCGACGGGTCAAAAGTGCGACCGGATCCGGGGTACTGACAGCTTAATCCATCATCTGGTAGCTGACCGGGACAAAGCGGAAGCCTTCTCCGCGCGCCTCAACATAGCCGGCCCCGGGGAAGGGCATGTGATAGCCGACCATCGGCACCTTGTCGGCAGCCAGCATACCAAGCACATTGCGGCGCGCGGCGGTTGCGGCGGCCTTGTCCATATCGAACCGGACTTCCCATTCCGGATGAGCGAAAGACCAGACATAGTGGTTGGCCAGATCTGCGGTCAGAACCAGACGCTGTCCGTTGCTTTCCAGATGGTAAACAGTGTGACCTGGCGTGTGGCCGAAAGCGGCAACTGCGGTGATGCCCGACGCGACCTCGCCCCCATCCTCGACAAAGGTCATATTCTCGGCCAGCGGCGTGACTTTTTCAGCGACCAGATCACCGACACGATTGCCTGCATCCTGAGCTGCCCAGAAATCATACTCCGAAGCGGCCGTCACATAGCGTGCATTGGCGAAAGTGGGCGCACCATCGGTCGTCATGCCGCCGATATGGTCGGGGTGCATATGTGTGATCACAACCACGTCGATCTGATCCGGGGTCACGCCTGCATCGGCCAACGCGGCCTGAATGCCACCTTGCCCCAGACCGGTGTCAAACAGCACCAGTTCCGAGCCTGTGTTGACCAGTGATGGGGTAAAGAAGAACTGAGCGGCGTCTGCCGGAATGAAGTTTTCCGCCGAAACTTTGGCGAATTCTTCATCCGTCGCTCCGCCGCCGAAAATCTCTTTGGCTCCGTCGCGTGGAAAGCTGCCATCCAGCAGGGTCGTGACTGTGAAGTCGCCAACATGAAGTGACTTGGCGATGGTGGAGTTTGCTTTGGTTTCCGGGCTTGCGGCCAGAACCGGTGCGGCTGCAGTTGCAAACGGCAAGGCAGCAGCAGTTCCCAAGGCGGCGCGGCGTGTGAGTTTAATCGTCATCTTTGTTCTCCCTGTCAGGACATCATTGGTTCAATTAGGGCGTCGTGAGTCTCTTGCCAGCTTATACGCCATCCAGATGGGGTGCGTGGATGAACATTACGTGTTAATTTTTGTTCATGGCGCGATCAGGCAACAAGACCCTTCCAACAGATCAAAGCGTTGCGGATTTCCTCGCGGCGGTCCAACCGACGCGCCGCGCCGAAGAGGCACGTTCGCTGGACAAACTGTTTCGCGCCACCACCGGTTTTGCACCGGTCATGTGGGGCCCGTCGATCATCGGGTATGGCCGCTACCACTATCGCTACAAATCCGGTCGCGAGGGAGACTTTCTGGCAACCGGGTTTTCCCCCCGCAAATCAGCGCTGGTGATCTACATCATGCCGGGTTACGCAGATTTCGGGGAAATCATGACCAGATTGGGAAAGCACAAGCTGGGTAAATCCTGTCTCTATGTGAACAAGCTGGCGGATATCGACACGGGTGTTTTGTCTGAGTTAATCCGCGCCGGGTTGGACGATCTGAACAGGTTGTGGCCAGTTGAACCTGTCTGAATCACCTGATGGACCAAGCGGCGGCTGGACAAAAACGCCCCTATGTGACAAGAGCCGCGCCAACAGGAGACACCCATGACAACCACCCGTTTTGCCCCGTCGCCCACCGGATACATCCACGTGGGCAACCTGCGCACCGCCCTGATGAACTATCTGATCGCCCGCAAGTCGGGCGGTACGTTCATTCTGCGTATTGACGACACCGACCCCGAACGCTCGAAAGAAGAATATGTCGATGCCATCAAGCAGGACCTGGAGTGGCTGGGGCTGCATTGGGATAAGGTCGAGCGTCAGTCGGACCGACTGGACCGCTATGCTGAAGCTGCGGACAAGCTGCGTGAGATGGGCCGGTTTTATGAGGCGTTTGAGACGCCGACCGAGCTGGACCTGAAGCGCAAGAAGCAACTGAACATGGGCAAACCGCCAGTCTATGACCGCGCTGCGCTGAACCTGTCGGAAGCCGAGAAAGAGGCGTTGCGGGCCGAGCGTGGCAATGGCGTCTGGCGCTTCAAGCTGGATCACGAGCGGATCGACTGGACTGATGGAGTTCTGGGCGACATTTCGATCGATGCGGCTTCGGTATCAGATCCGGTTCTGATCCGGGGTGATGGTCAGGTGCTTTATACGCTGGCCTCCGTGGTGGACGACACCGAAATGGGCGTGACCGATGTGGTGCGTGGCTCGGACCATGTGACCAATACTGCGACCCAGATTCAGATCATCGAGGCGTTGGGCGGCACCTGCCCCCGATTTGCGCACCATTCGCTGTTGACCGGTCCGCAGGGCGAGTCGCTTTCGAAACGTTTGGGGACGCTGGCACTGCGCGACCTGCGCGAGCAAGGCGTACAGCCAATGGCGCTGCTGAGCCTGATGGCGCGGCTGGGCTCGTCTGATCCGGTCGAGCTGCGTTCGGACATGGCCGAGCTGATCGACGGGTTCGACATCACGCGCTTTGGTGCTGCACCGACCAAGTTCGACGAGCAGGACCTGTTCCCGCTGACAGCCAAGCATCTGCAATCACTGCCGCTGGCCGATGTGTCCGATGCCGTATCGGGTGCAGGTGTTCCGGCAGAACTGGCCGAGCCGTTCTGGGCCATGGCGCGCGAGAACATTACCACTCTGGCAGATCTTAAGGGCTGGTGGGCGCTGTGCCGCGACGGGGCCGAGCCGCTGATCGCCGATGAAGACCAAGAGTTCATCGCCGAGGCGATGGCTTTGCTGCCCGAAGGCCCGTTCGATGGCGAGAGCTGGGGCACCTGGACCAAGGCCGTTAAGGAGGCGACAGGCCGCAAAGGCAAAGGCCTGTTCATGCCGCTGCGCAAAGCGCTGACCGGTATGGAGCGCGGGCCGGAAATGGCTGCTTTGATGCCGCTGTTGCAGGTGATCCGCGCGCGCGGCTAACCTGGTTGAGAGATGCAGAACGGGGCCGTGCCAGTGGCGCGGCCCCTTTTGTTATGAGGGCAGTTCTATCCGGACAGATAAGCCAGATAGTCGATCATCGACAAAATCCCGCTCAGCAGGTTGGAGTTGTTGGTGACGTGGATAACGCGGTTCGGCGCGATCATTCAGAATTGGGGCGTCCCAACCACTGGTTGTTGCGAAGAACCGGTCCGCGCCGTCCTCTCCAAACGCTCGCAAATAACCCTGCACGACAACGTCGATGTAACTGAGTAGTAGCGGATGGTGGTTGCTGGGCGCGTTGTGCCGGTCATGGGGCACTGCGTAAACCGCGATTTCGACTTCATGCGTCAGCGGATGTGAAATGGCGTCAGTCGCGGGAATCCGGTCATAGGCCCATTCCCGCTGATCCAAAGCGATCCAGTCGTTTTTCGGTACATGGGCGATCATTCCTTCGATCTCGGACCCTGCATCCGGCACTGCGGTCAGAAAGGCCACGGGGCGCAGGTCGGTGTGCCGCCATGCCCGTTTCCAGCCTTTCAGTTTTGCTGGGCGCGGGTCGGGAAAACCATGGGTGGCGAGGTTCACAAGGCTGCCATAGCCAAAGAAATAGGGATCAGGCATGGATAAGGCGTCCTTTTGATCGATTGATGTATGTCAAACCGCTTTTTTCCCGGACATGCAATAAGGTTGCATCTTGCATTCAGGGAGGCCCTCATGCGGATTACCAAACGGACGAATATCGCTGTGCGCCTGTTGATGTATTGCGCAGCGCACCCGGACAGGCTGGTCACCAAGTCGGAAATTGCCGAAGTGTGCAATATTTCGGAAAACCATCTGGCGCAGGTGATCAACCAGCTGAGCCAGTTGGATTATCTGAGCACGCAACGGGGACGCAATGGCGGTATGTCGCTGGCGCGCCCGGCTGATGAAATTCGGATCGGCGCAGTGTTCCGGCACGTTGAGGGGGCCTTGCCCATTGCCGAATGTTTTGCGGATGCGGACAACACCTGTCCCTTGACGGATGCCTGCCGCTTGCGGCTGGCGCTACAGGACGCGGCCGAGGTGTTTTACGCCTCTCTCGATGATGTTTCGCTGGATGCGCTGGTCTGTGACAATGATCCGTTGCTGAAACTTCTGCAACCTGTGGCTTGTGTGCGCTGAGCTCAGTCGCTGGCACGCAGGATATGGGCTGGTCGCGCAGAAAGTGGACGCAACGCAAAGGCGAGACCTGCGCAGAGTGTGACGCCAATCCCGGCCAGAACAATGCCGAGGGCCGAAGACCAGATGACCGCAAAATCCGTCTCGAATATGTAGGTGGCAACAGCCCAGCCGCCCAGAATGCCGACCAGCAATGCGACACAGCCTGCAGCTGCCCCTAGCAAAACAGAGCGCAGGCCAAAGCTACGCAGGATGCGGCCCCGGTTGGCCCCCAGGGTTTTGAGGATTGCCGCCTCGTATCTGCGGGCAGGTTCGCCCGCTGCTGCGGCTCCGATCAAAACCAGAAACCCGGTCAGCAAAGACACACCCGCACCGTAAGATGTGGCGGCGGCGATACCGGCCAACAGGCCCGAAACGCGGTCGATGGCGTCGCGTACCCGAATGGCAGTTATGTTGGGGAACTGGCCAGCGAGGTCCCTGAGGATGGCAGCTTCGGCCTGTTCTTCGGCATAGACAGTGGCGATGAAACTGTGTGGCGCGCCGGACAGGGCGGAGGGGTTCATTGACATGATGAACCCCATGCCTGCAGTAGAGAAATCCACTTCGCGCAGTGAGGTCAGTTCTGCCGTTATGTCGCGACCGAGGATATTGACGGTCAGTTGGTCACCAAGTTGCAGACCCATTTCGGCTGCTTCTTCAGCGGCAAAGCTGACCTGCGGCGCACCCGAATAATCCTTGGCCCACCACTCCCCTTCCGTCACATTTGCGTTTGCAGGGGGCTGGGCAGAGTAGGTAACACCCCGGTCGCCTTCGAGCACCCAATGATCACCAGCCACGTCGCGGGCAGGACGGCCATTGATCTGTGTGATGATCCCACGCAGCATCGGCGCGCTTTCGATGCGGCTGACGGCGGGGTCCGAGTTCAGACGATCTGTAAAGCCAGGCATCTGATCCTTCTGGATGTCGACGAAGAAATACGAGGGCGCAACGTCTGGCAGGTTGCCTGAAATCGCATTGCGCAGCGTGCCGTCGATCTGTCCAACCGCGGCCAGAACGGACAAGCCCAGACCGAGCGACAGAACCACCGAGCCTGCGCCTTCACGCGGGTCTGAAATGGCGGACAAGGCCCATCGCAAGGCGGGACGTCCACGTGCCAATGGAGCACCGGCCCGAGCCAGCTTGCGAATGGCATAGGCAGCGAGGGTCAGCAAAACCAGCGCACCCACAAGCCCCCCGCTTGTCCAAAGGGTCAATCGGGTGGATCCGCTGAACCACGCGGCGATGGTGATAAGCAACGTAAGCCCGATGCCGGTGGCGACGACATAGATCGGGCGAGGAAAAGCACGGGCTGTGCTCAGCGCATCGCGAAACAGGGTTGCGGCCCGTACATCTTCCGTTCTGGCCAACGGCCAAAGTGTGAACAGAAACGCTGTGAGCAACCCATAGATCGCGGCCTCGATCAACGGTTGCAAATAGAGCGAGAATACCGCCGGGACCGGTAACTGGCTTTCCAACAGAGGAGCCAGAAGAAGTGGCGCCAGCCCACCCAGCACCAGACCGATCACAATCCCTATCAAAGAAAGCACGCCGATCTGAATCATGTAGGTTTGAAAAATCGTCGCGCGATCCGCCCCCAAGGTGCGTAGGGTCGCCACGGTTTCCGTTTTTTGGGACAGATATGCGCGCACGGCCGCAGATACACCTATGCCACCCACCGCAAGACCGGAGAGGCCAACAAGGACCAGAAAGGCGCTGAGGCGGCTGACAAACTCGGATATTCCGGGGGCACCGTTGCGCGCATCGCTCCATCGCATTCCCGTGCCGTCAAAGGCGTTGCTGGCATCGGCAGCGACCTCGGCAAGGGCGACTGTGTCATGCAGGTTCAATCTATACTTAGTCGTAAACAGAGTGCCGGGTTCCAGCAGCCCGGAGGTCTGTAGTGCCTCAGTCCGCACCACTGTTCGCGGCCCCAGACCAAACCCGTCCGCCGCACTGTCCGGTTCGTTCAGCAGCGCGGCCGTCAGGATGAATTCCTGTGTACCAAGCTTGAGACGATCACCAACAGACAGCCCAAGCCGGTCGATCAGCACGGGCTCCATAATCGCTCCGGGCAAACCGGATGCCCCGCTCAGGGCGTTTTCCAGCGCTATGTCAGGCTCAAGCTTAACCGAACCAATCAAGGGATACGCAGTGTCGACGGACTTAACCTGGGTCAGTGCACGTTCTGGTTCGGCGGCGCGGGGCACAACAGCCATCGAACGGAAATCGACGATCTCGGACACCTGCTCGGACGCTTGCTGCATCCAGGCGCGTTCGGCCTCATCGGCAAAGCGATAGGTGAACTCAAGCTGGGCATCGCCGCCCAAAAGCGACGCACCTTCTTGCGCCAATCCGGTCTGGATGGCCTGCCGCACCGACCCGACGGCAGCAATGGCTGCGACGCCGAGGGCCAGACAGGCCAGAAAGATTCGAAACCCGCGCAAGCCGCCGCGCAGCTCGCGACGGGCGAGGCGTCCCGCCAGTCGCAGGCTCATTCGGCAGCCTCCTGCTGGGTCTCTTCTGCGATTCGCCCGTCACGCAGCCGAACGACCCGGTCACAGCGCTCTGCCAGGGAATGGCTGTGAGTGACAAGAACAAGAGTTGCCTCATATTTCCGACGCAGTCCAAACAGCAGATCAACAATCGCGGCACCGTTTGCTTCATCCAGATTCCCGGTCGGTTCATCCGCCAAAAGGATTTTGGGACGCGGCGCAGTGGCACGGGCCAGGGCCACCCGTTGCTGTTCACCGCCTGACAGTTGCGCCGGATAGTGATCGCGCCGATGGGAAAGCCCGACAGCGTCCAGTTCAGCCTCGGCACGGTCGAACGCATCCTTGTGACCCGACAGCTCCAGCGGAGTTGCCACGTTCTCCAGCGCTGTCATGGTCGGGATCAGGTGGAAGTTCTGAAACACCACCCCCATGGTGTTGCGGCGAAACCGGGCCAGTGCATCTTCGTCCATGCGGGTCAGATCCTGATCCAGAGCGGTGATTTGGCCACTGGTCGCCTGTTCCAACCCGCCCATCAACATCAGCAGCGAAGATTTGCCCGAACCGGACGGCCCGATCAGGCCTAGTGTCTCACCCTTGGCCACAGTCAACGTAATGTCATGCAGAATATCGACCCGTCCGGCATTGCCATCCAGAGATAAAGCAGCATTTTGGAGGGTGAGAACAGCAGATGTCATGGGTCTACCCGTTTGAGGAGCGGTCTTTTGGGATATGGAGCGATCAGCACATTGCGCAAGACTTTGATGACAGGTCTGTTTGTCTGCTGCGGTTTCACGGCCACAGCCGAGCAAGTGGTGATTGCCGCCTTGGGGGATTCGCTGACACAGGGCTATGGGCTGGTGGAAGAGGATGGGTTCGTCCCACAGCTTGACCGTTGGATTCAGGCGCGGGGTGCAGATGTACGGGTGATAAATGCCGGAGTTTCGGGTGACACAACGGCAGGCGGGGCTGCGCGGGTGGAATGGACCCTGACGCCGGATGTGGATGGAATGATTGTTGCCTTGGGTGGAAATGACCTGTTGCGCGGGATCGATCCTGCAGTCTCACGCACCAACCTGCGCGAAATTCTGGAGGTTGCGCGGGATAGCGATGTCGCCGTTCTGCTGATCGGAATGCAAGCGCCGGGCAATTATGGTGCCGAATACAAGCAGGCGTTTGACGCTATGTATCCTGAACTGGCGCAGGACTATGGGGTCTTGTTTGCCAGTAGTTTCTTTGAAGGGCTGGCAGCAGACGGTGATCCCGGTGCAGTGTCGCAATTCATGCAGGCTGACGGCATTCACCCCAACGCCGCCGGGGTCGTTAGGATCGTCGACGCGCTGGGTCCATCCGTTCTAGAGCTTGTTGAGCAGGCAACGGCCCCCTGATTTCGATCAGACGACCGTGACAACGGTTCCGATTGGGACCCGGTTGTACAAATCAACGACATGTTCATTCAGCATTCGAATGCACCCGTTTGATACTGCCCGACCAATTGTTTGCGGCTGAGTCGTGCCGTGGATGCGGAAATAGGTATCGACCCCGTTCTGAAACAGATACAGCGCCCGTGCGCCCAAGGGGTTATCTCCGCCACCGGGTTGGACATAGTCATTGTCCTTGAATTTAGCGTAGGCCACCGGGTCGCGCTCGATCATTTCATTGGTCGGACGCCAGGTGGGCCATTCCTTTTTCACGTCGATGGTGGCTGTGCCGGTGAACTCCAGCCCCGCTTTGCCAACACCACAACCATAGCGGATCGCTTTGCGCGGTTCAGTGACGTAATAAAGATAGAACGAGCGAGGGGCCACCAGAAGCTGCCCGGGCAAGAATTGCTTTTTGATGCGTACGAATTGCGGTGTCGGATCATACTCGACCGCTTTCTTGGCGCTGGCGATACCCGGCAACAAACTGACTGCAGTACCTGCCAGAAAAACACGGCGTGTGAACATCGAAACCCTCATCGAATGACCAATGAAACCTAAGAACCAGTTTCATCATGATATGATATTTGGTCAATTCTAGGGCAAGCATCACACAGTCGTGATGTGTCCCGCCTGCCACCAGAGGTGGCGGTGGAAAAGGGCGAGGGGGACCCCTCACCCAATCTCAAGCTTATGCAAGCTGGATATTGTCGGCGCTTTCGCGACCGTCACGACCAGCGCGCAGCTCGTATGTGACTTTCTGGTTGTCGGCCAGACCGGTCAGGCCCGAACGCTCGACGGACGAGATGTGAACGAAGATGTCTTTGCCGCCATCTTCGGGTGCGATAAAGCCGTAGCCTTTGGTTGTGTTGAACCATTTTACGGTGCCTGCGGGCATATCCGTTGTCTCCTGTTTAGTGCTGCCCACGGTGTTGCGGCAGCCCGGCGTCGTTGTCTGTATCGATAGACTGAGCGCCGGAATCGGAGACAGTGGGTCGAATAGAAAAACGTTAGCCCTTTTCATATGGCATTGAGGTGGCCATGTGGCAAGGGACGATCGCCTGGATAAAACAATGGCACCAGAGCATATTGAGGCGATTCAAGGGAAATTTTATCAATGGGCCGGACCAGCCATACCTGGCTCACTCGACCAGCGGTCGCCCGCGTTTTCGAACAAACGCATAATGTGACTATTCAGAATCACACCTCTGCATTTTGGCGGTTTGAGGCTCGGGACCAGAGGTATCATGTTCGGGCAAGTCTTCGTAGATCTCACAAGTTCTCATTTTTATTCAATTATTGTGATGTTTGAAAAAAGACTCCGGAATGCTATAATTGTCTGCATAAACGTGGGGGCGGGTATGAGAATTGTATGCACATTAGCGGTTCTGTTCTGGGCCGGAGCTTCAGATGCTTTGACCATCTCGGATGGGTCGGAAAGTGCGACTGCGGGTGGTGATCAAATTATACCCGAGCTTCAACCAGTCTTTGACAGTGAAAGACATCGTGAAGAGATGGAATGGGAAAACCTGCGTTTGACCCAAGTCCCCGAAACCTCTGACTATGACCGGCATCTTGAAGAGCTGGAATTGTTGCAGGAACAGACCAATCAGGAGCAGGGTGTAACGGAAGGCAATGTGACAGAGGCAAACCTCTCGGCCGTCCCTATTCCAGCCAGTTGGTTGCTGCTGGTTGGCGCGTTGGCGGGGCTGTTTGGTCTCGGGAAGCTTCACGGAAACCGGTCAGCTTAAGGGCCGTAACTGCAATCATCAATAAGAGTTTTGACTAGGACGCCGGAGTTTGGTTGCTTTGAGCAGCCTTGAGGCGATCGAGCGCGGCTAGTGGCATTCAGCCCCGTAACCGCATTCGTCCATCCATCGTGATATCCGCACGGGTCGGGTTGATCCGGAATGGAGTGGTGGCGTCAACAAGGGCATGCTTGCAGGGCCGTAGGATGGGGTTTTACCCCATCGTTTGAGATAGTTGGATTTGGAGGAGTGAGGAGCAATGGGTGCGAGCACCCATCCTACTTTTGCTAGTCACTTCATACTGTCACGCAGAATGGCCAATCTCGAAAATGGTCCGCTGGCTGGTGGCTTTACCTCTCAACGAAGTCTTTTCTCCAATGGATTATGCTTTGTTAAATCGTTCAGACGGTCCGAAAAGATCTTTCGAAGGTAAGCGTATTCTTGGTACTCTTCTGAGCAAACCTCATATGCGGCCAAACCTTCTGTCAACGATTTGGCAGCTAAACACGCACGGATCTAGCTGTTAACTCATCTGAGGTCACATGATCAATCGGTCGCGGTCAGCGTGCCGCTTAATGCACGTTGCAGCAAGCTTCCGGCAGGTAGTTGGTCATAGGCTCCCGTGCTCGAATTCCGATAAAGTTCACCTGCCCTTCTTACCATCGAACCGAAGAAATGTATTGTCTCGCTCTGATCCGGGTATTCAAGGGGAAACTGTTGCGGGTCATGAATGTTTTTGCGGAGTTTGGGCGCTCCGAATGGGTAGTGCACGTGCGGTGGCGTTAGTTCGATGTTGCCGTGTTCGCGGGCCAGCAGTGTCAAAAGGATCGGACCAAAAAAGTTTCGGGGCAGGTTGTCGGAATAGAAATCCACATCGCCCAGTCTTTCAAACATGTCCTTTGCGGATTTGTTTTCGACCCCGGTTTCCACATTGGTATCCCATGTGTCACGAAACTGGATTTTGTCGCCCTGTGTCAGGAACAGATAGTCCGAGAATAAATCCGAATCCGGATCCAGATACATTACACCGTTCCACAGATAGCGGGTGCCATCCCGGAATGCGCGACCAATCGTGATCAGATTGGTGTCGAAAGTCACCGGCTTGAGTAGATAGACATCGCAATCAACCCAAATAAGGTTCTCGGCCTGCATCATCTTCAGGCGGAAAAGGTCCGAAAAGCGGGCCGAGTGCTGTTGAAGAATGCGTTCCGACGCTTCCGTCAGTTCGAGCACGGTTGACGCGTCGCGCAGAATGACGCCTTCGGGAACACCGCTCATGTTTGGTTCGTAGCTGAATAACGTGATTGGTTGGCCAGCGCGAACAAAAGAAAACAGACAGGCCTGTTCCAGTGGACCAAGTGCCGACCCGGACCAAAATGTACCAAAACCATTCTGCATAGTATGTCCTTGTTCAGAAATACTCCGTCGTTGCAGCGAAGGCGAGAGCAGCCCTTCGAACCGCTGGGTGAGGGCGGAGTGCACCCTCACCGTTCAAGGTTGCAGTGGTTCTGCCCGTTCTCACCGCGCAAACTTCTTATGCTTCAACCGCTTGGGCTCCAACGCGTCCGGTCCAAGACGGCGTTTCTTGTCCTCTTCGTAATCCTCGAAGTTGCCCTCGAACCATTCCACATGGGCATCACCCTCAAACGCCAGAATATGCGTGCAGATACGGTCGAGGAAAAAGCGGTCGTGCGAGATGACCACGGCGCAGCCGGCGAAATCGACCAGGGCGTCTTCCAGCGCGCGCAGGGTTTCGACGTCCAGATCGTTGGTCGGTTCATCGAGCAGCAGGACGTTGCCGCCCTCTTTCAGAAGACGGGCCATGTGGACGCGATTGCGCTCACCACCTGACAGAAGCGAGACCTTTTTCTGCTGGTCGCCGCCCTTGAAGTTGAAGGACGAGCAATAGGCGCGGGAATTGACCTGCGCATCGCCCAATTGGATGATCTCGGCACCGCCGGTGATCGCCTCCCACACAGTGTCGTTGTCTTTCAAGTCGTCGCGGGACTGGTCGACATAGGACAATTCGACCGTGTCGCCCAGCGAGATGGTGCCGCTGTCGGGCTGTTCCTGACCGGTGAGCATCTTGAAGAGCGTTGATTTACCGGCGCCGTTGGGGCCGATGACGCCGACGATGCCGCCGGGGGGCAGGGCGAAGTCCAGCCCTTCGATCAGTTGCTTGTCGCCCATATGTTTCGACAGGCCTTCGACCTCGATCACTTTGCCGCCAAGGCGCTGGCCATTGGGGATAACGATCTGGGCGCGGGTCAGCTTTTCACGCTCGGACTGGTCTGCCAGCTCGTTATAGGCGTTGATCCGGGCCTTGGATTTGGCCTGACGGGCCTTCTGGCCCTGACGCATCCAGTCCAGTTCACGCTGCAGGGTTTTCTGCTTGGACTTGTCCTCGCGGGCTTCCTGCTCCAGCCGTTTGGCCTTTTGTTCCAGCCACGCGGAATAGTTGCCCTCGTAAGGCAGGCCGCGGCCCCGGTCCAGTTCGAGGATCCAGCCGGTAATGCTGTCGAGGAAATAGCGGTCGTGGGTGACGATCAGGATGGTGCCTTTGTAATCGATCAGATGCTGTTGCAGCCAGGCGATGGTTTCGGCGTCCAGGTGGTTGGTCGGTTCGTCGAGCAGCAGCATGTCGGGCGCTTCGAGCAGCAGCTTGCAGAGCGCCACGCGGCGTTTCTCACCGCCCGAAAGGTTGGCGATGTTGGCATCGTCTGGCGGGCAGCGCAGCGCTTCCATCGAGACGTCGATCTGGCTGTCGAGATCCCAGAGGTTCTGGCTGTCGATCTCGTCCTGCAGCTTGGCCATCTCGTCGGCGGTTTCGTCCGAGTAGTTCATCGCCAGCTCGTTATAGCGGTCGAGAATCGCCTTCTTCCCGGCCACGCCCAGCATGACGTTTTCACGCACGCTGAGGGTTTCGTCCAGCTTCGGCTCCTGCGGGAGGTAGCCGACCTTGGCGCCCTCGGCCGCCCAGGCTTCGCCGGTGAAATCCTTGTCCAGACCGGCCATGATCTTCATCAGCGTCGATTTACCCGCACCGTTGACGCCGACGACACCGATTTTCACGCCGGGCAGAAAGCTCAGGTGGATGTTTTCAAAGCACTTCTTGCCACCAGGATAGGTCTTGGAGACACCCTGCATGTGGTAGACATATTGATAGGCGGCCATGTCGCGTCCTTTGGGTCGGGGAAATTGGGTTGGGCGGTGTGATAGCGGATGCGTTGGGTGGGGGCAATGAGGCACTATCTGTTTGAGCAACTGAGAGAGGACATTTTTATGCAGGGCGAACAACGCAGGTCGGTGGAATTTAGCGTACTGGAGTTTAGCGAAGCCGATCTCTCCGAAATGGAGGAATGGGAAGCTGCCGCACTAGCTTTAACTTCATATATTGCAAGTGAAGTTCGTACTATGATGCGTCTCTATCTCGCTTCGGCTCATGATTTCGACGACGAGTTCTTGGTAAACCTAGCTTCGATCTCTCAGCGCGCTGTGGTCTTACGCATTTGGTCCGCCAAGCTTTACGAGTTCATAGATTTCGTCGAGAAAAACAACCGGCAAGAGTCCAAGCTGCCGAAGCCGTTATTAGACTTGATAGAAAAGACTGCGCAAAGACTGAAAGAAGTCAAAAGTGGCCAAGGTTGGGCTATTGCGAGAGCAATCAGAAACGAAACTGCATTTCACTACAATTTGAAAGCTGTGAAGAAGAACTTGAGGCACTTAACTTCTGGTGTGGACTTGAATTTTTTTATTAATTCCCAAGCTGCCAACAGCATGTTCCCAATAGGAGAAGAAGTTGTTTTCAATGGGCGATTACATCGAAGTGGTCACCCAGGAGCAACTGTTGAGCAGAGAGGAGCTATTCTAAAAGAATGGCATACTTGGAATGTTTCAGTGACACGCGAAGTTTTTAGGCTGCACCAAAAGATGGTCAAAGCCTACGTTCATCCTAAGCAGCAGTTTGCCATACCGCGAAAGCGTAGTGTCTCGATGGCGAATTGCAAAGTGAAAGACTTTGATTCTTTCAGGCTCCCTCTATTTGACGTCCCGGGTGAACGCAGTGAGTGATCTAAAATCCTTGATTGCCGGCTGGGCGCAGCCCGGACGGATTGAATGGATTGGTCTGCGGCCAGAACGGCGGGCGGAGATGGTTACAGTTGATGCTGGGATGATCTCCAACGACGGCCTCGAAGGCGACCGTAGCCGTGCGGGCAAGCGGGCGGTGACGCTGATTCAGCAAGAGCATCCGGCTTCGATTGGGTCTTATCTCGGGCAGGGGCCGGTTGCACCTGACATTCTGCGGCGCAATCTGGTGGTGTCGGGGATCAACCAGGCGGCGCTCAAAGGGCGCGAGGTTCAGGTGGGCGAAGCCGTTCTGCTCTTTACCGTGATCTGCGCGCCGTGCAGCCGGATGGAGGAGGCGCTGGGCAAGGGCGGCTATTCCGCCGTGCGCGGGCTTGGCGGATGGTGCGCTGAGGTCCTCCGCCCCGGACAGGTCAGACTGGGTGATGCGTTGCAACCTGTTGATTGACAACGCCGCCGAGTTCTGAACATCAGCAAAGGATGTTGCGAAACGCCATTCCATATGCGCGGCCCGGACAGGTCGTTGGTCTGTTCGGCGGGTCCTTTGATCCGCCGCATCAGGGGCATGTGCATGTCACGCGCGAGGCGATAAAGGCGTTTGGGCTGGATCGGGTGTGGTGGCTGGTGTCTCCGGGCAATCCGTTGAAAGAACATGGGCCAGCCCCAATGGCGCGGCGGCTGCAAGCCGCGAAAGCCGTGATGCAACACCCGAAAGTCGACGTGACGGATATCGAGGCGCTGACCGGCACGCGGGCGACGGCGGATACTCTGGCAGCCCTGCGACTGCTGTACCCGCAGGTTCGGTTTGTCTGGCTGATGGGGGCGGATAATCTGGCGCAGTTTCATCGTTGGAAAGACTGGCGGCTGATTATGGACAGTGTTCCTGTTGGCGTCGTCGCACGGCCGGGGGATCGGATTTCGGCGCGGATGTCGCCTGCGGCTCGGGTCTATGCAAAGTACCGCATCGACGGGCAGGCGCGGCATCTTTTGGGTCAGGCGCAGGCTCCGGCATGGTGTTTCGTGAACGTTCCGATGGTTGATGTCAGCTCGACAGAGATCCGGACGCGCGGGGAATGGGGCGCGAAAGTGTTGCCGGAATAGCCCCCATGGGCGCATAATCTCGGCAAGTGGTTGTGTGCGTTTGCTCAGTGGGATTTTAATTCGGCTATGGCTGGTCGTTTTTCACGTCGTGTATTTCTGGGGGGATTGGGGGCATCTCTGATCCCGGCAGCGGGACATGCGCAGGCGCCGCTGGTCTCTCTCAGGCCGCAGATCCGCGGGGTGCCTCTGAGCGGGGCCGAACGTCTGGTGGCTGCGGCTGGATTAAAGGGCGAGGTTGTGTTTGCGGTTGCGGAAGTGGAGACCGGGGCGCAACTGGAGGTGTTCGGAGATGGGGCCGCCTTGCCCCCGGCCAGTGTCGGCAAGGCGCTAACCGCGCTTTATGCGCTGGACGTTCTGGGCGCGGATCACCGGTTTGAAACCCGTCTGGTGACGGATGGACCGATCGAGAATGGCATTCTGCATGGTGATCTAATCCTGGTGGGCGGCGGAGACCCTCTGCTGGATACGGATGCGCTGGCCACGATGGCGGCCAACCTGCGCGAGGCAGGAGTTACCGAGGTACGCGGCGCGTTCAAGGTCTATGACGGAGCGCTGCCTTTTGTGTTCAGCATTGATCCCGGGCAGCCGGATCATGTGGGGTACAGCCCAGCCGTCAGCGGGATTTCGTTGAATTTCAACCGTGTTCACTTTGAATGGAAGCGCGCTGGAAAGGGCTATGACGTAAGTATGGACGCGCGCAGTGCGCGCTATGTGCCTGCGGTGGATGTGGCCGCTATGCGAGTCGAGAGCCGAAGCCTGCCCATATACACCTATCAGCCAAGCGCGCGGCAGGATCGGTGGACCGTGGCCAAGGGTGCGCTGGGCAATGGGGGTGCGCGCTGGTTACCGGTACGCAAACCCGCGCTTTATGCAGGCGATGTGTTTCGAACCTTGGCGCGGTCAAACGGGGTTGTGCTGGGGCGGGTGCAAGTGACACGGCAAAGCCCGCAGGGCGTGGACCTTGTGGTGCATCGCAGTGACGCATTGGAGAGTATTCTGCGCGGGATGCTGAAATATTCGACCAATCTGACGGCTGAAATGGTCGGGCTGGCTGCAACCAAAGCACGGGGTGTCTATCCCGGAGACCTGGCTGAGTCGGCGGCCGAGATGAACCGTTGGGCGTCAGAGAGCTTTGGCGTCAGCGGTATCGCCATGGTCGATCATTCTGGTTTGGGTGACGCCTCTCGCATTGTGCCCGCAGATCTGGTTTCGGCCTTGGTGGTGGCGCAGAAGGCAGGAATATTGCGCCCCCTGATGAAGCCGTTTGCGTTGACTGATCGGAATGGTCGGATTGTCAAAAACCACCCTGTAAAGGTTGATGCAAAGACTGGAACATTGAATTTTGTCTCGGGGCTGGGGGGATTCCTGACAACGGCAGATGGGGTCGATCTGGCCTTTGCGATATTCACCGCGGACGTGGCGCACCGCGCAAACATACCACGCGCGCAACGTGAACGTCCGGATGGCGCGCGCAGCTGGAACCGACGGTCGCGGAAACTGCAACGCGCGCTGCTCGAACGCTGGGGCGCGTTGTACGGCAGTTAAAGTCTGAAACCCGACGAGCCCTTGTCAGACGGCGTGGCGCGCGCGGGCTCCGCGCTCAATTGCGGCAGCGTGCAGGCGGTCGATGTTCAATTCATAACGTATTTCTTCCAGCAATCGCAGCTCGGTTTCGGCCAGTGATCCGTCTGCGGCGGCAACATCACAGGCCAACGCATAAGCGGTTTCGTTCAACCGTTCTGGTAGGTTGTCGCGGATCAGGCCAAACAGAGCATCCAGCCCGTCTTCCTGTTCAAACAGATCAAACACGATCTGTGATACGTGGCGCATCCGGTCGATATCATACCCGGCGAAGACCGGAAGCATGTTCACCGCAACTTCTATCTTGACCAGTTCAGCGGTTCGGATCGTTTCGTCAGATGCCGAAATCGCAACCATGATCGCCACAAGGCAATCCTGTGGGGACATCGGGTGGGGAACTTGCTCGGTCATTCGGTGCATCCTGCTTGGGGTTCTTCAAAGGCGCAGGATAGAAGGGGGGCAGGGCAGGTTCAACATCTTGTTTTGCCGGGTCTGTGCAGCAGGTTGGACCGATCAGGTGTTCATCACCACCATCCCGCCGAGCAAAAGACCAGCCCCAACCCAATAGCGCAGCCCCAGCGTTTCGCCAAAGAACAGCCATGAGGCAAGTGGAACCAGCACAAAGCTCAGTGCCATGAACGGATAGGCTTGCGACAAGGGCACATGTCTGAGGACATAAATCCACAAGATCGTAGCTGATCCGTAGATCGCAAGTGCGACAAGTAAAAAGGGGTCAAGCAGGGTATGCAGAACGCCCATCACGCCTGTGGCGTCGCGTTCGTCGATCCGCCCGCCAGCGAGTTTGAACAGCACCTGCCCGAGGGAAATCATAACGGGCGTCAACAGCAGGCCCGTCCAGATAATAACCGTCGGTGTGGCAGCGCTCATGCCGCCTGATCCTTTGCGGGCTTTTCGTTGGTTTGCTTCGCCGGGCGATCTTCGCAGTAGTAGATGTCGCGCCCGATATCTTCGCAGACATGCGTGCTGGGACTGGGATGCACAGCGCGCAGAAAGCTGTGAGTGTAGGGGAAGAAGTTGAAATGAGGATTGAAGCTGTAGAGGTACTCCCTCTCGCGCGGGACCACAATTATGACGCGCTTTCGCGCGACCCGGCGCAGCTCAGCAATCGCTCGGCGATAGTCCAATAGGTGTTCGATCACATGGGTGCAGATAACGGTGTCGAAGCTGTTGTCTTCAAAGGGCAGATCCTCGATCCGTGCGGCAACATAGGTGATGTTATCCAGAGCCTCTGCGTCGTCGACCACAAAATCTACGCCGGTCATGTCGGGAATTTCCGGGCGCAGGGCGCGGATACGTTGCAATAGAACGCCGGTGCCGCAACCGACATCGCAGATGCTGTCGCCCACTGAGTCTTTGGCGACCCGATCTATGCAGGCTTCGGAATTGTCGGTTCCGTCGTGAACGCGTGGGTGGTCGCGATACAGGGTTTCGTATTCTTCATCCGTCAGAAAGGGCGCGCGTTCGCGGAATGCGGCAAGCCGCGTAATATGTTCGCCCCAGACCCGGCGAGCCAGCCAGTGGAAAACGGCGCTGTCACGCAGAATTGGCGGCACGATATCTTCGAGAACAAAGCGGATCAGGTTGGTAGTTTCGCGTCGCATCTTGTGTCCTGTGGTCCGGGAAGGTCCTGTTTTTCGCCCTAGTCATACATGGCTCGGGAAACACACGAAATACACAAGCCAAGCCAGAGTGTGTCGCACGTGTCATTTTTGTTTCGGGGCCACACTCAACTTGCCAATTTAGTTTCAAGAACGCTGGTTCGTGAAATGGAAGACGTAGAAATGGCTGGTGGAGTGTTTGTGGGTCAAACAACCTGGGCGGTTCGAGCTTCTTTCAGTCCGACCGCAGACCTGTTTTCGACCGGGGTATGGCGCGAAATGCGCCACTGCTTTATTGACTTATGCTGCACTGGCACAATAGGAGGGGCCGGTCCGGTTGCATGCGGCGACCAAAGCACCTTTCCCGATGGAGCATATTGAAATGTCTGAACTGCGTGAAACCGCGATGTCGTCCAAGGCCTGGCCTTTTGAAGAGGCGCGCCGGTTGCTCAAACGCTACAGACAAGGTGCTCCGGAAAAGGGGTATGTCCTGTTCGAAACCGGTTACGGCCCATCGGGCTTGCCTCACATCGGTACGTTCGGTGAGGTGGCGCGAACCACGATGGTCAAACGTGCGTTCGAGGCGTTGTCGGATATTCCGACCAAGCTGATCTGTTTCTCGGACGATCTGGACGGGATGCGCAAAGTGCCCAGCAACGTTCCGAACCCGGAGATACTGGAACAGCATTTGCAGCGCCCGTTGACATCGGTGCCGGATCCATTCGGCGAGTATGACAGCTTTGGCGAGTACAATAACGCCATGCTGCGACGGTTCCTCGACACTTTTGGGTTTGAGTATGAGTTCTACTCGGCCAAGGAGTTCTATGAGTCCGGACAGTTTGACGAGGTCCTCAAGCGCGCGGTTGAGCGCTATGACGAGATCATGGCGATCATGCTCAAAAGCCTGCGAGAGGAGCGCCAGCAGACCTATTCGATCTTCCTGCCGCTGCACCCCGAAAGCGGTCGGGTGATGTATGTTCCGATGAAAAAGGTCTGTGCCGAGACATACACAGTGACCTTTGACGACGAGACGGGCAGAGAATGGACCGTTCCCGTCACCGGTGGCCATGTAAAGCTGCAGTGGAAGCCGGACTTCGGCGCGCGCTGGGCGGCGTTGGGTGTCGATTTCGAGATGTATGGCAAAGAACACGCGACCAACGAAAAGATTTATGACGCGATCTGCCGGGCTCTGGGCGGTCGTGCTCCCGAACATTTCTCGTATGAACTGTTCCTGGATGAAAATGGTCAGAAAATTTCGAAATCGTCCGGCAATGGCGTGGCTATTGACGAATGGCTGACCTATGCGCCGACTGAGAGCTTGGCGTATTTCATGTATCAAAAGCCCAAGACGGCCAAACGGATGCATTTCGATGTAATCCCGAAGGCTTATGACGAATATCATCAACAGTTGCGTGCCTATCCGGGGCAGGATCTGAAGGCGCAGTTGAACAACCCGGTTTGGCATATCCATGGGGGTGATGTTCCTGAATCGACCTTGATCGTGCCCTTCGCGATGTTGTTGAATCTGGCATCGGTGTCTGGTGCGGAAGACAAAGAGGCGCTGTGGGGCTTTATCCGCCGTTATGCGCCGGAGGCGACGGCCGAGAGCCATCCCGATCTGGATCAGGCGGCAGGCTTTGCAGTGCGCTACTTCAACGACTTCGTCAAACCGACGCGCAAGCATCGCGCACCTACGGATCAGGAACGCGAGGCGTTGGAAGCGTTGAAAGCTGCGCTTGAAGCTTACGATGGGCCGACCGAGGACGAGGCGCTTCAATCTGTGGTCTATTCCATCGGACGCGAGCGGTTCGATCCCATGCGTGGCTGGTTCACGGCCCTGTACGAGGTGCTGCTGGGCGCATCACAAGGCCCGCGTTTTGGTGGGTTCATCGCTTTGTACGGTGTGCCTGAGACAATTGCGCTGATCGACAAGGCGCTGGCCGGAGAGCTGGTCTGATTTGACCTGAACAGGTGTGGGGCTACTCTTTTCAAAAGGAGGTGGCCCCATGCGTCGACTGTTGCTTGCTATATCCTTGAGTGCCGGATTGGCGTCAGGAGCGTTTGCACAAAGCGCCGAGATTGAGGCGAATATCGCGGCGCAGATACAAGCCTTCAAGGCGGATGATTTTGCGACGGCCTTTACCTTTGCCAGTCCCAACATTCAGCGCCTGTTCCAAAACCCCGACAATTTCGGAGCCATGGTGCGCAATGGGTATCCCATGGTTTGGCGTCCGGCGGGTGTGCGCTTTCTGGAGCTGCGTGAGATCGCCGGAGCTTTGTGGCAGAAGGTGATGATTACCGACGGCAACGGCAGTATTCATATTCTGGATTATCAGATGATCCCGCTGGAAAGCGGTTGGAAGATCAACGGGGTCCAGCTTTTGGGTAACTCGGATCCTGCAGCCTGACGCAACACCACCGTCACGGTGAGATGAGCCGTGGTTAATTCCCTTTCGGTATCCAGACTTCCGCGTTCGGGACGGACCTGAACACGAGGTTTGGACGCGTTGCCAGATATGTGCGGCGCGATTGAGAAAGGGTTTTCAATGAACAAGGCAATCACCGACGGCATCGTGTTCATGCCACCGCAATTTGCGAATGGCTTGACGGTCTGGTCTGCTGGAGACGGGACACCCGGCTCGCCCACCTATGGCGGGTCCGGCACCGGGGTTTTTGCACCGTCGGACGCGGATTTTGGCGGCTGTCTTGAGATTCTGAAGGTGAACACCACGCAGCAACTGCGCTACATGGGGCAGACGCCGATCCTGCCGGGTTGCTATTTGCAGATCAAAGCCCGTGTCAAAGCGATTAGTGGCCCGCTGCCATCAGTGCGCATCGCCGCCTGGGCAGGCGGGGCGGGAGACGCACATGTGGCAGGTGTTGTAGAGCAAGGGCCAGCGACTCAGCTATCGGGTTATGGTTCTGTGCATGAGATCACCGCGATTGTGGGCACCGGCCAGCGCCCGGGCGTGGATATGCCCTGGGGGCTCGCTGCGCTGTACGGGCATTTCGGCGTGGACATCGAAGGGGCCAATGGTGCCTTGGTGCGTGTTGACGATCTTGAGATTACTGACGTCACCAATGTTTTTCTTCGTGAAATGATCAGTCTGGTGGACGTTCGGGATTATGGCGCCTTGGGTGACGGTGTTACGGACGATTCCGCCGCGTTTGAAGCGGCGGATCAGGCAGCTGGCGGTCGCCGTGTCTATGTTCCGCAGGGCATCTATCACCTTGCAGAAAACACCAGTATGGCTTCCGAGATGGAGTTCGAAGGCACCGTTACGATGCCGGATGACAAGATGCTGTTGCTGACCAAAGACTTCCATCTGCCCAGCTATATCGCGGCCTTTGGAGATGAAGAGCTGGCGTTCAAAAAGGCGTTTCAGGCGCTGTTGAATAACTCGGATCATGAATCACTGGATTTGGGTGGCCGCAAGATTTCAGTAACGGCCCCGATCGATATGGCCGCAGCGGTTCCGAACAAACAAGGCGGTTTCTCGACCCGCCGTGTGATCCGAAACGGTCAATTCGATGTCAAAAGCAGCACGGCTTGGGATACCGAGACCTTCACATCGGTAGCGACCTATGATCCTTCGGACAACACTCGGCTGACCAACGTCGCCAATGTCGCGAATATTCCCGTGGGATCTTTGGTACAGGGAAGCGGTGTCGGGCGCGAAATCTATGTGCGGTCAAAAAACATTGGGGCGGGCGAGATTATCCTGAACGCGCCTATCTATGATGCCTCGGGCACCCAGACTTTCACGTTTCACGCGTTCAAATACCTTCTGGACTTCAGCGGCTTTAACACGCTGCGCAAATTCGGCATGGAGCAGATCGAATTCCAGTGCAACAGCCGATGCAGCGGCATCCGTCTGGCGGCATCGGGCAGCACATTCCAGCTGAAAGACTGTTTCGTCAGCCGCCCGAAGGATCGGGGTATCACTTCGATCGCGACAGGGTGCAAAGGGATGTTGATCGACAATTGTCAGTTCCTGTCGGCGGAAGAGTCTTTCCCCGTGACGGATCGGTCTTCGATCGCGCTGAACACCAACTCGAATGACGTTAAGCTGCGGCACAATCAGGCGGTACGGTTCAAGCATTTTGCCGTGTTGGGCGGCGACAACAACATGGTTCTTGGCAATCACTTTTTCCAGGGTGATGGCATTCCGCAGGGTGTTCGCACCGCTGGGCTGATCATGATCGGCACCTATAACAGTTCCACCATCGCCGAGAACTATATCGACAACTGTTTTATCGAATGGACCAATGAACGGGACGCGTCACCCACCTATACCAGTGGGTTCTCGTTCAGTGCCATGAGCATCACGGACAACATCTTCTACTCAAGCCAGGCGCCGTCCTGGTTCAGCTTTCTCATTGTGCGCCCTTATGGGGCCGGGCATTTCTTGAACGGTTTGGCTGTGACCGGAAACAAGTTTCGCGCCACAAGCGGTTGGATAGATCGGGCGGAAAGGGTGGACACGTCATTTGCGGATCTGAACAACAACAGGCACACGAATGTGACGTTCCAGAACAACACCTATCACGGTGTCACCAAAAAATCTGCGCATCCGTTGAGGATTCGTCACCAGCAGAACTCTGCGTCGAATTTTTGGATTATTCCTGCAAATGGAGAGCTGCCGTTTAACGGAAAAGCACGTAGCTGTGATGGAGTCACGATTGTTGACGGGATCTACGGTGTTTTCAATAATTTCGTTTTCGGCGTTCCTCATGTTGTGACCGAGCATGGATCTGCAGGTGAAAACTTGCTTTTGCGCTGGTCAGAACACGTCAGGGGTGAAGTGTCGGTTCTGATGCGAATGGAGAAGTAGCACCAGGGCTGGCCACCCCATTAAGGGTGGCCAGTTCACCATTCTTTGCCAGAAGCAATTGATCATGATGCGTCATGCCGGCAGTAATTAGGCGACGTTTGTTTTCGGTGTGCTAAGCTGAGGAAAGCAAATGGAGAGTCCCGATGCCGAAAATCGCTAAAAACGCCAGTGTTCAAACAGTTATCACAACCTTTGAAATGACCCCGGGAACGTGTCAGGACCTGTTGGAGGCCCTGACAGATGCTTATGCCGAGTTCATCTCAAAGCAGCCGGGATTTGTGTCTGCAGGGCTGCATGTGAACGACGCCCAAACGCGCATCGCCAACTATTCGCAGTGGGAACGCCGCGAATATTTTCTCGCCATGTTGCGGACGCCCGAAATGCGCGACCGCAACCGCAAGATCAACGAATTGTGCAAAAGCTTTGAGCCGGTCATGTATGACGTGGCCGAGACATTCGGAAGTTCCTGACCTGAATCAAAGCCTGCAGCATTTGTCTGTTTCACAGTTATCCTGCAAAACGGAGGCTCACGCTATGTATCACAACATTCTTGTCCCTATCTCTTTTGATGCTGAAAGAGACACGTCCGGGCCTTTGAAGCTGGCCCAGCTTTTGGCCACGCCAGACGCACAGGTGACATTGCTGCATGTGGTCGAGCATATTCCGAATTATGCGATTTCGTATATGCCGCCCGAGTATCTCACCGAAGCGCGCAAGGCGATTCAAGCGGAACTGGATGAGCTGGCATCTCAGTTGCCGAATGCACGTGGATTGGTGGTCGAAGGGCATTCCGGACGAACAATTCTGGACTGGACCGAAGCCAACAATCCCGACTTGATCATTATGGCATCGCATCGGCCGGGGATGCAGGATCTGTTGCTGGGCTCGACTGCATCTCATGTCGTGCGGCATGCGGGGTGCGCGGTGCATGTGGTTCGCTGACCGTCAGAAATCCCCCGCTGTCAGACGATAGGCTTTGCCAAAACCGCCATTCAGTAACCCATCCTTTATGGCGAACCTGACAAAGCTGAAATCTGCGAAATCGACGTATAGCTTTGCTTTGGGCCGCAGGCTTAGATACCGCTCGCGCAGCGGGGCATAGTCGGACATGTCCCGGTGTACCGGCTGTGCCACGGCATGAAGCGTCAGACGAGGATGCGTCAGCGGGTCGCCCTTCTCTTCGGGCTCTCCGACCAGAAGGGCGCAATTGGGATTGGCGTTCAGCGCGCAGGTGTGTTCAGCCAGAGAAGAGATCAGCGTGACGGGGCAGCCATCTGTATCCGTGGCCAGCGCGATGCGGGACAGCGTCGGCAGAGTCGTTTCGGGCTGCAGAACGGCCAGCGCAGCGAACCGGGCCTGCTCAAGAAGCTCTCTGGCCTGCGCACGAGCGTCGCCGTCCGGGGTTTGATATGGATTGGTCACTGTATCGGCAAGACCTCGGAATCAGGGTTTGGCAATCACACTAGTGGGCAAAACAAGGTCCCGCCAACCTTTCAGATCGATTGCCTCGGCTTTGCCACATATCCATCGTAAAAGCCCGGACATGCTGTTCAAGAAGTCTACGCAGGATACGCCTGACCTGAACCCAAGATCGTCCAGACGCCATCAGCGTGCCGAGGCCACGCGCCGGCAGGCGTTGTCTCCGATACGTATCCTGACCATGGTTCTGTTGCTGCCACTGACCACCGTACTAATCGCGGTGAGTGTTTTCATTCGACTGTCCGAGTACAATCGGGACGAGGCAGTGATCCATCTGATCGCCCTGGTAGGGTGCGATGCGACGCAGGCCATGGGGATCGGACCTTTTCGGGAAGGGCAGCCAGGGTATCACACACGCAACGACCCGGATGGGGACGGGGTGGCCTGCGGCTTTGCCGAAGCGCCAGCCTCCCAGAATGCGCAACCAGAGAACCGCCCAGAGCCGCAACAACGTTCTGTCGGCAACGCCAAATTCGTGCGCCCATAGCGTATAACGCAAACGTATTCAGGATAACTGCGCGCCTGCACACGTGCGAAAAATACGCACCTGCGGCGCTGCGTCGTTCAGGGGAAACTCTGCGATCCCGTCTTGCGTGAACGCATAGGCGACCCGGTTGTGCTCCAACCCATCCAGCACATTGCCAAAGCCGGTATCTGTCACCGTCAACGCGGATCCTTCGTCGGACAAGACATGGCGTGGGGTGGCGATTTCGATGGGGTTTGGTCCTTCGAACCGCATCGCAAACCACGGGGATTGGGCCCACATCTGATCCTTTCGAGTGACCGTCAATGTATAGAGCGGTGCGGACGGGTCATAGGTCAGGAAAATCGTTGCCGCACCTGTGTCATGCGACAGCGTGCAGATATCGCCCACTGTCGCCTCCCACGCGGAGGCCGGGGTGGCAAGGATCAAAGAGGTCAGGATTGCGCGCATGGGTGGGGATGTAGCCGCCGAACAGGGCAAGACAAGGTCCGGGGCTCCCACGGCGCAACCCTGAAGTGTCAGCTGCTTGAGCGCAGTGAGGCGCGTGGTTGAAAATGGCTGCAAATCCCACGTATCAATGCGAGATTTCAAGGCGCTGTGCTAGGGTGCGCGCGGCGTGGTCGTTCCGGTCGCGTCCCATGGCAATTTCGCCAGACGAGGGAGGAAAGTAATGTTTGCACGTATTACCCAATTCAAGATGAAGCCCGGCACGCGCGAGGCCGCCACGGCGAAAATGAACGCATTGAAATCCGAGATCATGGGCATGCCCGGCATACACAGCTTTACCAACGTGATGAACGAGGATGGCTCGGGCTATGTGATTTCGGTGGTCGAAAGCGAAGCGACCTCAAACGCAAACGCGCCCAAAGTGGCCGAGCTGTGGGGTCACTTCGCCGAATTCATGGAAGGTCCACCGACCCCGGTTGGGTACGACGTGGTTGCGCATTGGGATAAGGGATAAGTTACCGGGCGGGATATTCCCGCCCATCTCCTTACAAAAGAAACTGCGCCAGATCTTCGGTTAGCACCATACGGGTGCCGCGCACTCAGTGATGGGCGCTTTGGACCTCCTGCGAGCTTGGCAGGGTGTTTGGGTTCGACATGGCAGCCGTTTGGAATCACAATCCGTGATTTCAAACGTGGAGGAGAGAGCGCTGGGCTGCAAGTTTGAAGTGTGGGGGGTGTTGAGTATCGCATAGCTTGGCAATGTGAGATGGATGAATCTATCAATCCTAAGCCTGCCTATTCAATAACAAGTGGGCCATTAATTATTGGATGATTACCTTGAACTCCGTCCTGAAGAATCTCTTCCAAAATTTCAGCCTTCCAGACGATTCCAAGCTGGAAACCAACACCTTCTTCCGAGGTTCTCCCAGAGTAAATTCCGACAAAGTTTTGCCAAGAGCCGATCTTTAGATCAGCTGACGTGTTTTGGTCACCACCATGACCCAACACTCCATGACCTTGCCCAAGAACAGGAGACCCCGACAGACCTGGGTTGCCGAGGGTGTCTATACAAAAATTGGGGTGTTCGTCTGCGGCATGACCGGGTTCACTCGCAACTGAGCCCCGTTTCCAGATTGGCGTCATAAGCGGCCCCGATAATCCTTCTGGAAAACCTACTACGAAACAATCAGTTCCAATTGCAGGTTGCCACTCAGCCTCAAAGCTAATTTCATTCAAACAGTAAGGCTTACCATCTCCCAAATTTTCCTGACTAAAGGGAAGGATCACAACATCCACAAGATTCCGAGACACATGTTCCCGCCAGGTTGCCTTACCCTCTTCAACGAAAAGGTTGTAATCCCTTTCTCTCGCTACGATTTTGTCCTTTCCTTCATGCTGCTCTACGCAAACAAAGAAACGCACACGTATTGTTGTGGGGCAAAACGAACCATTGGGCTCCAAAGTCTGAGGATTCAGGCCAGTGACGTTATGCCAATTGGTAACAAGGTAAATCGCATCCTCAAACTTCCAAAAGAAACCAGTCATTACTGAAGTATTTGGATGAATGGAGCCATCCTCATATTTGCGGTATGCACGAATGTGGACCACTGCCCTTGATACGCCCGAAATTAACCGCGCCACTAATAACCTTACCTCTTCCGTCTCTTCACATTCCCACCCCGCTGCCCCGGTCGTCCAGCCGTTGAGCGTCCGCGTGACTTCACCGCGTCTTCTGAGGCTTTCTCGACCGCCCATTGGCGCGCCATAGGGTCGTCGGCGATGGCCAGATCGACCGCTTCCAGACGTTTGATCTCATCCCGGATATTGGCGGCCTCTTCGAATTCCAGGTTCTCGGCGGCTTTGCGCATCTTGTCGCGCAGACCGTCCAGATGGGCCTCCAAATTCGCGCCGTGCATCGGTTTGTCGATGGTGGCAGTGACGCGGTTCATGTCGACGTCGCCCTGATAGAGCCCGGCCAGAACGTCCTCGACGTTCTTCTTCACCGTGGCGGGCGTAATGCCGTGTTCCTCATTATAAGCGACCTGTTTGGCCCGGCGGCGGTTGGTTTCATTCAGTGCGCGCTCCATCGAGCCGGTGATCTTGTCGGCATACATGATCACCCGGCCATCGGCGTTCCGCGCGGCGCGGCCGATGGTCTGGACCAGAGAGGTTTCTGATCGCAGGAAGCCTTCCTTGTCGGCGTCCAGAATGGCGACCAACCCGCATTCGGGAATGTCCAGCCCCTCGCGCAGCAGGTTGATGCCGATCAGCACGTCGAAGGCCCCCAATCGCAGGTCGCGCAGGATTTCGATGCGTTCCAGCGTGTCGATGTCCGAGTGCATATAGCGGACTTTGATGCCCTGTTCGTGCAGGTATTCGGTCAGGTCCTCGGCCATGCGTTTGGTCAACGTGGTGACCAGCGTGCGGTATCCGTCGGCAGCAACTTTGCGCACCTCGTCCAACAGATCGTCCACCTGCATGCTGACAGGGCGGATTTCAACCTCGGGGTCCAGCAGGCCGGTGGGGCGGATCACCTGTTCGGTGAAAACGCCGCCGGTTTGCTCGATTTCCCACTTCGCCGGGGTTGCCGAGACGAAGACGGATTGCGGGCGCATGGCGTCCCATTCCTCGAATTTGAGGGGGCGGTTGTCCATGCAGGAGGGCAGGCGGAACCCGTGTTCGGCCAGCGTGAACTTGCGCCGATAGTCACCCCGGTACATGCCACCGATCTGTGGCACGCTGACGTGGGATTCGTCGGCAAAGACAATGGCGTTGTCAGGGATGAATTCGAACAGGGTGGGGGGCGGTTCACCGGGTGCACGACCGGTCAGATAGCGCGAATAGTTCTCGATCCCGTTGCAGACGCCGGTGGCCTCGAGCATTTCCAGATCGAAATTGGTGCGCTGTTCCAGACGCTGGGCCTCCAGCAATTTGCCTTCGCCCACCAACTGGTCGAGGCGCATCCGCAGTTCCTTTTTGATGCCGATAATCGCCTGCTGCATCGTGGGCTTTGGTGTCACGTAGTGCGAGTTTGCATAAACGCGCACCTGTTCCATCGTGGCCGCGCGTTCACCGGTCAGGGGGTCGAATTCGGTGATGGCCTCCAGTTCCTCGCCAAAGAACGACAGCTTCCAGGCGCGGTCCTCAAGGTGGGCGGGCCAGATTTCCAGTGAATCGCCGCGCACCCGGAACGATCCGCGCTGAAACGCCTGATCGTTTCGGCGGTATTGCTGGGCGACCAGATCAGCCATCACCTGCCGCTGGTCGTACTCATTCCCGACCTTCAGGTCCTGCGTCATCGCCCCATAGGTTTCGACCGAGCCGATACCGTAAATGCACGACACTGATGCCACGATGATCACATCGTCCCGTTCCAGCAGAGACCGCGTGGCCGAGTGGCGCATGCGGTCGATCTGTTCGTTGATCTGCGATTCTTTTTCTATGTACGTGTCGGACCGCGCGACATAGGCCTCGGGCTGGTAGTAGTCGTAGTAAGAGACGAAATACTCGACAGAGTTCTCGGGGAAGAAACCTTTGAATTCGCCGTATAGCTGCGCCGCCAGCGTCTTGTTGGGCGCAAGGATGATCGCCGGGCGCTGGGTTTCCTCAATTACCTTGGCCATTGTAAAGGTCTTGCCCGTTCCGGTCGCACCCAACAGAACCTGTTCACGTTCGCCGTCCAGCACGCCGCTGGTCAATTCTTTGATCGCTGTCGGTTGGTCACCAGCGGGGGCAAACTCTGTATGCATGACAAACTGCTTGCCGCCTTCCAGTTTCAGGCGTGCGCGCACATCTTCGGTTGTCATTTGGGTCTTGTCGGAATGGGCGTATGGCATGGGCAGGCTCCGGGTCAGACCTCTACATTTGTTCTTATTTTGTCCAACTGCAAGGGCTGATCCGATACGAAATCCTCAGATTCAATAATAGGCGGGCTGTGCTTCCGAAATGATATCCGAACTCACCTTGTCGGCTAGCGCCTTCAGGTTGCCGTCGAGAACCCTGGACATCATCATTTTCATCAGGCTTTGCCCCATAAGCCAGCCGAGAGGGCCATATTTCACGGTATAATCCATGCTCCAGGTCACTCGGGTTCGGGTCTGTGCCAGTGGTTCGATGGCAATAGCGGCGTGCGCTTCGATCAAGGGCATCGCCGACATCTCGGACAAGCGCACAGTGTAACCTCGGTTGGGGTCCCATTTGGTCACTTCTTCAACCAAAGAAGTTCCGTTCTCAAAATAACAGCGCCGCCTTGATCCAATGCCAGTGGCACCATGGGTCAGGGCCTCCACTTGCGCGATCTGCGGCGCAATCTCGTCAATCTGTATAAACCGGCTGAGTATCGCCCAGATTTTCTCGGGGTGCGCGTCGATTTCGAGGCTGCGTTCATGGTGGATCATCTGTCTATACCTTCGGCTGATCTTTGAGCGATCATAGGTGGACCTAATGTCAGTTTCTGACATCAGCTCGCTGGAACCTGCCGCGACAATTGCAATCTTGCCCCCGGGCGCGCTCTGACGCATAAACAGCTCAGCCAAGTGAGTACGGAGAGGCGACATGCGCGCACGGATTTACCAGCCTTCGCGAAACGCGATGACCTCGGGGATGGCCAAAACCCGCAAATGGGTTCTGGAATATGCCCCGTCCTCGGCGCGTGAGGTTGACCCGCTGATGGGCTGGACCTCTTCCAATGACACGCAAACTCAGATTCGCCTGAAATTCGACACCAAGAAAGAGGCGATGGATTACGCCAAGGACAATGGTATCGACGCTCAGGTCAGTGAGCCGCACAAGCGCAAACCCAACTTGCGCACGCGAGGCTATGGCGAGAATTTCGCCACGGACCGGCGCGGCCCCTGGACTCACTGAATGATCGAAATCCGCGAGGCTGATCCGACCTCGGATGCTTTGCTCCCGCTTGTCGAGGCGCATTTTGCCCATAGCGAATCGGCGGGGCCTGTGGAAAGCAACCACACCATGAACGCCAAGGCTTTGGCCGGATCGGGGATTCGATTCTGGGCGATCTACGATGAGGCGCAGCCATTGGGGTGTGGAGCCTTGAAAGCTCTGCCCGATGGCACGGCCGAGGTGAAATCGGTACATATCCTCGAACAAGCGCGGGGGCGCGGTCTGGCGCGTGTAATGATGAAACACCTTGCCGAATTAGCGCGCGCCGAAGGTCTTGACGCATTGGTTCTTGAAACCGGAGCTGAGCATCTTGCGGAATACGATGCGGCCCGCAAGCTCTACGAGGGGTTGGGTTATTCCTATTGCGGACCGATCCATGGGTATAGTGATGATCCGAACAGCGCATTCATGCGCTTGGCTCTTGAACCCGGCCCGTAAAAACCGCAAGTAGGGCTCAGCGGTCCCTTAGCTCAACTGGATAGAGCACCAATAACCGCCTAAATTTCACCAATTCGTGCAATCTGTTGATTAAAAAAGATAAGTTTTTGGTGTGCTCACCAAGAGAATACCAAGTTGACTTATCTGATGGCATTGTCCAATAACAGTTAAACTGCGCCCACGTAATTCAACTGGATAGAATATCCGACTTCTAATCGGGCTGTTGGGGGTTCGAGTCCTCCCGTGGGCGCCACTTAACTGATTCTCCGTTCTTACGGTTGTATATGGACGCAGTTCGTAGGTGGGTAAAAACTGTAGGGCAAACGCCAATCTACTTGCTGTCGTCTCCGGGCGGTACTTTGAACACTGAGCCGATTTTTCAACGGTATGTCTCAAACAGCTTGCGCAAATGACTAAAGAACTGACCTTGCTGTCCTCGCCTTTTAGGCCGTCCAGCACGATCTTGATCTTCTCTTCTGCGGAGTACTGTTTGCGGGTCGCACGGCGAATGTCCTTTACGACCTTCTCACCGTGGCTCTGCTTGGTTCCGGGTTTCTTTCTCATCTCCACTCCTTGGCAGTTACGATGAGCCAGAAACCCTCTCTTATCAAATCGACCTAAACTGTCCCATGGGCGCTGACGTCAGACAGGTTGATGCGATTGCGATATTCGCGATCGCCATCTTCAACGCCTTCATCTCCTTCTGGCAGGAATACAAGGCCGAGCAGTCTTTGGCAGCCCTGCGGGAGATGTCTGCACCGCAGGCCTTCGTGCGCCGCGGCGGCGAGATCGTCGAGGTACCCGCGGCGGATCTCGTGCCGGGCGATATTCTGCGAGTAAAAGCCGGTGACATTCTGGCCGCCGATATTCGCTTTATCACCGCCAGCCGGATGCAGGTCGACGAGGCCGCGTTAACGGGAGAATCCGAACCGGTCGACAAACATGTCGATCCGATCGAGGACGAAGACGTCGTTCTGGCCGATCGTCTGAATATGGGCTTCATGAGCACGCAGGTCACTGGCGGCGCTGGTGAAGGCATTGTCGTGGGCACCGGAATGAAGACCGAGGTCGGTCACATCGCTGCCCTCATGTCCTCGGCGACAGAGCCAAAGACCCCGCTGCAACTCAAGATCGAGGGCCTTTCCAAGGTGCTGATCATGGCGGCCCTGATCGTGGTCGCCATCGTGATCGGCATTGGCGTGGTCAATGGAATGGATGCGGCCGAGATGCTGAACACGGCAATCTCGCTGTCGGTCGCGGCGATCCCGGAGGGCCTGCCGACAGTGGTCACCATCGTTCTGACGCTCGGATCGCAAAACATGGCTGCTAGCAACGCCTTGGCGCGACGGCTTTCCTCTGTAGAAACGCTCGGCGCGACCTCTGGGATCTGTTCGGACAAGACCGGCACGCTCACGCAGAACCAAATGCAGGTGATGCAATGCTGGGCCGGTGGTAAGGACTGGGAAGTGACCGGCGAGGGGTTCGATCCGCATGGCGAGTTCCGTTCCGAAGACGGCAGCGTGGCCGAGATCGAGACCGAAACGGATCTTCGGCAGATGCTGTCCGTCTCCGCCTATTGCAACGATGCGCGTATGGTCGAGGCTGACGGGCGCCCGGCGATCCAGGGCAACCCGACTGAGGGCGCTCTGGTCGTGGCCGCGGCCAAGGTCGGGATTTCCCGCGAGAAATTGACAGAAGCGCGGGTCGAGGCGCTTCAGCAATTCCCCTTCGATTCAACGCGCAAGATGATGTCTGTCTTCGCTCGATTGCCGGATGGGCGCACTGTGCTCGGCGCCAAGGGGGCGCCGGATGTGATCCTGTCAAGGGCGAGCCATGTCCGCATGGCCGGGGAAACGCTTGAGATCTCCCCGGCCTTGCGGGAAGAGATCGAGGCGGTGATCGACAGTTTCGGCGAGAAGGCGCTCCGGACCCTCGCCGTGGCTTATCGGGAGGTGGCAGAAGAGGATCTGGACCATGCCGATCCCGAGCAGCGGATCGTACTGCTTGGCATTCACGGCATCATGGACCCGCCGCGCAGCGAAGTACCCATCGCCGTTTCGGAGGCAACCGGGGCCGGCATCCGAACGGTGATGATCACCGGCGACCACGCCGTGACCGCCCAAGCGATTGCGGAACAGATCGGCATTCGCTCCAGCGACGCGCAGACGGTTCATACCGGGGTCGAGCTCGACCAGATGAGCGATCAGGATCTGAAAGAGATGGTGCAGCACGCGGCCGTCTTTGCCCGGGTGACGCCGGAGCACAAGCTGCGCATCGTCAATGCCATGCAGGAGAATGGCGAGGTGGCGGCAATGACTGGGGATGGCGTCAACGACGCGCCCGCTCTGCGAGCGGCGGATATTGGTGTCGCCATGGGCATCACCGGCACGCAGGTCGCCAAGGACAGCGCTGCCCTCGTGCTGCTCGATGACAATTTCTCCACCATCGTGACGGCAGTCCGCGAAGGCCGGCGCATCTTCGACAATCTGCTGAAATTCATTCGGCAGGCGCTCACCGCCAACGTGGCCGAGGTCTCAACGATCCTGTTCGCCTTCCTTCTGATGGGGGCAGACCCGCTCCTGCCGATCACACCGTTGATGATCCTCTGGGTGAATCTTGTATCGGATGGGCTACCGGCTCTGACACTCGGCTTCGAGAAAGCGGAACCCGACCTGATGCAGCGCCCACCGCGCCCGCGCGACGATAATCTGTTCGGTGGCGGAATGAAGGAGCGGATCCTGATCCGGGGAACGCTGCTCGGCCTGCTGACCTTTTATGTCTTCCAGGAGTTTCACGAACGAGGCGCCTCCTTGGAACACGCCCAGACAGCAGCGTTCATGACACTGATCTTTGCCCAGATCTGGCATATTTTCGACGCCCGAACGACCTCCACGCTCTACCGAAAGTCGCCGCTCGGCAACCGCATCTTGCTTGGAGCGGTGAGCATTTCCATATTGCTGTCCCTTCTCGCCATTTATACTGGCGCCGGACATTTCGTGCTTGGAACAGTTTCCCTGCCTCTGTCGCATTTGCTCGGAGTGTTCTTTATCGCCGCACTGCCCACGCTTCTGTTGTCTGCGCTGAAGGAAATGTTCGGACTGAAATGGCTCTGACGCTACCTTTGCTTAGAACGGCACTGAAGGTGCTAGAATGGACATCCTGAAGCACCCATTCGGTGTCAACTTCTTGGCAGAGGGTCTGCATCGTGCCTGGCCAGCATTCCGCCCACAAGAAATTAGAGGAAGTTAAATTTTAGGGCCTGATAACCCATACGCACGATCTAGTGACGCGCAGCGTGCAGCGTCGTCCCGCGCGTCCCTTAGAGAGCATCATAATGAACAAGGCCTATTCTTCGGGCCTAATGAAACTGTGTTTCCCCCGCCTCCAGCGATACGGTCGTACCTTTTTCGCCAAGAACGGCGGCGGGAACATCTGCGAGCGCGCAAATAATGGCCCGACCACCCGAGGATCGCACAAAGTCCTGGGCGGCCTGCACCTTGGGACCCATTGATCCAGCGGGGAAGTCGTATTCATCCAACGCGTCGGGGGTGATCGACCGAATGCCTTTTTGGTCAGGCGTTCCCCAGTTCAGGAACACGGCTTCTGCATCTGTAGCGATGACAAAGAAATCTGCGCCAAGGTTCTGCGCCAGAAGGCACGAGGCGAAATCCTTGTCGATGACGGCTTCGACCCCGACCAGTTTCCGTTCTGCGCCTGCCTCGTACATTGTCGGGATGCCACCTCCGCCAGCGGCGATCACGGTCGCGCCCTTTTCTAGGATCCAACGGATCGGTTCGACTTGAAAGATACGTTTCGGGCGGGGCGAGGGCACCACGCGCCGCCAGTACTCGCCATCCGGTTTCACCGTCCAGCCCTTTTCAGCCGCTTCTTTCTTGGCGTCCGCTTCGGAATAAACCTGCCCGATGAACTTGGTGGGGTTGTCCAAGGCCGGGTCGCTCGGATCGACCTCGATCATGGTCAACAGGGTGGCGATGTGATGCTCGAAGGGCAGGATGTTCCCAAGCTCCTGCTCGATCATGTAGCCGATCATGCCCATCGTTTCGCCGACCAAAACGTCCAGCGGGTACTCCTCGACATCCGTATACATGATCTCTTGCAGAGCCAGCATCCCGACCTGCGGACCATTGCCATGAGTGATGACGGTTTCGTGCGCTTCGCAGAGCGGGGCGAGGGCTTCGGCGGCAATCTTCGCGTTCTTGCGCTGATTGTCCGCTGTCATCGCCTCACCCCGTTTGAGAAGCGCGTTGCCGCCAAGTGCTACAACAACGCGTCCCATGGTTTAGGCTCCCAATGTCGCGACGAGGATCGCTTTGATCGTGTGCATCCGGTTTTCGGCTTGCTCGAACGCGATATTCATATCACTTTCGAAAACCTCCTCGGTCACTTCCATCTCGGTGATGCCGAACTGTTCGTGAATGTCCTGACCGACCTTGGTTTCCAGATTGTGGAAGGCGGGCAGGCAATGCATGAATTTGACGGCTGGATTGCCGGTTTTCTTCATCAGATCCATGTTGACCTGATAAGGGCTCAGCAGCTTGATCCGCTCGGCCCAGACTTCTTTAGGCTCACCCATCGACACCCAGACATCGGTATGAATGAAGTCCGCGCCCTCTACGGCCGAGGTATCGTCGGTGATGGTCACACGTGCGCCGGTCTTTTCAGCCCGCTCCATCGCCAATTCGCGCACATCGTCATGGGGCTGGGTTTCTTTCGGAGAAATCATCCGGACGTCGCAGCCCATGATCGCGCCCAACATCAGCAGCGAGTTGCCCATGTTCGACCGACAGTCGCCCGAATAGGCATAGACAATGTCCTTGCGGGGCTTGTCAGCGTGCTCGATCATGGTCTGCATATCAGCAAGCATCTGGGTCGGATGCCAGTCGTCGGTCAGGCCGTTATAGACCGGAACACCGGCATATTCTGACAGCGTTTCAACCATGTCCTGACCAGCACCGCGGAATTCAATCCCGTCGAACATGCGGCCCAAAACGCGCGCCGTGTCTTTCATCGACTCCTTGTGCCCGATCTGCGAGCCCGATGGATCGAGATAAGTGATATTCGCGCCCTGATCGTATGCTGCCACTTCAAATGCACAGCGGGTACGTGTCGAGGTTTTTTCGAAAATCAGGCAAATGTTCTTGCCCTTCAAGGATTGCTGCTCGGCCCGGGCGTATTTCGCGCGCTTTAGGTCGCGCGCCAGATCCAGCAGGTGCAGCATTTCACGCTGGCTGAAATCGGCAATTTTCAGATAGCTACGGCCTTTGAGATTGAATGCCATTTTTTCTCTCCCTAACAAAAAATCAGCGGGCGCAGGGGGCTGCACCCATGGTAAATTCAATAGGCGGGGTCGCGGTCGATCGGGCAGGTCATGCAGTGGCCACCGCCGCGACCACGCCCCAGTTCCTGACCCGAGATTTCGATCACCTCGACGCCGGCTGCGCGCATCTTGCCATTCGTAAACGTGTTGCGCGCATAGCCGACGACCACACCGGGCGAGAGGGCCACGACGTTATTGCCGTCATCCCACTGTTCGCGCTCGGCCTGGAACTCGTTGCCACCGGTCGAGATGACCTCCAGCGAGTTCAGCCCCAGGGCTTCTTTGTAGACGTCGAAAAGGTGCCCTTTTTCCACGTGGATATCCAAGTCCCCGTGGTCACCCGGGCGGATCGAGATACAGGTGATCTGGTCCGCGACTTCCGAGAATGCAGTGACCTTGTCGTGGTCAAGACAAGTGAACACCGTATCCAGATGCATGGCCGCGCGGCTTTTTGGCATCGCACAGGCGACGACACGCTCGGCACCGCCTTTCCTGAACAATGCTTCAGCTACCTGTGCGACGGCCTGCCGGGTTGTGCGTTCGCCCATTCCAATGAAGACAGTGCCGTTTCCCACCGGTTGAACGTCGCCACCCTCGACCGAGGCGAGGCCGAAATCGTCGTCGCTATCGCCCCACCAGAACTCGAACTCAGCGTCCTTGAACATATTATGGTGGCGATACACCGTACGCATGATCAGGGTTTCCGGCTTACGAGCAGGCCAGAACATCGGGTTCGTCGTCACGCCATCGAAAATCCAGCAGGAGGGGTCGCGCTGGAACTGCGCATTGGGGATGGCGGGAAGAATGAAGTCGCCCAGAGAAACCAGATCACCGAACTGTTCGTCGATCATACCCTTGGGCAGGTCTGCAAAGATGATGCCGCCGAGCATATGGCGAGCAAGCAGCTTGGCATCCATCTCGTCCAACCAGGCACGCATTTCCGCGGAAAAGCCCAGGCCGACCATGTTGGGCGTGATCAGACGGTCCAGCAGGAAGGCGCGCGCTGCGGGGTCGTCCGCGATAGCTTGGGCCAGCAGATCCTGAATGTCATAGACCTCGACCCCGCGTTCACGCATCAGGGAACAGAATTCTGCGTGGTCCTTGCGGGCCTGTTCGACCCAAATCACATCATCGAACAAAAGCTCTTCGCAGTTTCGTGGTGTCAGACGATCATGCGCCAGTGAAGGACGCGAGACGATCACCTTGTTGAGCTTTCCGATCTCGGAATGAACCCCGAGCTTCATTGCAACTCTCCTTTCGAACTATCCGTTTTCTGAATGTCTTCAATTTCATTGGCCTGGCTCCAGCGGACCCAGACGTGGATGGGCACGCCCATAAGCAACAGGACGGAGCCAACCAAAACAGTTTCAGCGCCTGAGCCGATGAAGGCCCAGACCGAATAAATGAACCCAAGCGCGCCCAGCACGGCGACCTTCGCCAGTTCCGGGCCATGCAAGACCTGCCCGCCTTTCAGACGGATCAAAATCTCGGCCACAGAGCAGATGGCATAGGGCAACAAGCTGGCGACAACGGCGAGCAAAATGACAAAGTTGAATGCGGCGACCAGCCCTTGCGCATAGTTCATGATGATCAGAACCGAGGCTAGCGCGTTGGACAGGATTAACGCATTAGCAGGCGTTCCAAATTTGGATTTTTGGCCCAAGGCTGCAGGGAAGACGCGATCCAATGCGGCACCGTAAGGGACCTGGCCACTGAGCAGTGTAAAGCCATTCAAAGTGCCAAAGGTCGAAATCACCGCGCCCACCGCAACAAGGACGCCGCCAATGGAACCAAACATCACCTCACCGACGGCTGCCAGAGGCGCGGCGGAAACAGCGAGCAACTCGGCAGGAATGACGCCCATCGAAACGGCGGTTACTGAGATATAGACGCTTGCCGCGATAATCACGCCGATCACGGTGGCGCGTGGAATAGTCTTTTCCGGCTCTATAACATCGCCAGAGGGAACGGTCGCAGATTCAAGGCCCAGGTAGGCCCAAAGCGTCAGAGCTGCCGCGGCAGAAATCGCCGTAAACGCCGTGGTGCCACTTTGGTTTACCGGAACATAGTTCTCGGTGTTGATCCAGAATACACCCAATGTGCCAATCAATATCAGCGGCGCGAGTTTGAGCACGGTGGTCACGATCTGAACCAAACCAGCGCCTTCGACCCCTCGGATGTTAACCAAGGTGAGCGTCCAGATTGCAACCAACGCGGTCGAGAGGCCGTACATCGGCACTTCGATGATAATCGGGAACAGGAATCCCAGATATCCCACCAACGCGACTGCGACTGCGGCGTTCCCGGTCCAAAGTGCGATCCAATACCCCCATGCAATAATGAAGCCTGCAAAGTCGCCGAATGCTTCTTGCGAATAGGCATAGGGGCCACCGGGTTTCGAAACGACGCGTGACAGCCTTCCGAATATGATCGCAAGAACAAGCGCCCCTGCCGAAGTCAGAATCCACCCACCAATTGCAATTGGCCCAAACGGTGCAAGTGACGCTGGTAGAAGGAACACTCCCGACCCGATCATGTTTCCGACGACCAAAGCGATACAGGCCGTCAGCCCTAGGGCACCCGATGTCGAAGTCGTCTCTGGAGCGGAGCGATCGGTCATTGCGACGGCTCAGTTCGATGTTGTGTCTGAAGTCTCAGTTGCGGGCCCGTCGATCCCCGGATCAGTTATGGCCCCAACGGTAAGTGCGGCGCAGATGATCACGGCAAGAGTTACGAGCAGCGGGAAAACAAAACGTAGCCACCGGTCATAGGAGACACGGCCAATTGCTAGCCCACCCATGACGACGGCAAATGTCGGGTTGAACAGGTTCACCCATCCGTTTGCTGACTGGTACGCTGTAACCACAAGGTCACGACCGACGCCTGCAAAGTCTGCCAGTGGCGCCATGATCGGCATCGAAAGCGTGGCCAGCCCAGACGAGGACGGCACTAGGAATGACATCAAGATCTGAATGCCAAACATCGCGTTGATAAAGGCGAACTCGCTCAGCCCCGAGACATATCCCTCGGCTCCGGCGAGGATTGTGTCGGTGATTTTGCCCGCGTCCATAATCACGACCACGCCGCGCGCGACGCCAATGATCAGGGCCACGCCCAGCAAATCGCGCGCTCCATCGACGAAAGTTTCCACAAAAGTCCCTTCGTCCATTCTGGACCCTTCATCCGTTTTCCCGACCCACCAAACGATGATGGACATCACCATGAAGAGACCGGACATTTCCGCCATCCACCACCCCAGCGCGACAACACCATAGATCATAATGGCGAAGGTAATCCCGAAAAGAATCAGAATGATCGAACGCGTCTTGGTCATCTCGGGGAACGTATCATTGCCTTCTGACCCCTTTAGGAAATGCGCCCGGTTTTCCTCGGCCTGATCGGCCACCACGGACAATGACGGGTCGGCTTTCACGCGTGATGCGTATCGCATGACGAATGCGATGCCTGCAGCAAGACAAAGGACAAGGATAATGAACCTAAGAACGATCCCGTTCGTGAACGGAATACCCGCACCTTGCGAGGCAACAACTGTCGCAAATGCGTTGAAGGTTGAGCCCAAGGTCCCAATGCCTGCGCCAAGCATGATCACCGCGACCCCGGTCAAGGAGTCGTACCCTGCCCGAATAAAGACCGGAATAATCAGAGCGTAGAACGCGAGGGATTCTTCCGCCATGCCATAGCTTGTCCCGCCAAAGGCAAAGGCGATCATCAGGATTGGGATCATCAGGATTTCCCGCCCAGCCAACCTGTGCAGCAACCAACCGATACCGGCGTCGATAGCTCCTGTCTTGGTGACAACCATCAGGAAACCACCAATGACCAGAACAAACAAAGCGACATCAATTGCGGCGCTGGATGAACTTCCCAGAAGACCAGGGTCGTACATACCTGCAATCGGGGCAAGGATAACTGCCGTAAGTCCTTGAGGGTTCGGCTCGACTTCGTGGTAGGTGCCCGGGACAGGCGCTTCGCTGCCCAGAGCTTCGTTCATCTGACGGTCGTACTCACCGGCCGGAATAACCCATGTAAGGGCGGCCACGACGGCAATCAGTATGAACAGAATGGTAAAGGCGGTAGGAAATTTGAACTTGGACATATGAAACTCGCGCTGGGTGAAGCTGAGAAACTGGGCAGTCAAATATTTGAATATTTATGTCTCAACTTAGTACTAACGCGGCGACTTGTCACTTTCGTAAAACGTGAGGTTGTCGAACACATTGAACAATGTCTGCCATGGGCTCTAAGCAGTCCTTCGCTGCGTATTACATGAATGACTGCTCTGCGGATATTTTGTTGAAAAACTCGGGCTTGATCGGTTGGTAAGTTGCTGATTCAATTCTTCCTAAAGGGAGGGATCAGCCATGATGGGACCGAGACAGGAAGCGCAAGCGTCGCTGTTTTACGAGTTCTCGCTGGAGGATCATGTCCCGCAAGACCACCTTTTGCGCTCGATTGACCGGTTCGTCGATCTGGGCAGCATTCGCGCGCACCTTACGGATTTCTACAGCCACACGGGCCGGCCCTCCGTCGATCCCGAACTGCTGATCCGCATGCTGTTGGTTGGCTATTGCTTCGGTATTCGATCCGAGCGACGGCTCTGCGAAGAGGTGCATTTGAACCTGGCATACCGCTGGTTCTGCCGTCTCGACTTGAACGACCGGGTGCCAGACCATTCCACGTTTTCCAAGAACCGGCACGGCCGTTTCCGGGAAAGCGAACTGTTGCGTCGTCTGTTTGAGACAACTGTGGCACGCTGCATTGAGGAAGGTCTCGTCAGCGGCCAGCGCATGGCGATTGATGCCAGCCTGATCGAAGCCGATGCTAACAAACGGAACTCAACACCGAAGGAAGACTGGGACGCGGCAAGCATTGACCCGGCAGATGCGTCCCGCGCGGTCCGCGAGTATCTCGACACGCTGGACGAGGCGGCATTCGGCGCGGCCAGCGAGGTACAGCCCAAGTTCACCTCACATTCTGACCCCGCCAGCCAATGGACTGCAGCCCGCAAAGGCCCTGCATTCTTCAGCTATTCCGACAATTATCTGATTGATACGGATCACGGTGTAATCGTCGATGTCGAAGCCACCAGATCAATCCGACAGGCAGAAGTCGGTTCAACAAAGACGATGTTGAACCGGGTCAAAGACAAGTTCGACCTGCACCCAGAACGGTTAATCGCAGATACCGCTTACGGTTCCGGCCCCATGCTGGACTGGCTGGTGAAGCGCAAGATCGCGCCGCACATTCCCGTTATCGACAAAGCTGGCCGGACAGATGGCACATGGTCCCGTGCAGACTTTGAATGGGATCCCGAGAACAACCAATACATCTGCCCTGAGGGCGAAGCGCTCAAGCAGTTTCGTCGCAACTACTCTGATCCGAACCGTGGCCCGACGGGCAAGGGCGTGGCCAAGTATCAGGCCCTCAAACACACCTGCCTGGCGTGCCCGTCGAAGATGAAGTGCTGCCCAAACGCCGATGCTCGCAAAATCACCCGCGAAGAACATGAAGACGCACGCGATGTGGCACGCGCCATTCGCAAAACGCCCCAATACAAAGTCTCGGCAAAGCTCCGAAAGAAGGTTGAGATGCTGTTTGCCCACCTCAAACGCATTCTCGGGCTGGGACGACTCCGATTACGTGGCCCTTGTGGTGCAACCGACGAATTCCTCCTCGCCGCCACCGCCCAGAACCTCCGAAAACTGGCCAAGATCTTTCCCGCACCGCAGCAAACGAGCAAAGCCTGACAAGAAAGGCACTCGCGCTCAGTTCGGTACGCCTCTCTCTGCGCCAGCAACACGTTGTTTTTCAACAATATCCGGACAAAGCTGCCTTTCGCGGCAGTGCAGCAAATGCACGCTGAGAGAGATCTGCCTGCAAATAACCTCTACATTCCGAAAAAAGTTGCATAGGTAGGTGTCATTTCCTTCAAAGGCAATGCAGACATTTGGCCGCCAAAAATCAGCCCGTTTTTACAGCGTTTTCTTGATTAGCGTCCCGTATCTAAGCATGATCCTGTTATGGCGGTTAAAATCGACAATTGGCTGAACGATCTTGAACTGGGTCAATACTCAGACGCTTTTGCACAGCATGATATCGACGCACGTGTACTACCATTACTGTCAAACGATGACCTTAAAGAGCTTGGGGTTAGTCTGGGCCACCGAAAAATCATCCTGGCAGCGGTTCAAGAATTGACTGGCCAAGAGCACTCGTCTCAATCGCCACAAGCCGTAGACTCGGATGCATGCGAAGTCGGTCGGGTTCCCATTTCGGATAGATCGCAAGGCGTGGCCTTATCTGCAAGGAAGCCTGCTTCATTGGCGATCGCAGAGAGGCGTCACTTAACAGTTTTGTTGGCTGATCTCGTCGCCTCGACTGAGTTGACTAACCGGTTTGACCCCGAAGACATGCGCGAACTGCTGCAGAGCTTCCAGGATGCGGTTGCAGGTGCAGTTAGAGGGTATGGCGGCTACGTCTCGAAGTATTTGGGCGACGGTCTCCTGGTGTTTTTTGGCTGGCCGACAGCCTATGAAGATCATGCAGTTCGCGCTGTAAAGGCTGGTCTTGAGGCCGTTCGACGGGTCAGAGAGCTAAAAACACCTGACGGTGAGCCCTTGTCAGCCAGGTTAGGTATCGCGAGTGGGGAAGTGGTAGTTGGCGATACGATCGGTGAAAACACCTACGAAGAAGGAGCCATGACGGGGCCAATTGTCAATCTGGCAGCGCGGCTTCAGGAACACGCAGAACCTAACTCAGTTGTTTTATCTGCTGAGGAGACCGAAGAAACTTTGCATCGGCTATTTGAGTTTACGTCTCTTGGACAAACCGAACTGAAAGGTTTCAAAGAACCACGGACCCTTTTGACTGTCGTATCAGAACACAGCGCGGAAAGCCGGTTTCGAGCTTCATACAGGGACGAAAGTGGCAGCGTCATGATTGGTCGCGACTACGAAAAAGGTATCCTTTTACAATCATGGCTCCGTGCGCAGAACAGTCAGGGAGAGGTTGTTCTGCTTGCCGGTGAAGCTGGGATCGGTAAATCGCGATTGGCGGAAGAGTTTCTCGCTAATGCTGTAGCGACTAGCGAAGCTGATATTATCAGGCTGAACTGCTCTCCTTACCTTACCAGTAGCCCGTTCCACCCTGTCGCCCAGAGGATTTCTCAGGATGCTGGTGTGGGGACAGATTTTGATGACGACCAAATTCTCGACCTTGTTAAAAAAATGTTGGAAAGCCGAGAGGGCTTGGAATGGGAAAAGGTTCTGCCCGTCTTTGCCGCACTGGTTGCGCCTCACAGTGCTCTTGCCCGAAGCGTTCTCGATATGTCTCCGCAGGAGCAACGTGACCTCACGATTCAGACGTTAATCCACACGGTTCAGGTGCGCGCAAGCACGCGTCCTGTTATTCTTTGTGTTGAGGACGCGCATTGGATTGATCCTTCCACCCAAGCTCTTTTGGATCGCTTCAAAGCAATTTGCGGAGATCTGCCTTTAATGATTTTGATTACCCACAGGCCTGGCTGGGAACTTGCCCATGATGACGGGGAAGCGCACGTACATACGCTCCAACTGCGTCGTTTTGATACGACCCATGTCTCGAACCTAGTTCGCAATGTCACCGGAAAAGCACCCGACGATGCTCTGATTGCCACAATCATTGAGAAGACGGACGGCGTGCCTTTATTCGTCGAGGAACTGGCCCGGGCGATTGTTGAGGCGGGTGAACACGGGCAAGTCCACATACCCGCGTCTTTGAAAGGCACACTGATGGCACGTCTTGACGCGGTCTCACCAGAGGCTAAACAAGTCGCGTTAACAGGAGCCGTCATTGGACGGGAGTTCGAGCCTAGCTTGCTGGCTTCTGCAATAGGTCTTGCGAGTGCGGAAATTCAATCTCGTATAGAAGAGCTGTCTCGAACAGGTTTGATCTTTGAAAGCGGGCACAATCGAGGGTATTTCGTTTTCCGTCATGCCCTTATTCGGGATACCGCCTATCAATCCATGCTGGGCTCAACCCGCAGACAACAACACGCAAACGTGGCACGTGCATTGATCCAGTTGCGGTCAGCAGAGATTGAACGTCGGCCCGAGTTGGTTGCCCGCCATCTTTCAGAGGCCGAAGAATGGCGTGCTGCGTTCGACAAATGGCAGACGGCAACTGAAATGGCATTGGCGAGATCCGCCAGCCAAGAGGCGATGGTCAACGCTAGGGAAACACTCAAAGCGGCCGAAAATCTTAGATCTGACAACGGTGTCGAAACGATCAAAGCCAAAATCCTGATTGGTCGCAGCCATGACAGCCTGGGTCAGTTGCCAGAGGGGATAGCGGCTTTGAAAGAGGCCTCGGACGCCGCCCGTGGAATACACGATGTGGCGCTCGCCGCTGATGCTGCGAACCATTTTGCGGACTCGTGTATGATGTCGAGTAAGAGACACGGCGAGGCCATTGAGCTTTGTGTTAGAGCTCTGAACGACCTTCCCGACGATGACGAAGTACGGCAGTGCAGATTGATGAGCCAACTTGCACGGGCACATATGTTTGTCGGCCAGTTTTCTGAAGGCGCACGCTATGGTCAGCAATCAATGGAATTGGCCGCGAAACTGGGGGACTATAAATCCCAATTCTCGGTGATGATGATGCATTTTGGGGCGCCATTCGTCGCGCGCAAAGGCAGAGAGACACGTCATTGGCGTGAAAATCTTGATGCGATGCATCGAGCGGCCGAAAACCTAGGGAGTATTGATCAGGGTCGGGACCGGACACTTAGTCTTTTTGTCGGGGCCGAAATGGCCGACCGCGACTTGATGGATCATTCACTCGATCTGCTGACGGAGATTTCGGAAAAGGACAACCATCTGCAACTCTACTGGGTACAGAAGCACGCACGCGCCATGGTTGCAATTATGGATGGCGATTTTGAGCAGGCAGAGATGCATGCCAACGAAGCGGTGAAAATCGGTCGAAAGACACATGGAGAACATGTTGAGGGCGTCTTCGGTGTTCAGATGTTTACCATTCGCCGCGAGCAAAACCGGCTGCACGAAGTTGCACCGGTGATCAAGAAGCTGATGACGGATAGCCCGGAAGACATTTCTTGGAAACCGGGATTTGGCCTTATTGCCGCCGAGTTGGGATACAAGGAACCAGCTGAACGCATATTGAATGAAATGGCAGAGAATGGCTTCAATCTTCCCCTTGATGCAATGTTTTCAACTACTTTGTCTTATCTTGCTGACATTTGTGTCGCAGTCGAGCATCTGGGACATGCTGAGACCCTCTATGACATGCTGACCCCATACGAAGAGCTGACGATCACCGCTGGGGCAACAACAGTTTGCGCCGGGGCGGCTGCAAGACGTCTGGGCAATCTGGCAACGGTGCTGAAAAACTGGGACGCCGCTGAGAGGATGTTCCATAAGGCCATCGAAATAGACACGCGCATGAAATGCCCACCGTGGATTGCGCACAGCAAGGCAGCATATGCATCCGCGCTAAGGCAACGGGGCCGCACGAATGATTTGGAACTAGCGTTTCAACTAGAAGGGGAAGCGTTGGCAATTTCACAGCGATTGAGTATGGTTTCCCTTAGGTCAAAGCTCGAGGGAGTAGCTGTTTAAAGTCATTTAGATGCTTGGGGGAGCATTATGCCAAGGTACATAATTGAGAGAAATTTTGCCGAGCAGCTGAACGTCAGCGACGACGACAAAATTCACATCAAAGAGATCAATGACGAAGTCGGGGTCGAGTGGATTTTCTCGTTCCTCAGCGCAGACAAGCGCAAAACATACTGCCTGTATGAGGCCCCTGACGAGGAAAGTCTCAGAAAGGCGGCCGAGCGCCTTAACATCCCAGCCGATGTCATAACACCCGTGGATCAGATAGATCCCGGAATATTCGCCTGAGTATTCGCAGTTCAAAACCCTAATCCGAGGCGATTTATCTGCGGGACAACGCATCGGAAGTCACAACTATATGAGGCAGCCGCGCAAGAAGCCTGACCTGAAAACAGGGAGGCCTATGCATGTACGACATAAAAACGCTCGACGGAAACACGGCAACTGTGGATCAAGACGCTTTGGATGCGCTTAATTCTTCGCTTCGCGGCGGCGTCTACTTACAGGGCACTCCGGAATATGAAGGCGCAAGAACTACATGGAACAGCATGTTCGAACGTCACCCTGGGTTCGTGATCCGCGCGATGGGGGCGAGCGACGTACAGAAAGCTGTAAACTTTGTTAGGGACGCCAACCTCATAATGTCAGTCCGATCAGGTGGGCATCAAATTGCAGGGCACGCTGTCGCAGACGAGGCAGTATTGCTCGATCTGTCCCAGATGCAATCAGTACACGTGGACCCTGTCAACAAGACTGCTCGGGTTGCACCGGGTGCATTGCTTGGCGATGTAGATCGCGAAACCCAGGCTCATGGGCTTGCTGTCCCAGTCGGCATCAATTCGACAACTGGTATCGCTGGTCTGACCCTTGGCGGCGGCTTTGGGTGGACGACGCGGAAATTCGGAATGACGATTGACAATCTTCTGTCGGCAGAAGTTGTGACGGCAGACGGGACGATTGTCAGCGCCTCGCCCACAAGCCATCCGGAGCTTTTCTGGGCCATCCGAGGTGGAGGCGGCAATTTCGGCGTCGTGACCTCATTCGAGTTCCAGTTGCATGATCTTGGGCCCGATGTTCTGTCGGGTCTGATCGTTCACCCGATCGAAAAGGCGCCAGAGCTGCTTGCAGAATTCGCAGCCATTGCAGAGGACTCACCCGATGAGCTGACCGTCTGGAGCGTGATGCGAAAAGCTCCTCCTCTCCCGTTCCTACCAGAAGAGTGGCATGGGAGAGAGGTGCTGATTTTTGCGGCTTGCTACAGTGGTCCTATAGACGATGGTGAAAAAGCCATGTCGGGCTTGCGCGCGCTAGGAGAACCGATTGCCGACGTCATCTCACCTCACAAGTTTGTAGACTGGCAAGCAGCATTCGACCCTTTGCTTACACCGGGCGCTCGGAACTATTGGAAAAGCCATGATTTCGAAGCGCTTTCTTCGGAAGCAATCGCAGGTCTTCTCGAGGCGGTTTCCAGCCTTCCCGACCCTGCTTGCGAAGTATTTATTGCGCATGTAGGTGGCGCAATGGCACGCATTGAACCCCACTCAACAGCTTATCCGCAACGATCAGCACACTTCATAATGAATGTTCACACTCGTTGGGAAGACTCGAACAAGGATGATGAGTGCATTGCGTGGGCGCGGGGACTTTATGATCAGATGCGGCCTCATGCGACCGGTAGCGCGTATGTAAACTTTATGCCCGAAGACGAAGCGGATCATATTGCTGGTGCATACGGCCTAAACGGCGAGAAGCTATCGAAAATAAAAGGCAGCTATGATCCAAAGAATCTGTTCAGGATTAATCACAACATAGTGCCTGAGTAGGGCTATCCGACTTGGAAAGACTGATCTATACGACGTCTAGAGCTTATGCTTGATATTTGACGACAAATATTTGGTTACGCGTTCAGACCACCAAATATTTTCACGCCAAAAATGTCGACACTGTCTTTTCCACTGTCAGGCGAATTCCGTGTTCCGCTGCGACGGCAGGGTTTTGCTGACCATTTGGCCGCTTTGGGCTAGAAGCTGTCACCTGCCACTTTTTGTTGGATACGGGTTATCAATGCGGAGCGGACATTGCGGCGACGGGTTCAATTCACATTGCTGACTGGTATTCCCCAATTTAGGTCCCCTCTTAGGCGGTTAAGGAAGCAGTTGGGGGCGAGACCCTCACAATCGAGACCAAATTGCCTAACAGCAAAACAAATATGGCAAAAGGCGGGGCATTCTTATCCCGGCAATGCTAAGCTTAAGGGACATCGCTAAGTCTTCCATTTGATCCAACAAATGAGCCTGTACATTGAGACGATTTCTTGCATTCGCGGTGTTTTCAACTGCAAGTTCAACTAGTCCATCCAATGCTCAAAGCGTGGACCCTGATGCCTCTGAGGCCGCAGCGCGAGCGGCTTTGTCTGTCTTGAGTATCGCCGCCACCCCAAACGAGACTTTATCCTCGTTTTCTTTTCTTGATGCTTCCGGAGGTGCCAAGAGTCTACGCTCGACGCAACTGCGAGGAGGTTACAAGCCACTTGAAAACGGGCTGTATGTAGAGGGTCTTGTTGCCTATCAAAAATATAACCCGGTACTCTTCTTTCCAGAGATCGCCCCCGACACTGAGTTGGATGTAACTTGGTCAAGCGTGGCAGCAACGGTCGGCATCGGTTGGGAATTTCCATTGGTAAACGAGTGGAAAGTTCGTCCGGTCGGACATCTTTCACTTGGCCAAGTGACTGCGGATGCTTTTCTTGGCGGCTTTCCATTGCTGCGTTCGGCATCTAGCTCCAACGATTTGATCGACGGAGACTTAAACGCATTCGGGGTTGGTGCTTCGCTTGGTATCTTCCGAGAGGCGCAATTTGGATCGTGGCAGGGGGAATATCGTATCCGTCAAACATTCTTGGATTTTAACCCGATCAACGAGCCTGAGGCTGGGAACGCAAGTGCGAGTTCAAACCAAACAACCCTGTTCTCACGTCATCGCTATCCGCTGGAAAACGTCAATCTCTTCGAACTCCCAACACAACTCGTTCTGGATGCTGGTGTTGTGCTGTATCACGGCGACAGTGTAACCGTTCTAGGCACCGATTGGCTGGCCACAGCTGGCGTAGGACTTGAGATTGATACTCGCCTGACCGGTCTGCCAGCCGTTCAAGCGGGACGTGTAATGTTAAACGGTGTAGTTGCCGAAGGATTTTCCGGTTTTTCGATAGGCTTCGGTCTGCGGTTCTAGGTCGGGGCCTGATCCTGTCACAAAAAATCGGTTGTCTGATGCTTAGCAATTATTTCACTCAAACGCGCCCAGCGATCATGTCGGCAGCTTTTTCAGCAATCATAATCACCGGCGCGTTGGGGTGTCCGGTGTTCATTTGCGGCATCACAGACGCATCGGCAACGCTCAACCCTTCAAGCCCGTGCACTTTCAAGTCAGGAGCTACGACGCAATCATCGCTTTGCCCCATCCTGCAACTGCCAACGGGATGAAAGGACGTCGACGAAATCTCACGAATGTCCGCAAGAAGTTCTTCGTCGCTCTGGGTGTCCGCCCCCGGAGATATCTCAACCGGATTAAGCTTCGAAAAGGCTTCCTGTGATACAATCTTCCGCGCTTCCTTGATGATCGAGCGCATCAGATCGACATCCGCCGGATCGCTTAGATATCCAGGATCGATAATGGGCCGATCCAATGGGTCGTTTGATGCTATAGTCACACGCCCTCGACTCCAAGGACGGGTCGGAAAACCAGAGATTGTGAAACCGTGGCGATCCGGTGGGCGATACTCCGGGGCTCCCAAGCTTATGAAATATGGGATCATAAGCAGTTCTATATCGGGAATATCGACATGGGGTCCGGATCTCAGAAATGCACCAGACTCAAAGTGGTTCGTTGTCAGGGGACCGCGCGACTCCTCCGAGTAGAGGCGCTCAATCTCCGCGGTTTGCTCAGAGCTTCGGCCAAAGAAAGTCAAGGGCTGATCAATTTCCCAACGGGCGCGGTAATGAAAGTGATCCTGCAGATTTTCGCCCACGCCGGGTAGGTCATGCTTCACCGGGACGCCGACATCGTTCAACAGGTCTGCTGGGCCAACTCCTGAGAGTTGCAGGATCTGTGGTGAGCCTATGGCGCCCGCCGCTAAGACGGTTTCCTGCGCAGTTGCATGGTTCAGTTCTCCCTTGGCGACATAATTCACGCCGGTCACAGAACTGCCCTTAAACTGCAATGACATGACCGTCGCGCCTGTCACAACGGTCAAATTGGGACGCCCCATCGCCGTAGAGAGGTATGTATGCGCGGTGCTGCCCCGCCTGTTCTCTTGCAAGGTCGCGGGGAAATAACCACAGCCGTCCAGTTCCATGCCATTCAGATCGCCATTAAATGGAATCCCGGCCTGCTGGCAGGCTTCTATAAATGTCTCGGTTAAGGGCGACCGCTCGCCTGGCTTAGTCACAGTCAGCGGTCCGCCGTCCCCATGGATCGACGGATCTCCATCGACTTCCCAATTCTCAGCCTTCTTGAAGTAGGGCAGCACACCGTCCCATCCCCAGCCCGTTGCGCCCATTTGGGACCACGTGTTGTAGTCTACCGGATGCCCGCGCAGGTATATCATATAGTTTATCGAACCAGTGCCGCCGATACATCGACCGCGCGGATAGGCGATCTGGCGTCCCGAAAGCTCGCCCTGCGGAGCGGTCCGAAAGGCCCAATCGAAGCGTGTATTGGTGAGCGCGCCAAATTTGGCGGGTGTGGAAACCCGGGGGTCGTCGTTCGATCCGCCGGCCTCTAATAACAAAACGGAACGCTTCACATCTTCGGTCAAACGAGCGGCGAGGACGCATCCAGCACTTCCGACGCCAACGATAATAACGTCAAAACTATCCGTCATGACAAAACCCCAAACTACTAATCTGGAAAGAGTGGCGGACAGTCTGCCCTTTATCAAGCAACACATTTTGCGGAGGTTGGGTATGTCCGCTTTGGGCTCGACTCGGTCATCTGAGGCTTTTTGTCGGATGACTGGATCGGGATGGATAGCTGCCCTTGCGTTATCCGAGATGCCCAAAGTGCAGTGTTTAGGTTTGTGGTATCGCGAGAGCTGCGTTTTAAGCGATCCGGGGCGACCGAGGCCGCAACCAAGGGCGGGGCCTTTGCGCCGCCCAACACGTTGATCGCATGAATCGCCGCGTCGGCCCTGTCAGGGCTGTAACGGCCCATGTAGCCAGAAGGGGTAAACTGCAATAACTGGTCTTCCAGAAACTTAGCCTGTGTGTCTCGGGGCTAGGGCTGCCAGAAACTCGGCAGGGCTTCGGTGCAAACTCGTCATGTGTGGGCCTCGTCATACAATCGCGCAATGCGCTCAAATCTGGACTTGATCCGCTTGAGCCTGTCAGACCGACCCAACGCCATCGCAATAATCGCATTGGCGCGCTCGTACTGGTCAGACAATGCAAAGGCCCGTCGCTTCTCACCCTTCCAGAACCGATGACTGTTCTTGCGGCAGGTCGGTGTGCAGAACACGTGGCCTTTCCGGTGTGGCGTAAACTCGGTGCCGCAATAGAAACACCCGAACCGAAAGTTCCAGTTGTCAGGGCCAAGCATCGGTCCAAAGTGTTCGGTCAACTCGCGCAGCACCTTCTTGCGCCAGTAATACCGCCTCTGACGTGCAGCAGGATCAGAGACCCATCTATGTCAACCATTGCCCGGTAATCAGCGGCCACGTCAGGCGGTAGGCATGACAGGTACATGTTCAGCAGTTGAGGATTGAACCCACCACCGCGCTGCGTCGCCAACAGCGGGTTGTCAGGGTATTTCGCGTAACGTGAGGCATTTCGGGTCGTCATTGTTCGAAATCCCCCTTTAGATCGTCCATTTACTCGCCCGGTACGGACCAGCCGGTGCCGGGTCGTCCCTGACCAGATATCCCTCTATCAAGGTATCGCACTCTTTTGCATCCTGCTCGGTCTGTGGCACGTCGCCTGGCTTCTTGCCAAACGCGCGTTCGATTTGGTCCAGCCTGTCCTTGTTTGTTGCTGCCTTTCCCATGGTTTCAGCCTACAAGCGGGACACCCTTGGGACAAGGTTTTACGGGCAGCAGTATAAGACACTGAATATATATAATATTTTTGGATATAGCGCCTGATCTGGAATCAGCAGGTTGAGGGTTCGAATCCTTAAGAGACCGCCATTTTCCAACAGATATCTGACACAGATGATCAGGGCCTTGATCCGGGACGCTGTTGTGGCTGCTTGGTGGTGTATAAGGGGCTGGACGAGGGGGTCATGCCAGCCCCTTTAAGGGGTCACAGAGTGGTAGTGTGTGTTCCTTAATCAATCATTAACCTGATTCATCGTGCTCCGATATTGGGGGATTCCCGTAGGGTCGAGTTTGCGCGGATTTCAGCGCGCGAAGTTTGGCAGGGCTTTCCGATTTCAAGACCGCTTCGCAGTTTTAGGGGTTTTCGAGTTCGGCGCGCAAAAGTGCCAGCGTTACGAAAAAAGATATTGCAACCGGTTGCAAAGAGAATCATTGTTGCGCGCAACACCAAGATTCGGGAGAGTCGCATGTTGAAGGTCGGACTGTTGGGCGCGGGGCGCATCGGACGCGTTCATGCGCAGGCGATTACATCCCATCCGGGTTGCATACTGTCAGCTGTTTCCGACGCTCTGCCCGATGCCGCAGCTAGTCTAGCCAGCGAACATGGCGCCAAAGCCCGTAGTTCGGACGAGATCATCGCCGACCCGGGAATTGATGCGATTCTGATTGCAACTCCGACAGACACGCATTCTGATTTGATCGAGGCTGCGACAGGCGCAGGCAAGGCGGTTCTGTGCGAAAAGCCCGTTGATCTAAACCTACAGCGGGCAATGGACTGTCTAAATACAGTATCTGCACGCGGCATGCCTGTGATGATTGGATTTAACCGGCGGTTTGATCCGAATTTTGCGGCGTTGAAGGCCGGGTTGAGCGCAGGTGAAATTGGCAAGGCCGAGCTTTTGTCGATCACCTCATTTGATCCGGCGCCACCTCCTGTCAGTTACGTAAAAGTGTCGGGCGGACTGTTTCGGGACATGATGATTCATGATTTCGATATGGCAAATTATCTGATGGGCGATGTGCCGCAGACTATATCGGCGGTTGGATCATCGCTTGTGGATGCGGAAATCGGTGCGGTTGGTGATGTGGATACAGCGGCAGTCACAATGACTTACGCGGATGGCCGGATTGCAGTCATCAAGAATTCGCGACGCGCGGCCTATGGCTATGACCAGCGGGTTGAAGTGCTGGGCTCTGACGGGTTGTTGCAGGCGCAGAACATGCTGGAAAACACCGTCGTGAAATCAACGGTGGACGGCGTTGTGGGGGCAAAGCCGACCCATTTCTTCCTGGAACGATACATGACGGCCTACCGGGTTGAGTGGGCAGCTTTTGTTGATGCCGTTGAAGGCGGGTCAGAGGTTCCGGTCACGTTGCAGGACGGCGTTGCAGCTTTGGCAATGGCCGAAGCTGCAACGCTGTCGGCGCAGGCCGGTAGGTCAATCCGATTGGAAGAAATTTTGAAACCGGTTGCAAAATGATCGAATTTCTTCAAACTTACGTTAGCTCGGCCCAGCGCCGCAGCCACTGAGATTCGGCGCAGCCGGATGATTGGGGCCGGTACCCCAACAGAAGATCAGACTGAACCATTGGGAGGAAACTGAAATGAAGAAATTCGTTAAAGGCGCGCTTGCTGCTGGGGCACTGGCTCTGGCGACACCTGCATTTGCGCAGGAAATCGTGGTCGTGTCGCATGGTCAGGCCAACGACGCATTCTGGAACGTCGTGAAAAACGGTGTTGAGCAGGCCGGTAAAGATGTCGGCGTGAACGTGGAATACCGTGCACCGGAAACCTTCGACATGGTGGCCATGTCGCAGTTGATTGATGCTGCCGTGAACCAGGAACCGGACGGCCTGATCGTTTCGATCCCGGATGCGGACGCGCTTGGCCCGTCAATCGAACGTGCTGTTGCCGCCGGTATTCCGGTGATCTCGATCAACTCGGGTTCTGACGTCTCGAAAGACCTGGGCGCATTGCTGCACGTGGGTCAGGACGAGTTTGATGCCGGCAAAGCCGCCGGTGAAGAACTCGCTTCGATGGGCGGTAAAACAGCGATCTGTGTGAACCACGAAGTCGGAAACGTTGCGCTGGACCTGCGCTGCGCCGGTTTTGCAGAAGGCTTTGGCGGTAACGTTGAAGTACTGCCGACCTCGAACGACCCGACGGAAATCGAGTCGAAAGTTTCCGCTGCCCTGGCCGCAAACGAAGCCGTCGACACAGTCATGGCGCTGGGTGCAAGCTCGGCTGGTGAACCGACTGTTGCAGCCGTCAAAGGCTCGGGCCGTGATGTGAATGTTGCGTCCTTCGACCTGTCGGCCAACTTCCTGCAATCGATCGCGGACGGTGACGCGGCATTTGCCATTGATCAGCAGCAGTACCTGCAAGGGTACCTGTCGGTGAATTTCATGGGTCTGCACGCCAAATACGGCCTGATGCCTGGTGGTAACGTGCCCTCGGGTCCGAACCTGATCACTCAGGACAAAGCTGCTCAGGTGATTGAGCTGTCTTCGCAGGGAATCCGCTGATCCGCGTCGAAATCTGAACCAAACGGGGCGGCGCAGCAGCGCCGTCCCCACCCAAATGGGAGGAAACGATGAGTGACTCAGCTCAAATTGCCGGGGACGAAAGGGTCAAAAAAGAACCTTTCATGACCAAGCTCATGAAACGGCCCGAACTCGGTGCGATGGCCGGTGTTGTCCTGGTGGTCATCTTCTTTGCCATCACAGCAGACGACTCGATGTTTACTCTGGCCGGGATCATGAACTTCATGACACCTGCGGCACAGCTGGGCATTCTGGCAATAGGTGCGGCCCTTCTGATGATCGGAGGGGAGTTTGACTTGTCCATCGGTTCGATGGTGGCATTTGCAGGCTTGTTCTTCGGTGTCTGTGTGGTCACCTGGCAGTTGCCCCTGATCGTCGCCATCCCCATGACATTTGTATTTGCGGGCCTCGTTGGCGCGGTAAACGGCAACATCGTGATCCGATCCGGGTTGCCGTCCTTTATCGTCACTTTGGCCTTCCTGTTCATCCTGCGCGGCCTGTCACTAGTTGGCCTCAAGGCCGCCACCGGAGGATCGACTCAATTGCGTGGCGTGCGCGATGTGGTTGAAAACGACTGGCTGGCACCGTTCTTCTCGGGCGAAGCGTTCAGTAGCTTGTTCTCCTGGTTGGCAGCCAATGGCATGATTGATACCTTCAAAAGCGGTGCGCCCAAAGTGCCTGGCATTCCGGTCGAAATCCTGTGGTTCATCGTGCTCGCACTGGTTGCAACCTATGTGCTGCTTCGCACTCCTGCAGGGAACTGGATTTTCGCGGCTGGCGGTGACAGTACTGCGGCCTCCAACTCGGGTGTGCCAGTGAACCGGATCAAGGTTTCGCTGTTCATGCTGACCGCATGCTGCGCGGCACTGGTGGCCATAATCACGGTGATCGATGCTGGCTCGACTGATGCACGTCGCGGATTCCAGAAAGAGTTTGAGGCGATCATCGCGGCCGTAATCGGTGGCTGTCTGCTGACGGGCGGTTATGGCTCGGCCATCGGGGCATTCTTCGGCTCGATCATCTTCGGCATGGTTGTCATCGGCCTGACCTATACAGATTTCGATCAGGATTGGTTCCAGGTCTTCCTGGGCGGAATGCTTCTGATCGCCGTTCTGTTCAACAATGCGATCCGTAAACGCGTAACCGGGGAGCGCTGATATGACTGAAGATACCAAGTTCCACCACGGCGATACGGTGACCGATCTGGCGCCCATCGTGGAAATGAAGAACATCGAAAAGCACTTTGGCAATATCATCGCGTTGGCCGGCGTCAGCTTTGACGTCAAACCGGGTGAATGCCATTGTTTGCTGGGCGACAACGGTGCCGGTAAATCGACCTTCATCAAGACCATGTCCGGCGTGCATAAACCCACCAAGGGCGAGATCTTTTTCGAAGGCAAACCTTTGCATTTCGACACCCCTCGGGATGCGATGGAGGCAGGCATCGCGACGGTGTTCCAGGATCTGGCGATGATCCCGCTGATGAGCGTCACGCGCAACTTCTTCATGGGGCGCGAACCCACCAAGGGTAAAGGCCTGCTGAAACGGTTCGATGTGGATCACGCAAACGATGTCTGCATGGAGGAGATGCGCAAGATGGGCATCAATCTGCGTGGACCGGATCAGGCTGTCGGTACCTTGTCTGGTGGCGAACGTCAGACTGTTGCAATTGCCCGTGCTGTGTATTTCGGGGCCAAGATCCTGATTTTGGACGAACCGACCTCGGCCCTTGGTGTGCGCCAGACGTCGAACGTTCTGGCGACCATCGACAAAGTGCGCAACCATGGTATTGGCGTGGTCTTCATCAGCCATAACGTACGCCATGCACTGGCGGTGGGTGACCGGTTCACCGTGCTCAATCGGGGCAAAACGTTGGGCACGGCAACCCGTGGTGAAATCACGCCCGAGCAATTGCAGGACCTGATGGCAGGTGGTCAGGAAATGGCCGAGCTTGAGGGATCGCTGGGCGGTACGGTTTAAAAGTACTCGGGTGCCCCCAAGGGGGGCATCCTTCGGGTTGTGGCACCTGACGCCACTCTGTTTTCAGGCCCTGAAAAGGTCTGACACCTTCGCAAATGAGAAAACCCGCGGACCGCTGACGGCGGCTCCGAGTTGAGAGGGATCATGATGAGCAAGACAGTCCGACTGACCGCGGCGCAAGCTCTGGTACGCTATCTTGGGGCACAGATGAACGAGACCGGAGAGCCCTTTATCGCCGGTGTCTGGGCGATTTTCGGCCACGGCAATGTGGCCGGGTTGGGTGAGGCGCTGCATGGCGTAAAAGACAGTTTGCCAACCTACCGCGGCCACAACGAACAAACCATGGCGCATTGTGCGATTGCGTATGCCAAGCAACTGGGCCGGAGGCGCGCGATGGCTGTGACCTCTTCGATCGGACCGGGGGCCACCAATATGGTTACCGCTGCTGCTCTGGCCCATGTGAACCGCTTGCCTGTTTTGCTGCTGCCCGGAGACGTGTTTGCAACGCGTGGTCCTGATCCGGTTCTACAGCAGCCCGAAGTGTTCTCGGATGGAACCATCAGTGCGAATGACTGTTTTCGACCGGTCAGCCGCTATTTCGACCGCATCACACGCCCCGAGCATCTGCTGACAGCTCTGCCGCGTGCCTTTCGCACGATGACGGACCCGGCAGACTGCGGTCCGGTGACGCTGGCTTTTTGTCAGGATGTGCAGGCCGAGGCCTACGACTATCCCGAAAGCTTCTTTGAGCCGCGCGTCTGGTATCAGCGTCGCATTCGCCCGGATGAAGGTGAACTGGCGCGGGCTGTGGCGGCAATCAAGGCGGCTAGACGCCCTGTGATCGTTGCGGGTGGCGGCGTGCATTATTCAGACGCAACTGCCGCGCTGCAAGGCTTTGCCGAAGCGCATAACATCCCGGTGGCCGAGACGCAGGCGGGTAAATCCGCGCTGGCTTGGGATCATCCGCTGAACATTGGCCCAATCGGTGTGACAGGTGGCGAACCTGCCAACGATATCTGTGCCGAGGCCGACCTTGTGCTGGGTGTTGGCACCCGGTTTCAGGATTTTACCACCGGGTCTTGGGGTTTGTTTGCCAACCCCGAGCGTGAGTTGATCAGCCTGAACACCGCCGCCTATGACGCCGAAAAGCACGGTGCGATGCCACTGCAATCCGACGCGCGCGTTGGACTGAATGAACTGGCCGAGGCGCTGGGTAATCATCGCGCGCCAGACCTGCCTGCGACGTTGAAATCCGATTGGTTTGGCAAAGTTGACGCGCTGACCGATGCGCCGACAGACAGCAACGCGCTGCCCACGGATATGCAGGTGATCGGTGCCGTGCAAAGGGCGGCCAATGAAAACACCGTTGCGATGTGCGCAGCCGGCACAATGCCGGGTGAGCTGCACAAGCTGTGGAAAGCTCCGCGCCCTGGTGCCTATCACATGGAATACGGCTTCAGCTGCATGGGTTATGAGATCGCGGGTGCCTTGGGCATCAAGATGGCGCAGCCGGATCGGGACGTGATCTGTTTTACCGGTGACGGTACTTATATGATGGCCAACTCGGAAATGGCGACGGCGGCGATGATGGGGATTTCGTTCACTGTTGTCGTCACCGACAACCGGGGCTTTGGCTGCATCAACCGTTTGCAGATGGGCACGGGCGGGGCCGAGTTTAACAACCTTCTCGACCACACGGTTCATGAGACGTCATCAGCCATCGACTTTGCAGCTCATGCTGCGGCGATGGGAGCGACCTCGGTCAAAGTCAGTTCAATTGCAGAGCTTGAGGACGCGCTGGCCAAGCGTGCAGATGTCAAAGGCCCCTACGTTGTGGTGATCGACACCGATCCCTACCCCTCGACCGAATATGGTGGAACATGGTGGGAAGTGGCGGTGCCCGAGGTCAGCATCCGCCCGGAAGTGAATGAAAAGCGCGCGGCCTATGAGGTCGCCATCAAGGAAAGAAACACGAAATGAGCGTGAAGATCGGTATCTCTCCGATTGCCTGGCAGAATGACGACCTACCGGATCTGACTGCTGCCTATACGATGGAGCAGGCGCTGAAAGAAGCCCGTGAGATTGGCTATACCGGCGTTGAGCGTGGGCAGCGGATGCCTGCCGACACCGAAGGGCTACGCGCCTATCTGGATGCCAGCGATATTGCACTGTGCGGCGGTTGGTGCTCGGGCAGCACGCTGGTCAATGACCTTGACGCCGAGATCGCCGTCGTGCGCGAACAGGTCGAACAATTCGTTGCGCTGAACAGTCCGTGCATCGTTTATGCCGAGTGTTCCAATACCGTTCAGGGGCAGATTGGAACGCCGGTCAATGACCGCCCTAAATTGTCCAAAGACGAGGTTTTGGCCTATGCGGGTAAGCTAACCGAACTTGCCAAATGGATGGCAGATCAGGGTATGCCGATGGCGTATCACCATCACATGGGTACGATCATCGAAAGCGAAGATGAAGTGAACTGGCTGATGGAGGGTTCCGGCCCCGAATTGAAGCTGTGCTTCGATGCGGGCCATCTGCTGTTTGGTGGCGGCGATGTGATGGCCACACTGAACCGTTGGGGCGACCGGGTTCATCATGTACATTTCAAGGATATCCGACCCGAAATCGTACAGGACACACGCGAGAACAATCGAAGTTTCCTGGATGCAGTGATCGCCGGTGCATTCACAGTGCCGGGTGATGGCTGCATCGATTTTCAGGCCGTAGCCAATGCGTTGAAAGCGATGGACTATAACGGCTGGATCGTGGTCGAGGCAGAGCAGGACCCCGCCAAGGCGCCGCCCTATGAGTACTCCAAAATGGGTTACGACCATATCGTCGAAGTTTGCGGCAAGGCAGGGCTGGAGATCACCACCTGAATCACCGCCCCAAGGGGCAACACCGAAGCCATGAAAGAGGAGTATGTCATGGTACATCAGGAACTTGGATATGTCGGTTATTTCGACCGGGAGTCCTGTGATCTGGATGAATTCAAGGTGTTGACCTCGCAAAACCTGACGCTCGATGTGGTCCCTCATGCCGCTTCGGTGGAAAAGAACGTTCCGATCTACGACATGCACGCGCTGCGCCCCGCTTTGGAGAATGCAGATCAAAGAAAAGCGCTGCTGGCAGAATGGGCGCGCGTGCTTGATAAATCGGCGGGCGTGATCGTTCTTAGCGGCGCTTTTGCGGATACTTCCGTGATCGACCGGGCGACCGGAGTGTTCCAACAGATCATCAAGGAGGAACGCGAGGGCGCAGGTGGTGAGGGCGACCACTTTGCGGCCTGGGGCGCCAATGACCGGATATGGAACGCATTGCAAAAGCAGTGCATGCGTGACCCAGAGGGCTTTGCGCTGTATTTCGGGAATGTGGCTATTGCAGCGGCGTGCGAGGCCTGGCTGGGGCCGAATTACCAGATGACCGCGCAGGTCAATCAGGTGCGACCCGGTGGCAAAGCACAACAGGCGCATCGGGATTACCATCTGGGCTTCCAAACGGCGGACAGTGCCGCGCGGTATCCGGCGCATGCCCATCTGGTGACGGCTTCGCTGACCTTGCAGGGGGCGGTTGCGCATTGCGACATGCCAGTGGAAAGCGGTCCAACCAAACTGTTGCCGTTTTCGCAGCTCTACGCGCCGGGGTATCTGGCATTTCATGACCCGGCGCATCGGGATCATTTCGAGCAAGCCTACATCCAGTTGCCGCTGAACAAAGGGGACGCGGTGTTCTTCAATCCCGCGCTGTTCCACGCAGCGGGTGAGAATAGCAGCAACAACATTCACAGGATGGCCAACCTGCTTCAGGTGTCGTCAACTTTCGGGCGCGCGATGGAAGCCGTTAATCGTACTGCGATGACACAGGCCGTGTTTCCTGCGCTGTCGGCCTTGAGGCAACGCGGCGATCTGAGCGCCGCGGAAATCGACGCTGCTATCGGGGCAACAGCCGAGGGCTATCCCTTCCCGACCAACCTTGATACGGACCCACCGGTTGGTGGCAACGCGCCAGACAGTCAGGCGGACATCCTGCACCGCGCCCTATCCGACGGGTGGAGCGATACAGAACTTTCTGACGCTCTTTCAGCATTGCAGTCACGACAAGCCGTTTAAGGCCCAAACGGGCGGACCAACGAGCCCGCTCCAATCGGAGAAGAACTATGGCAGATCTGCTCAAGAAACCCTTCGGCACCCGTGGCAAGGTGCATGACATCACGCCAGCCAGCGCCGGGTGGCGGTATGTGGGTTTCGGGCTTTATCACCTGAAGGTAGGGGACAGGGCGGCCGAGGCCACTGGGGACCGAGAGGTCATTCTCGTGATGGTCGAAGGCAAGGCAAAGATCACCGGAGCCGGGCAGGATTGGGGCGTGTTGGGCGACCGAATGAACGTGTTCGAAAAGACGCCACCGCATTGTTTGTATCTGCCGAACGGGACGGACTGGGAAGCGGTGGCGGAAAGCGATTGCGTTGTGGCCGTGTGCTCGGCTCCGGGCAAAGGCGGTCACCAAGCGCGCCGCATTGGGCCGGATGGCATCACACTCACCGAACGCGGTAAGGGCGTGAACACGCGATACATCAATAACATAGCGATGGAGAACGAGGACTACGCCGACAGTTTGTTGGTGACTGAGGTGTTTACGCCAAATGGGCACTGGTCTTCGTATCCCAGCCACCGTCATGACGAGGATGACTTCCCCCGGATGACCTATCTGGAAGAGACATATTATCATCGTCTCAACCCTGCAAACGGGTTCGGGATACAGCGGGTTTATACGGATGACGGACAGTTGGATGAGACGATGGCGGTCTCTGATGGCGATGTTGTGACCGTCCCGCGCGGTCATCACCCTTGCGGCGCGCCCTATGGGTTTGAGATGTACTATCTGAATGTCATGGCAGGGCCCCTGCGGAAGTGGCGATTTGTACCGGCCCCCGAGGTCGAATGGATCATGGAGCGTGACGGATGAGCAAAGATTTCGCCAATTACCCAAGCCTTGCAGGCAAAACGGTTTTCATAACCGGCGGGGCCGGGGGAATTGGCGCGGAAACCGTTCGCGCTTTTGCCGATCAGGGGGCAAAGGTCGGGTTTCTGGATCTCAACGCTGATGCCGGGCTTGCTTTGCTGTCGGAGCTGAACGGCGCGCATGCATTCACCCAATGCGATCTGCGCGATATCGATGCCATGCAGGATGCGTTGGGGCAATTGGTAGAGGAGTTGGGAGAAGCGGATGTACTGGTCAACAACGCCGCCCACGATGACCGCCACGACTGGCGCGATGTGACGCCCGAGTATTGGGACGAGCGCATGGCGACCAATATCCGCCATATGTTCTTTGCCATTCAGACCGTGGCCCCGGGTATGATCGCCAAGGGCAAAGGCTCGATCGTCAACATTGGCTCGAATTCCTGGTGGGAGGCCGGCGCGGGATTTCCGGCCTACGCCACCGCCAAATCCGCAGTACACGGTCTGACCCGCACCATGGCGCGCGAGTTGGGTGATCACCGCATCCGTTTGAATACGGTCGTGCCCGGCTGGATCATGACCGACCGTCAGAAAGATCTGTGGGTCACGCCCGAGGCGCTGGCCAAGCAGGTGGACCGTCAGTGCCTGCCGGACCCGATTGAACCGGTCTATGTCGCGCGGATGGTGCTGTTTCTGGCCTCTGACGATGCTGCCATGTGCAGCGCTGGGAACTTCATGGTCGAGGGTGGCTCGATCTGAACCATTCAGAACAATTGGAGAGCTGACATGTCTCAACCCTTTCAACTGGCGGCATGTGCCGAGATGCTGTGGCTGGATAAACCCATGGATTGGCGCGCTGCGCGGCTGACCGAGATGGGGTTTGGTGTCGGCCTGTGGAACTGGCCAGCGTGGGATCTGGACAAGTTGGAACGCGTTGGCGCGAATTACACGATCATGGACGGGTATCTTCAGGGCCGTCTTGCGGATGAGGAAGGGGCTGACATGTTGTTGGCATCGGCGCGTGAGACCGTGCAGATTGGCAAGCGTCTGGGCGTGGATCGTCTGAACCTGCACGGCACCGGTCTGGGTGATGGTGGAATTCCGATCTGGCAGCATGATGTCGTGACCGGTGACATGTGGCTGAAGGCACGGGACACTTTGCACCGCATTTGTGATCTGGCCGAAGAAGAAGATGTTGTTTTTACGCTTGAGAACCTGAACCTGCTGGATCATCCCGGTTGTCCCTTTGGATCGACCGGGGATGTTCTGGCGTTGGTATCCTCAGTCAATCATCCACGTCTTCTGATCAATCTGGACCTCTATCACACACAGATCGGGGAAGGCGACCTGATCCGCAGGTGTGAGAAATGCCTGCCGTGGGTCGGAGAGATTCAGGTTGCCGACAACCCCGGCCGGTGTGAACCGGGAACCGGAGAGATCAACTATGCCGCTGTTGCGCGGGCGCTCAAGGATATGGGTTATCGTGGCCCCGTCGGCCTCGAGGCGACTGCCGCGGGCGACCCGGAAACAGCGCTTGATGCCTTCAGGGCTGCCTTCACGATCTAAGGGAGTTTGGGCGCTTTACCTTTGCGGCGGGGCACCAAAGGCACGGATCACAGTGCGGGCAGCGGCCTCGACCGGGTCGTGTGTTTCTTTCAGGATAGTGACGCGATCAAACCGATCCGGATCGCGGTTGACAGCCTCGCGCATGGCATGGCCGAACGCCATTCGCAGCTCGGTCCCGATGTTGAACTTGCAGATCGATGTCTTTTGTGCAAGCTTCATGCGCTGCTCCACCGGCACACCCGACCCGCCGTGAATGACCAGGGGTACTTCGGTCATGGCATCGATCTCGGCGATACGCGCCTCGTCCAAACCACCTTCCTTGTTCTGCTGAAGGTGAACATTGCCGACCGAAATCGCCATCGCGTCCACTCCGCTTTCACATGCGAATTTCGCGGCTTCCTCGGGGTCGGTGCCATTGGATCCTTCACCGCCGGAATAACCGACAAAGCCGATCTCGCCCTCACATGAAATGCCGGCCGCATGAGCCATCTCGGCAATCGCGGCGGTCTCGTCGATGTTTTGTTGCAAAGGTTTGCGCGACCCGTCGAACATCAACGAGGTAAAACCGCTGTCCAGCGCAATCTTGCAGTCTTCGAACGTATAGCCGTGATCCAGATGTGCAACGACCGGAACCGACGCGTTTTCGGCGAGATACCGGAACATTTTACCCAGTACGGGCAGCGGCGTGTGTTCGCGGCAACTGGGGCCGGCTTGCAGGATCACCGGTGCATTTTCCGCCTCGGCCGCTGCCACATAGGCGCGCATGTCTTCCCAGCCGAGGGTGACAAGCCCGCCCACGGCGTAACCTTGTTCATAGGCAGGTTGCAGGACGTCTTTCAGTGTGACGAGAGTCATTTGAACTTCGCGATCATGTCTTTGATGCCTGGGATCGTTTCGATCTGATAGGCATGAGTGGGCTGGAAATACTGCACCAACGAACGCTGGGTCAGACCACCGAGGATGGTGAAATAATACATCTCATAACCCGGCAGAACGCAGCAAGGATGATAACCGTTGTCGATACAGATCGTTGAGCCATCCACGATGTGATAGGCATCGCCCGGTTCGTTGTCCTCGCGTTGCAACATCTGCAGGCCCGAGCCCCAGTTGGGCTTGAAGCGGAAATTATAGGTCTCGTCATGGCGGGTCTCGTCCGGCAGGCGGTTGGTGTCGTGCTTGTGGCTGGGAAAGCCTGACCAGCCGCCCTGACCAACGGTGAACAGCTCACTTACCAGCAGGCGGCCAACTCTGTCGTGCTGTTTCTGGCCAAGGATATGTTTGATCTTGCGGTGAGTTTTGGTGTCGTCGCTGCCGTATTGCACAAGGTCGTGTTCGCGCACATCGAACGGGTCCAGCACCCTGTCGTATTTGGCACCGGCAATGAAGACTTCGGCTTCATTTGAAACGCAAACCAATTGCACTTTTGCACCGACGGGCACGTAAACACCTTCGGGGTCGCCATCCCAGACATCTTCGCCCCGGTTGCCCAGCTTCGCGAAGGCAACGCCTTCGACGTCCACGTCGACACTGCCGGTGGCGGGCACGATGCAGGTCTCATAGCCGGGAACCTGATATTCGAACGCTTCGCCCTTTTTCAGTTTGACGATGTTGAAATAGTTCAACGGGACATTTGGATCATCGGCGTCGACGATTGGCTTGTTCTGGTTGTCATAGGGCGCGATGTGCATGGGAGTCTCCTATGTGGTTGGGCCGGGGTGTGAGGCGAGGAACGCATCCAGTTCAGCGGTCGTGGGCATGGCTGGCGCGCACCCTGGCTTTGACACCACGATCGATGCGCAGGCCGAACCGCGCATGACAGCGTCTTTCAGGTCGTGCCCGGTAGCAATTGAAGCCAATAGGCCCGCCATGAAACTGTCGCCAGCCCCATTGGGTTTGACGGCGGTGACCGGGTAGATGCCGGTTTCAATCTCTTGCCCGTCCATCAATGTGACGGCGCCTTTTTCACCCATCTTGTAGATGACCAGCCGACCAGGTTTTTCTGCCAGTTCCTTGGCCTTGGCAAAGCCCTTTTCGATGCCTCCAGCCATGAACCCGAACTCTTCGTCATTGCCGACGATCAGGTCGCTGGCGTCTCCGGCCCGCGACAGGATCTCGGCGGCTACCTCGGGCGAGGGCCAGCTGTAGGGGCGGTAGTCGATATCGAAGATGATTGGCAGACCAACAGCTCGTGCGTATTCGAACGCACGGAACGTAGCGCCGCGCGATGGCTCGGAGGCAAAAACCGTGCCTGCCGAGATGACTGCCGAGAAGGATGAATAGTCGACCTTGTCCATGTCCTCTTCAGTGACCTGAAAATCGACGGCCCCGTTGCGGTAGATGACATTCTGAAAGTTCTCGATCCGGCTTTCGTAGACAGCCAGAGACATGCGATATTCACCACCCAATACCCGGATATAGGATGTATCGACGCCATAGTGTCGCAATCGGTTCAGGCAGAACCGGCCAACTGCATCATCCGAGACAGACGTGATCAGCGAGGCCAGACTGCCCAGCTTGACCAACCCGGTGCATATGTTTGCGGATGAACCACCCAGATCGGCATGGAACGTGTCGGCATCCTCGCTTTTGACACCGATGGGGTCTGCATACAGGTCCATGCCTGCTCGCCCGAAAACGGCAAAGCGGTTTCCTTTGATACCGTCTATCAAAGCGCTCAAGTCATGTCCTCCGGCACAGTGGGGTCGGCAAAGTTTGGACCTTGCGTTGAATCGATTCACACGATACTGATTTTGCAACCGGTTGCAAATGATATGTTCGGAGCCGTTGCAGATGCCTGAAATCGGAATTGGAATTGTGGGTGGCGGCTATATGGGCAAGGCCCATTCAGTTGCCATGTCCGCAGTTGGTGCGGTGTTCAACACCGCGTTGAGGCCCCGGCTTGAGGTCATTTGTGCATCCAGCCCCGAAAGCGCTGAACGTTACCGGACAGCCTATGGCTTTGCGCGCGCGACTGACGATTGGCGCGCGCTGGTTGAAGACCCCAAGGTCGAAGCTATTGTAATTGCTTCGCCTCAATCCACGCATCGTCAGATCGCCGAAACGGCTTTTGATCTGGGCAAGCCCGTGTTGTGTGAAAAACCACTAGGAGCATCGCTTGAAGACAGCAGGGCGATGGTTGCGGCAGCCGAAGCCGCGGGTGCCGTGAACATGGTGGGGTTCAACTATATTCGCACACCCGCCAGCCAGTACGCCCGCCAGTTGATCTCCGATGGTGAGATCGGTGACATCACTTGGTTCAGGGGTGAGCATACCGAGGATTTTTATGCCGATCCGCAGGCCCCAGCCACCTGGCGCACGACAGGAATGGCCAATGGCACAATTGGAGACTTGGCTCCGCATATGGTCAACGGAGCGATGGCACTTGTTGGCCCGATTGCGCAGGTGATGGCCGATGTGGAGACGGTGCACAAAACCCGCCCGGGTGGCGAGGTTACAAATGACGACCATGCCCAGATGATGTGCCGGTTCAAAAACGGGGTTATGGGTAATCTGTATTTCAGCCGGGTCGCGACGGGTCGGAAAATGGGTTACGCTTATGAAATATCAGGCACAAAAGGCGCGATCCGGTTTGATCAGGAAGACCAGAACGCGCTGTGGCTGTATAAGCGGGAAGGACCCGAAGCTTCGCGCGGGTTTACAAAGATCCTGATAGGCCCCGCGCACCCGGATTATGAACCCTTCTGTCAGGGCCCGGGTCACGGAACCGGATATCAGGATCAGATTATCATCGAGGCCAAGGATTTCCTGCAGGCCATTCACACCGGAGAAGCGGCCTGGCCCACCTTTTGCGATGGGCATGAGGTGAACCGTGTGCTGGCCGCTGCCCTGGCATCGTCAGATCAGCGGCGATGGAAAGACATCAGCGATTTCTGATCGCTTAACCTATGAAATTCTAAAGAGAGACGATGACCATGGCTAAGTTGAGATGGGGCATGATCGGGGGTGGTGAAGGCAGCCAGATTGGGCCTGCCCACCGTTTGGGCGCTCAGGCTGACGGCCTGTTTGAATTTGCCGCTGGCGCGCTGGATCACCGGCCCGAAGCAGGCCGGGAATACGCGCAGCGACTGGGTGTTGCTGCCGACCGCGCCTATGGTGACTGGCAACAGATGCTGGCGGGCGAGAAAGACCGGGATGACCGGATTGATCTGGTGACTATTGCGACGCCCAACTCGACCCATTTCGAGATTGCTAAGGCCTATTTGGAAGCTGGCTTCAACGTTTTGTGCGAAAAGCCGATGACCATGACGGTGGAAGAAGGCGAAGAGATCGTCCGCGTGGCCGAAGCTTCGGGCAAGATCTGCGCGGTGAACTACTGCTATTCTGCCTACCCGATGGTGCGTCAGGCCCGTGCGATGGTGCGTGCAGGCGATATCGGCAAGGTGCGGTTGGTTGTGACGAACTTCAGCCATGGTCATCATGGCGACGCCACCGACGCAGACAACCCGCGTGTCCGCTGGCGCTATGACCCAGCTATGGCAGGGATCTCTGGGCAGTTTGCCGATTGCGGTATCCACGCGCTGCATATGGCCAGCTTTATCTGCGATGACGAGGTGAAGACCCTTGCCGCCGATATGGCCTCGACTATCTCCAGCCGTGAGTTGGAAGACGATGCAATGATCAACTTCCGTATGGAAGGCGGCACGGTTGGACGCCTTTGGACATCATCGGTGGCGATCGGACGGCAACATGGCTTTGATATTCAGGTCTTTGGCGAAACCGGCGGACTGCGCTGGGCATCCGAGCAACCCAACCAGTTGATTTACACGCCTGTGGGTGGGCGCACCCAAATCATCGAAAAGGGCGAGGGCGATCTGCATGACGAAGTTCAGCGTCTGTCTCGGGTCGCCATCGCGCACCCCGAGGGATTCCCTCTGGCGGTGGCCAATATCTATTGCGATCTGGCAGATGCAATTCGCGGTGAAGTCCGGGACGGGCTGCCCGGGGCAGCGGATGGAGTGAGATCCATCGCTGCGGTCTATGCAGCCGTTGCTTCGGGCAAAGCAGGTGGGGCTTGGAAGGACGCCCGTCCGCCGATGTTTCGCTAATCAGGGGCGGGGCCGCAATGTGCCCCGTTCAATTACGCGGCAGGGGAATATACGGGCCTCGGGATAGCGCTGAGGCTCTTTCAACATCTCGACAATCAGATCGACGGATGAGGTGATGATCTGCTTGATCGGCTGGTGAATCGTCGTCAGGTCGATGTTTTCCCATCGCGACATTTCCATGTCGTTCAGACCGATGATTCCAATGTCTTGACCCGGCTTCAACCCATGATCTTTCAGCGCCGATAGCGCGCCGATAGACAGGATGTCGTCGCCGCAGAAGTAAGCTTCGGCCGGAGTTTCGGAGAGAAGGCGCAGCATTTCTGCCCGCCCAGCCTCGAAAGAGTAGGCCCCGGCAAAACAATGGCTCACGTCGATCTCAGGGTGGCCGGACAATTCCTCCATGAAGCCGCGATGCCGGTCCAGGGCCGAGGTCGCATCCTGAGGTCCGCCCAGATAGCCGATGCGGGTATATTTGCGTGCCAAAAGTTCGCGGGCGGCCATACGTCCGCATTCCGCGTTGTCGATTCCAACGACATGCACTTCGGGCGAAGTGGCCGACCGTCCAAACGTATGCACCACGGGCACGCCAGCATCATGAAACGCCTTGGCAAAGCTGGGTGGCAGCGTCGACGAAGCCACGATGGCCGCATCCACCGAGTACTGCCGCAGCATTCGGACCGAATTGGCGGGTTCGGTCTCATCCGTCAGGTTCACGATCAACGGGCGCAGGCCGCGTTCCTGAAGGGCACGGGTGAACTGATCGAAAACCTCAAGGAAAATGGGGTTGTGAAAATTGTTCGAAATCAACCCGATCAGTTTGGTGCGTCCGGTCGTTAGGGACGAGGCCAGAGCATTCGGGCTGTAGCCCAGTTCGCGTGCCGCTTTTTCGACCTTGCTGCGTGTTTTTGCCGAGACCGAGGCGCCTTCGGTGAAGGTGCGCGAAACAGCAGATCGCGATACACCTGCAAGGGCAGCGACGTCTTTTAAGGTCACGCTCACGGGCGGTGACTCCAAGGGCAAAAGGAAAGGGATGTCGAGGTGATTTTCATTGTCAGTTCATTATGCACCATCGGCTAATTACCGCAACCGGTTGCAAAACAGTGCAGAGTTGATCTTGAACCGAAAGACCTTTCTTTGAAACGTCAGTTATGTGCCCCGAACCTGCGGGGAGGATCAAGCTTTTCCTGCCGTTTCAGTGTCGCTGGCCCAGCACACATTCAAAACCAATGCTTTTGAAACAATGCAGTTGCGCTCAGCAAGCTGTGCTGGCCGACGTCTGTATTTGAAAAGGAAACAACGCGTTCATTTGAAATAAACCCATCCAATTTGACCTCTAACTCCGATGCTAATTCAGCATCTTAGTTCATATGAACACAGAGAAATTTCATATGAACGTTACAGAATCGCAGTAGGCGGCGGACAGGCGTCGAACATGACACGACTTGCCCAATATCGCTTTGTGACCCAGCCTGGAGGATCCAATGAAAACATCGACGAAATACGCTGCCGCGACCGCTGCGGTTTTCGCTGCCCCCGCCGCCTTTGCAGCCGACAAGGCTGAAGTTAAATTCTGGCACGCCATGGGTGGCCAGTTGGGCGAAATCACCGACAAGTTTGCTGCTGACTTCAATGCTCAGTCGGACAGCTGCGTGATCAACTCGACCTACAAAGGCAACTACACCGAGAACATGACCGCCGCGATTGCCGCCTTCCGCGCGGGCGAACAGCCTCATATCGTTCAGGTGTTCGAAGTCGGCACCGCCACCATGATGGCTGCAGGCGACAAAGGCGCAATCTACCCTGTCCACAAACTGATGAAAGACGCGGGTATCGACTTCGATCAGTCGAAATACCTGCCCGCCGTGATTTCGTATTACACTGATACCGACGGCAACCTTCTGTCACTGCCCTTCAACTCATCGACCCCGGTTTTGTGGTACAACAAGACCGCTTTGGATGCGGCAGGTGTTGCCGTTCCGACCACCTGGGACGAAGTTGAAGAAGTTGCGCGCGCACTGAAGGCCAATGGTGTCGAAAAGCCGTTTTCGTTCGGCTGGCAATCCTGGTCGAACATCGAGAATTTCTCGGCCTGGCACAATGTTGCCATGGGCACCGAGCAAAACGGCTTCGCCAGCCTGTCGACCGAATTCACCTTCAACAACGATGCCGTTGTAAATCACATCCAGCGCATCGCAGACATGGGCGAAGAAGGTCTATTCGTCTATGGCGGTCGCCGTGGAGACAGCCGTGGGCAATTCGTGAACGGTGAGACTGCGCTGTGGATCAATTCTTCGGCCTATTACGGTGGTTTTAAGAGCGACATCAAGGACTTCGAATTCGGTCAGGCCATGCTGCCGCTGGATTCCTCTCTGGCAGACGAGCCGCAGAACTCGATCATCGGCGGTGCGACCCTGTGGGTTCTGAACGGCCACGAGCAACCCGAATACACCTGCGCGGCTGAATTCTTCCAGTTCGTTTCAGCGCCCGAACAGCAGGCCTACTGGCACCAGACCACCGGGTATGTTCCAATCACCACGGCGGCGTATGAGCTGTCGAAGGAACAGGGTTTCTATGAAACCGATCCGGGCACCGACACCGCCATCAAACAGCTGAGCCTGAACGCGCCGACACCGGCTTCGAAAGGTCTGCGCTTTGGCAACTTCGTTCAGATCCGCGATGTGATCAACGAAGAACTGGAAGCTGTCTGGTCGGGTGAAAAAGATGCCAAGACCGCAATGGATGACGCTGTGAAGCGCGGTAACACGCTGCTGCGTAAGTTCCAGGGCGCGAACAGCTAAGATACCCCCTCATGGCGCGGTTCCCTCTGATTGTAGGGGGCCGCGTTTTTGATCCCACTGACTGCCGAGATCTGACATGCAGAAACGCGTCGTCTACCGATCCAAGCTGCTGCCGTATTTGTTGGTTGCACCGCAGATCGCCATCACGCTGATTTTCTTTTTCTGGCCTTCCTATCAGGCGCTGGAAAGCTCGTTTTATGTTGAAGACGCGTTTGGGTTTTCCCGCAACTGGGTTGGAATGCAGAATTATGCAGAGCTGTTCGCTGATCCCGGTTATCTCAGATCTTTCCGAACCACGCTGATTTTCAGCGTCTCGGTCGCTGCGCTGGCCATGAGCATCTCGTTGGGTCTGGCGGTAGCCGCCAACCGAGTGATCCGGGCCGCGACCGCGTATCGTACCCTGTTGATCTGGCCCTATGCAGTTGCACCGGCATTGGCTGGCGTAATCTGGTATTTCCTGATGAACCCAAGCCTTGGCATTGTCGCCTATTGGCTCAAGGCGCTGGGAGTGAACTGGAATCATTACGTAAATGGCGACCAGGCGTTGTTGCTGGTGATTGTCGCGGCGGCGTGGAAGCAGATCAGCTATAACTTCCTGTTCTTTCTGGCCGGTCTGCAAAGCATCCCGAAATCGTTGATCGAAGCGGCTGCCATAGATCGCGCCAGCCCGGCGCGGCGATTCTGGACCATCGTGTTCCCGCTGCTGACGCCCACCACATTCTTTCTGCTGGTGATCAATCTGGTCTATGCCTTCTTTGACACCTTTGCACTGATCCACGCCACAACCGAAGGCGGCCCGGTCGATGCGACTTCGATTCTGGTTTATCGTGTCTATTCCACCGGCTTCGTTGGTCAGGACTATGGCAGCTCAGCCGCGCAGTCAGTTGTTCTGATGGCGCTGGTGGTCGGCATGACCTTCATCCAATTCCGCTATATAGAGCGCAAGGTGAACTACTGATGGTCGAAAATCGCCCCTTCCTGACCGTTCTGACCCATGCTGCGCTGATAATCGGAGTGCTGTTTCTATGCTTTCCGGTCTGGATGGCGCTGGTGGCATCAACACATAGCGCCGACGCGCTTTCCTCATCCCCGATCCCGATGTGGTTTGGCGATCAGGGCTGGCAAAACTATTCACTCTTGATCAGCCAGGGCCTGCCCGAAGCGGGTGGTGTGCCGCTGGGCCGCATGATGCTGAACAGTGCGATCATGGCGTTGGGGATCACGTTTGGCAAAATCGCCATTTCGATCATCTCGGCCTATGCGGTGGTCTATTTCAAGTTCCCGTTGCGCATGGTGTTCTTCTGGATGATCTTCATCACCCTCATGCTGCCGGTCGAGGTGCGCATTCTACCAACCTTTGACGTCGTCACCAAAATGGGGCTGCTCAACAGCTATGCAGGGTTGATCGTGCCGCTGATTGCATCTGCGACCGCGACGCTTCTGTTCCGTCAGTTCTTTCTGACCATCCCCGATGAGTTGGTCGAGGCCGCGCGGATCGACCGCGCCGGACCACTGCGCTTCTTCTGGGACATTTTGCTGCCGCTGAGCCGTACGAACATAGCGGCGCTGTTCATCATCCTTTTCATCTTCGGCTGGAACCAATACCTGTGGCCGCTTTTGGTAACCACGGACGAAGGGCTATACACCATCGTTATGGGTATTCAACGCATGGTGAATTCGGGTGAAAGTCTTCCTGTCTGGCATCTGATCATGGGTACGGCCGTTCTGGCGATGATCCCGCCGGTTCTGGTTGTGATTGCAATGCAAAAGCTCTTTGTCAAAGGGCTTGTGGAAAGCGAGAAATAATATGGCCAATCTGAGCATCAGGTCACTGGGCAAAACCTATCCCGGCGGCGTGTCGGCTGTACGCGACGTCGATATTAAGATTCAGGATGGTGAGTTCATCGTGTTGGTGGGCCCATCGGGCTGTGGGAAATCTACGATTCTGCGGATGATTGCGGGTCTGGAAACCATCACGACAGGTGATCTGGATATTGACGGGCGTCGGGTGAACGATCTGGAACCCGGAGACCGGGACATTGCCATGGTATTCCAGAACTATGCCCTTTACCCGCATATGACTGTGCGTGCGAATATGGAATATGGTCTGAAAAACGAAGGACTGCCCAAAGACGAGATTGCCGAGCGTATTGCCGAGGCGTCGCGCACGTTGCGCCTATCGGATTACCTGGACCGCAAACCGCGTCAGCTTTCGGGTGGTCAACGCCAGCGCGTCGCCATGGGTCGCGCCATCGTGCGCAAACCGAAAGTGTTCCTGTTTGACGAGCCGCTTTCAAACCTCGACGCCAAGCTGCGCACCCAATTGCGGGCCGAGCTGAAGGCGCTTCATGCGCGCCTGAACGGTACCTTCATCTATGTGACCCACGATCAGGTCGAAGCGATGTCGCTGGCTGATCGTATCGTGATCATGAGCGAGGGAAAGATCGAACAGATCGGCACGCCGATGGATCTATATCTGCGCCCCGCAACACGCTTTGTTGCGGAATTCATCGGCACCCCGGCGATGAACTTTATCGACGCGACTGTCGGATCTGATGGGCATTCGTTGCAGATCGGAGAGCAGACGATTGCCGCAGACGCGCCGATACATGCACCGGCAGGTACCTCGGTGAGCGTGGGTGTCCGTCCCGAGCATCTTCATCGGGGACAAGATCATGCGATGCATGTGAAGCTGAAAACAGGCTTTGTCGAGCAATTGGGCGCCGACACGATCGTGCATGGCGAGGCCTCTGCCAACGGCACAGCCTCGCCGCTCGGTGTACGTCTTCAGGGGGTGCACATGCCCGAACCCGGAAGCGAGTTGCAACTGGGGGCGGCTTTGTCGGACCTGCATTTTTTCGACACAGCCAGCGGCCTGCGTTTGAATACATGAGCTCAGATTCGATCTCTCAGGCGATCACCCCGCGACTTGAACCGACAGGTCCCATTTGGGACGATATCTCGCGCGCGATCACGCCGGGTATGGCTTTCCAATGGTATGAAGACATTCGGGACCGGCTGCCAGATGCGCCAAGCCGATCAGGAGGGTCGCGCCACATCCCCGATCTGGGGGCGATCACGGATCAGGCTGACGTTTTTGTCTTTGACGCTTATGGCGTGCTCAATACCGGAAAGCTTCCGATCCCGGGGGCGGCGGAACGGATCAAAAATCTGCGTGCGGCCAATAAAACGATATTTGTTCTGACCAACGCAGCCAGCTATGCCGCCGCCCAAGCGCAGGGTGTGTTCCGGGGTCTGGGTTTCGACTTTTCGCTGAGTGAGATCGTGTCCAGCAGGATGGTGTGCGAGAAACACATGCCGCAACTGGCCAGCGGGCAACGATGGGGTGCAGCGGCCCCTGCCAACTGGACCGAGGATGAGGTAGAAGTTCCCACGTTGCACCTGCTGGACGATATCGAGGTTTACGATCAGGCGGGCGGCTTCCTTTTCCTAAGCACATTGGATTGGAACAGTGGGCGGCAGGCGCTTTTGCTGGACAGTCTGGCCCGAAATCCCCGACCGGTTGTCGTGGCAAACCCTGATCTGGTTGCGCCCCGCGAAACCGGTCTAACGCGAGAGCCCGGATTCTATGCGCATGATGTGCAGTCCCGTCTCGGGATAACGCCAACGTTTCACGGCAAGCCTTTTGCGTCGGTCTACGAAGAGATCGAACGTCGCACAGGTGCGGTTGATCCTCGTCGCATTGTCATGGTGGGTGATACGTTGCATACAGATATTCTGGGGGGCCAATCGCGCGGCTGGGGTTCGGTTTTGATCACCAACCATGGTTTGTTTGCTGGGCAATCCGTGCAGAAATACATCGATGAGAGCGGGGTGTTTCCGGACTGGATTGCGCCGAGCATTTGAGAGGGATCTGGATTTTGGACTTGAACGACAGGCAACGGACGATCCTGGATCTCATCCGCCAGTCGGGTCTGCAATCAATTACGGACCTGTCCCAACATTTTAACGTGGCCACACAGACCATCCGACGGGACATCAACGCGCTGTGCGACGAGGGCCTTGCGCGCCGTGTTCATGGCGGGGTTGTGGCGCCGAGCAATCCTGTCAATCTGAACTTCAGGTCGCGTCGTGTGATGAACGAGGGGGCAAAGCGCGCCATTGGTCAGGCCGCCGCCCAAATGATCCCGCAGGGCGCAACAGTCATGCTGGGCATCGGAACCACTGTACAATACGTGGCCGAGGCCTTGCTGGAGCATTCCGACCTGACTGTTGTCACCAACAATCTTGAGGTTGCGACCATTTTTTGCGGCTCGGTCTCAGCCGAGGTTCACTTTACCGCCGGGGTCTTGCGGTCCGAAGACCGTGATGTCGTTGGCGGGCAAACTCTGTTGGATTATCAAAGGTTCCGTGCCGACTTTGGTGTTATCGGTGCAGGCGGCTTGTCTGCCGAATTCGGGTTGCTGGATTTCAAACCCATTGACGCGGATGTCAGCCGTATGATCCTGCAGCAATCCCGACAGTCGCTGCTGGTGGCCGATGCTGATAAATGGAAAACATCGCCGAAGTTCCAGGTTGCCGGTTTCGACAGGATCGACACCATTGTGACAAACGCTGCGCCGCCTCGCGCGATTGATGGCTTGGCCCTGCATCAAGTCGCAGATCACGCGACCTGATCCTCAATGCGCGAGCTTCTGCGGCGACAAAATGAAAAAGGCCCGCGCATCCACTGTGCGGGCCCTTTCGATCACTTAAGCGCGCAGATTACTGCGGAATTTCGCCTTCCAAACCTTCGACATAGAAGTTCATGCCTGCCAGCGTGCCGTCGTCAGCAGTTTCTCCTTCAGCCAACCAGTCGCTACCGTCCTGCTTTTTCAGCGGACCGGTGAAGGGGTGGTACTCACCCGCAGCCATGGCGGCTTTCAGTGCCAAGGCCTCTTCCTTGACATCGGCAGGAACGGCTTCCGTGATCTCGCCGATTGCAACCATGCCTTCCCGGATGCCATCCCATGTGTTGGCGCTTTCCCATGTGCCATCCATGACGGCTTGGGTCCGCGCAATGTAGTAGGGGGCCCAATCATCGATGATCGACGAGACGCGCGGGAACGGAGCATATTCGCTCATGTCCGAGGCCTGACCAAAGGTGACAACGTTACCCGCCTCTTGCGCAGCTGCCTGCGGGGCAGTCGAGTCGGTGTGTTGCAGGATAACGTCCGCGCCCTGTTCAATCAAAACAGTGGCGGCGTCAGCCTCTTTTGCTGGATCAAACCACGTGTATGCCCAGACGATCTTGAACTCGACATCCGGGTTCACCTTCTTGGCGTGGATATAGGCCGAGTTGATGCCACGGATCACTTCGGGGATCGGGTACGAACCGATATATCCGATGATGTTGGATTTGGTCATGTTACCCGCGATGTGGCCCTGAACAGCGCGACCTTCATAGAAACGGGCCGAATAGACCGAGACGTTGTCGGCGGTCTTATAGCCGGTCGCGTGCTCGAACTTCACGTTCGGGAACTTCTGGGCCACGTTGATGGTCGGATCCATATAGCCGAATGAAGTGGTAAAGATCAGATCGGCACCTTCCAGCGCCATCTGGGTCATAACACGCTCGGCATCGGGACCTTCGGGAACCGATTCAACAAAGACGGTTTCAACCTTGTCGCCAAAGTGATCCTCGACGGCCAGACGGCCCTTGTTGTGTTCATAGGTCCAGCCACCGTCACCCACGGGGCCGACATAGACGAAACCGACCTTGGTTTTGTCTTGCGCAACGGCACCAGTCGCCAGACCCAGTGCGATTGCAGCCGTTGTCAGAAGTGATTTGAATTTCATGTAGTTACTCCCCAAGTTGGTTCAGTTGGCCCCTAGTGTGAGGCATGGAAGATCCGGCCCAATGCGGCAGGTGCGCTGCTCTTGTCGGCCGAAAGGATCACAAGCACAAGGATCGTGATGATATAAGGCGACATTGCCAGATACTCGACGGGGATGGCAACGCCTGCTGCCTGCAAATTAAGCTGCAACACGGTGATACCGCCAAACAAGTAGGCACCCAACAAGGCACGCCATGGTTTCCAGCTGGCAAATACCACCAGCGCCAGAGCAATCCAGCCCACACCCGCGGTCATACCCTCGGTCCACTGTGGCACGCGGATCAGGCTGATATAGGCCCCGCCCAGACCCGCGCAGGCCCCGCCAAACAGGATCGCCATGACGCGGATCTTGATGACCTTATAACCAAGCGCGTGCGCGGCATCGTGGTTTTCACCAACCGCGCGCAGGATCAGACCGACACGGGTATATTTGAGCGTGGCCCAAACCGCTGCGGTCAAAGCGATGCCAACATAGAGGATCGGGTCATGCTGGAACAGGATCGGCCCGATGACGGGAATGTCGCTGAGTACCGGAATGTGGATATCACCCATACTCGGGGGTTTGACGCCCACATAGCTTTGCCCCATCAAAGCGCTGAACCCCAGACCGAACAGCGTCAGTGCAAGGCCGCTTGCCACCTGATTGGCCAATGCCACCTGTGTCAGCAGTACAAACAGCAGCGACAGCACTGCACCACCAATTGCCGCCGCAACAAAGCCTAGCCAGGGCGATCCGGTCTCGACCGAGATGGCAAAGCCACTGATTGCGCCCACGATCATCATACCCTCGACACCAAGGTTTAGAACGCCTGCTTTCTCGACGACCAGCTCTCCGATCGCAGCCAGCAGCAGGGGGGTTGCGGCCACCATCAGCGAGGCAACCAGAAGGACGGGATTGATTTCACCAAGGTCCATTATGCTACCTCGCTACGAGCCGCACGGATGCGGTAGTTGGTCAGAAGATCGAAAGCCAGCAGGAAAAACAGAAGCATCCCCTGGAAAACTTGGATCGCTGCGGCCGGCAGGCCCAGCTTCGACTGCGCGATTTCGCCGCCAATATAGGTCAGCGCCATCAGGCCGCCGGCCAGTAGGATACCCACCGGATGCAGGCGGCCCAGAAAAGCGACGATGATCGCGGTAAAGCCATAGCCAACGTTAAAATCGATGCTGACTACGCCCGAAGGTCCCGAGACCTCGAACATCCCGGCCAGCCCGGCCAGCGCCCCGGACAGGCCCAGACAGAACAGGATCAACCGCGCCGGGTTCACACCCGCGAACTTCGCCGCACGTGGCGCCTCACCCGTTAGACGGATGTGAAAGCCCAGCATGTGCCGGTTCAGCAGCACATACGCAAAGATCACAGCGATCAGTGCTGTCACCACACCCCAATGCATGCCGGACCCGGCGATCAGCTCGGCGTTATGCGCGCTGTCATATTGCTGCAGGTTGCGCGATCCGGGAAAGCCAAAGCCCTCTGGGTTCTTCAAAAGTCCCAGCGAGACCGAGGCCAGCATCTGTTCGGCCACATAGACCAGCATCAGCGACACCAGGATTTCATTGGTGCCAAAACGTACTTTCAGAAAGGCCGGGATCATCGCCCAGAGCCAGCCGCCGAACGCGCCGGAAATCACCATGATCGGGAAGATGTAAAACGCATCCAAAGGATAGAAGGCCAGACCAGCACCAGCGCCAAAGATGGCACCCATGATGTATTGCCCTTCGGCACCGATATTCCAGATACCGGCCCGAAAGCCCAGCGACAAGCCGATGGCAATCAGAACCAAAGGTGCGCCTTTGACCAACAATTGTGGACGGTAGTAGAAGGCAAACTCGCCAAACAGCGGTTCCCAGAAAATAGTGCCAATGGCTTCAATCGGGTTCTTGCCCAGAATGGTAAACAGCACCCCTCCAAACACCATTGTCGCCAGCACCGCCACCAGAGGGGTCGCATAAGACCACGCCTTGGACGGCTGTGGCCGCTTCTCCAATACAATCATCTGCTCAGCCCCCAACATTCTTCATCTTTTCTTAAAAACTCTCGCCGAAGGCGACGCCACGGATCACACATGCGCCACCTCCATGCCATGGGCACCACCCATCATCAGGCCGATCTCGTCCACAGTCAGACCTGTGGTCGGGCGCGGTGCGCTCAGCCGTCCTTCATTCAACGCCGCGAAGCTGTCCGAAATTTCCATCAACTCGTCCAGATCCTGGCTGATGCAGACCACCGCAGTTCCCTTAGCGGCCAGATCCAGAATGGCCTGCCGGATCGCTGCCGCCGCCGCTGCATCCACGCCCCAGGTGGGCTGGTTCACTACAAGAACGTCGGGGTTTTGCAACACTTCGCGACCAATCACGAATTTCTGCAAGTTCCCTCCGGACAAAGACCGCGCGGCATTCTCAGGCCCTGGCGTGCGAACGTCAAAAGCGCTAATAATCTTCTCGGCAAAGCTTTTGGTCTCGGCCCATTTCAGGAAGCCGTTGCTTTCCAGCCCTTCCCGCACCGATCCGGTCAGCAAGGCGTTTTCCGTCAGGCTCATGTCCGGAGCTGCTGCATGGCCCAGCCGTTCTTCGGGCGCTGTCAGCACACCCAGCTTGCGCCGCGCGGTGGGGCCGAGTTTGCCGATCCGTTGACCGTTGAACTTGATCGCATCCGCAGCGGTCAGGATTTCACCCGACAGCACACCCAGCAATTCATCCTGTCCATTCCCGGCAACGCCACCAATGCCCAGAACTTCGCCCTTGCGGACGGTCAAGTGGATGTTCTTCAGCGCCGTGCCGAATTCCGACGGCGACGGCACTGATAGCCCAGTGACATCCAGAGCAACCTCACCAAAGTCACGCCCCGAGCGTTCAGGCGTCTGCAGGGTCGAGCCCACCATCATCTCGGCCATGTCCCGCGCGGATGTCTCGGCGGGCACGCATTCGCCCACATTCTTACCCAGTCTCAGGATCGTCGCGTGATCACACAGCGTCCGGATTTCTTCCAGCTTGTGCGAAATATAGAGGATTGATGTGCCTTCGGAGCGTAGCTTGTTCAGCGTCTCAAACAGGATGTCGACTTCTTGTGGGGTCAGCACGCTCGTCGGCTCGTCCATGATCAGCAGCTTGGGGTCTTGCAACAGACAGCGGATGATCTCGACCCGCTGACGCTCTCCTGCGGACAGATCCCCAACAGTGCGGAACGGGTCCAGTGGCAGGCCATATGCTTCGGACACTTCGCGGATACGTGAGGCCAGATCGCCCATTGGCGGCGGATTCTCCATCCCCAACGCGATGTTCTCGGCAACATTCAGCGCGTCGAAGAGCGAAAAGTGCTGAAACACCATTGCAACACCGTCCGCCCGTGCAGATCGAGGTTCAGGGGGCGCGAAAGGCTGGCCGCGCAACAGCATGGTGCCGCTGTCAGGCTTCGCCAATCCATAGATCATTTTGACCAGTGTCGATTTTCCGGCGCCGTTTTCCCCCAGCAGGGCGTGAACTTCGCCCTCGCCGATGTCGAAAGACACCTGATCATTGGCCACGACGCCGGGATAGGCTTTGGTTAGCCCTTGCAGGCTCAAAAGTGGAGTGGTCACGCGCTCAGGTCCTTCTTCAACTCGTTCTGCCAGGCCGGGCGCAACAGTTGCGCGGCAACGCCAACGGCGATCATCTGCGGGTGTTTGCCCAGGTTCGGATCGCCAATCGGACAGGTTATCCGGCTGATCCGCTCGGGCGAATGCCCAAGCGCCGCCAGCCGCGACCGGAATCGCGCCCATTTCGTAGCCGAGCCGATCAGTCCCGCAAAGCGGAAATCATGCAAAAGCAGCCTGTTGCACAGTTCCAGGTCCAAATTGTGTGAATATGTCAGCACAAGGTGCTCGGCATCGGTCGGTGCGTGTCGGACCAGCTCGGCCGGTTTTACTGCCGGAACCACAGTTACACCCTTGGGAGTGGTGGTCGGAAACCGATCCGGGCCGGTGTCGATCCAGGTGATTGCAAGGTCGGGCAGCGGTGACAGAACATCCACCAGAGCCCGTCCGACATGACCGGCACCCCAGATCCAGAGGTGTCGGGTTGGTTTGTGCACCGGCTCGATCATCCAGCCGTCGACTATCTGGGGTTCAGGAGTGATCCCCTGGCCACGCGCGGTTGCCAGCAATCGTTTGACCGATAACGGCATCTCCCCGCCAGATGTGGCACGCACGATGAGTGTTTCATCCAGCGTTTCCAGCGCCGCGCGGTCATAGACCTCGCTGAGCAACGAAACCGCGCCACCGCAACATTGTCCCATCTCGGGTCCAAGCGCGTGGTGGGTCAGGCGCGAAGCTTGGGTTTGTGCCCGCGCCGCCTCGGCCGCCTGAAATTCCAGCGTACCGCCACCTATGGTGCCGCTTTGCCCGTCCTTCCAGACAAGCATGGCCGCGCCGACTTCGCGCGGGGATGATCCTTTGATCCCGGCAATGACCACGCGGACCACTTGTCCGTGGGTTTTGACTGCCTCCCTCAAAGCCTCCAGATCAAATCCCATCAGATGCCTCCCTTCATCCTTTGGACACCGCGCCAGACTTCTTCAGCGGTGGCAGGTGCGTTGAGTGCAGGGTACATGTCGCCACAGGCTGCCACCGCGTTGGACAGGGCCAGCCATGACGAGATGCCCAACATGAAAGGTGGCTCCCCGACCGCTTTCGAGCGATAGATGGTGTCCTCGCGGTTTGCACCACCCCAAAGCGTGACATTGAAAATGTCGGGCCGGTCGGAGCAGGCGGGGATCTTGTAGGTCGAGGGCGCGTGCGTGCGCAGGTTGCCCTTGCCATCCCAGACCAGTTCCTCGGTCGTCAGCCAGCCTGCGCCCTGCACATAGCCGCCTTCGACCTGTCCGATGTCCAGCGCCGGGTTCAGCGATGCACCCGCATCATGCAGGATGTCGGTGCGCAGGATGCGGTTCTCGCCGGTCAGCGTGTCAACGGCAACCTCGGTTATCGACGCACCATAGGCGAAGTAGAAGAATGGACGTCCGCGTCCTGCGATCCGGTCCCATTCGATTTTGGGTGTCTTGTAGAAACCCGTTGCCGACAGGCTGATCCGGCCCTGATAGGCCAGCGCTGCAGCTTCGGCGAAGGTATAGCGCTCTTCGCCCACCGAAACGTGGCCGTCGGAGAATGTGACGGCAGAAGGATTGGCCTGATGCCGTTCAGCCAGATAGTCTGCCATCCGGTCGCGGATCGTATCACAGGCGGCTTTCACTGCCATGCCGTTCAGGTCACTGCCCGAAGACGCTGCCGTCGCCGATGTGTTCGGTACTTTGGCGGTGTCGGTGGCGGTAATCTTGACCATCTCCAGCGGGATGCCGAAGCGTGAGGCCGCGACTTGCGCCACCTTCTGAAACAGTCCCTGACCCATTTCGGTGCCGCCGTGGTTCAGATGGACCGAGCCGTCCTGATACACATGCACCAAAGCACCGGCCTGGTTCAGGTGGGTCAGAGTGAAGGAGATACCAAACTTGACCGGAGAGAAGGCGATGCCCTTCTTGATCACACTGTTCTCGGCGTTCCAGGTATCGATAGCCGCTTTGCGCGCAGCGTAGTCGCTGGACTTCAGTAGCGCCTCGGTTATTCCGTGCAGTTCGAAATCGCTGATCTCCATGCCGTAGGGCGTCGTGTTGCCACCTGCGGGCAACGGGCGCATGGGGGCGTCCCCTGTCTCTACAGCGCCCCGGCTGGTCAGGTCTTCACGAGGGTCGGGATGGCCCAGAGGCTTTTCGACTGGTGCAGGCTCGGCGACTGCGTGGGCCGGTTCATAGTAGTTCCGGCGGCGCAGCTCGACCGGGTCCAGACCAAGTGCATGTGCCGCGTGGTCCATAACCCGCTCTATACCTACCATGCCTTGCGGCCCGCCAAATCCGCGATAGGCGGTGGCGGATTGAGTGTTGGTTTTCAATCGGTGGCTTTCGATCCGCGCATTGGGCAGCAGATAGGCATTGTCCGAATGCAGCATTGCGCGGTCGGCGACGGGCAGGGACAGGTCCTGCGCCCAGCCGCAGATCGCATAGTGGAGGAAAGACACGCCCTGAATGTGGCCATTCTCATCGAACCCGGCCTTGTAGGAAATTCGGAAGGCATGGCGCTTGCCGGTGATGATCATGTCATCGTCGCGGTCATAGCGCATTTTGCAGGCTTTGCCTGTGGCGCGCGCGGCAACGGCACAGGCAACGGCCAATGCGTTGCCTTGACTTTCCTTGCCACCAAAGCCGCCGCCCATACGGCGGGTTTCAACCCGGATGGCGTGCATCGGAACGCCCAAGGCATCCGCAACCTTGTGCTGTATCTCAGTCGGGTGCTGGGTCGAGCTGTGCACCAGCATATCCGCGCCTTCATTTGGCACCGCCAAAGCGGCCTGGCCTTCCAGATAGAAATGCTCTTGTCCGCCAAGCTCAAACGTGCCTTCGATGACGTGCGCCGCGCCTGCGATGGCGGCGTCCGCATCACCTTTGGCGTAAATGCGCGGTCCGTCCTCGAACCGGCTGTCAGCGGCAATCGCCTCTTCGACGGTCAGGATCGGTGTGTCTTCGGCATAGTCGATTTTGCCCAGACGGGTGGCCTTGCGGGCGGCCAAATGGCTGGTTGCGACAACCAGAAACACGGGCTGGCCGATATAGTGAACCGTGCCGTCTGAGAGTAATGGCTCATCATGGATCGAGGGTGAGACGTCATTGGCGAAAGGCAGATTCTCGGCCGTCATCACCATCACGACACCTTCGGCGGCCTTCACATCCGATAAGTCCATCGCGGTGATCTTGCCCTTTGCGATCGGGCTGAGGCCAAATGCCAGATGCAGCGTGCCCCTGGGCGTCGGGATGTCATCCACATACCGTGCTGAGCCGGACACATGCAGCGGCGCCGCATCGTGTGGGAGGGGTTTGGTTACACTCATGCCGACACCTCCAGCACGTTGGTGATCTCACCCTGGTCTTCGAGGAAATAGCGTTCCAGCATCGCTTTGGCCGTCTCCAGACGATAGGTGGCCGAGGCGCGCATGTCCGTGAGTGGTGCGTAATCGTCAGCAAAGGCAGGGAGCGCGGCTTTAATGGCGTCGCGTGTCCAGGGTTTGCCGATCAGCGCGGCCTCGACATGGGTCGCCCGTTTCGGAACTCCGGCCATGCCGCCGAAAGCGATACGTGCCTGTGTGACGCTGCCGTCCGAAACCGTGACATTGAAACACCCGCAAACGGCCGAGATATCCTGATCGAACCGTTTGCTGAGTTTGTAAGCCTTCAGCCTGTCGGGCTGACGCGGGAAGCTGACGGCTTCAACGAATTCACCCGGTGTGCGGTCTTGCTTGCCGTAGTCAATGAAGAACTCGTCCAAGGGGATCGAGCGCCGCTCGTCACCCTTGCGCAGATGCAAGGTTGCACCCAGCGCGATCAGCGCAGGAGGATTGTCCCCGATAGGCGAGCCGTTGGCGATGTTGCCGCCGACGGTCGCTGCATGTCGCACCTGTACGCTGGCGTAGCGCCGGATCATTTCGGCGTAGGAAGGGTGCAGGTCAGCCAGGGCCTCTCCCATGCGGTTCATGTCGACCATGGCGCCGAAGCGGACTTCGCTTTCAGTGATGGCGATCTGTTTCAGATCTTCGCAGCGGTTGAGGAAGATCACAGGGTCCAGATCACGCAACTGTTTGGTGACCCAAAGGCCAACGTCGGTTGCCCCGGCAATAAGTGTCGCATCAGGGTATTCAACGTACAAAGCAGCCAGTTCATCTGACGAACCTGGTACTAGCCGTGCATCGGCTGCGGGGACAGGCTCATCTTTGACCCAAACAGGCACGGGATGTTCTTCTGCGGCCTCGGCGGCACGGATAATCGGGGCATAGCCGGTACAGCGACACAGGTTGCCGGCAAGCTGGGTGTCGTGATCGGTCGCGCCATTGGCGTGGCTGGCGACCATCGACATGACAAAACCAGGGGTGCAGAACCCGCATTGAGATCCGTGCAGGTCTACCATGGCCTGCTGTACCGGATGGGCTTCGCCATTGGGCCCGCTTGCGCCTTCAACAGTGCGGACGGCTTTGCCATGCAGTTGAGGCAGGAACAGGATGCAGGAATTCAGCGCCTTGTGGCCGCCTTCATCCGTGACCATGACGGTACAGGCACCGCAATCGCCTTCGTTGCAGCCTTCCTTGGTGCCGGTCAGGCCGCGATCCTCGCGCAGCCAGTCCAGCAGGGTCGCCGTAGGATTGACATCCGCCAGCTCCACTGTCTCTCCGTTCAGAAGAAACGTGATATTCATTCGAGAAACCCGTCGCCTTACCCTGTTGCGCCCTTTAGACCCTCCTTCGATGCGACGTAGAAAGAGCGGCGGGCGAATAGCTTGCCGTAAGATGTTAGAAACAGTGCGGCTTATCTGGCAAGAAAAACTGCCTCTGTGATGCACCATTGGAAACGCACGGCATGTGATTTTTGTCTTCGTGTAGAAGGCAGGCGCTTGTAAATAAAGAGCTTTTTGAATACGTCAGCCGATCAATCCCGAAGCACCTTCTGGAAAAGCCGAATAATCAGCATCGATTTTTTGTGCATTCCGAAGCTACGGTTCCCGCTTTTGCAGAGCGTCTGGCTGAGATAGCTTGGTCCGTATGAGCAGTAAACCACGATTCATTCACCTCCGCGTTCACACCGAATACTCCCTTCTGGAAGGCGCCGTGCGGCTTAAAAAGCTTCCTGCGCTTTGCGAGAAGATGGAGATGCCCGCCGTTGCGGTCACGGACACAAACTCGATGTTCTCGGCTTTGGAGTTCTCGGTTACAGCAAGCGGTGCGGGCGTGCAGCCGATCATGGGCTGTCAGGTTGATCTGACCTTTGTGCAGGCGCAGCCCGGCGAGAAACCAAGAGCGCCCGCACCGTTGGTTCTGCTGGCGCAGTCCGAGGTCGGGTATGAAAACCTGATGAAGCTGAGTTCGTGCCTGTATGTGGACAAGGGTGGACAGCTGCCACAGGTCTCTTTGGACGAGCTGGCAGATCGGTCCGAAGGTCTGATCTGTTTGACTGGCGGTCCGGACGGGCCGGTGGGCTTGTTGTTGCAGCAGGGCCAACGCCCTGCAGCTGAAATGCTGTTAGATCGTCTGGCGGGAATGTTCCCGGATCGGCTTTATGTCGAACTTCAGCGCCATCCGGGCGAGGACGGTCAGCCAGAAGCAGAACGTTTGACCGAGCGCGGCCATATCGAAATGGCCTATGCCAAGAACCTACCGCTGGTTGCCACGAATGACGTCTATTTTCCGACCTCGGACATGTATGAGGCGCATGATGCGCTGATCTGTATCTCGGAAGGTGCTTATGTCGACCAGCAGGAAGGTCGCCGCCGCCTGACTGCGCAGCACTATTTCAAATCGCAGCAAGAGATGGTGACGCTGTTTGCGGACCTGCCCGAGGCTATTGAGAACACTGTCGAGATTGCCAAACGTTGCGCCTTCATGGCTTATCGCCGTGATCCGATCTTGCCGAAGTTCGCGGATGATGAGGTGGCCGATCTGCGCCGCATTGCGAACGAAGGTCTGCAGAAACGTCTGGCTGTGATCCCGCACGCGGTGACGCCTGAAGCGTATCAGGAACGTCTGGATTTTGAGCTGGGCATTATCGAAGGAATGGGCTTTCCTGGTTACTTCCTGATCGTTGCCGACTTTATCCAGTGGGCCAAGGATCACGATATTCCGGTAGGACCGGGGCGGGGCTCGGGTGCGGGGTCTCTTGTGGCTTATGCGCTGACGATCACCGACCTTGACCCTCTGCGCTATTCGCTGCTGTTCGAGCGGTTCCTGAACCCCGAGCGGGTCTCGATGCCCGACTTCGACATCGACTTCTGCATGGATCGCCGCGAAGAGGTGATCCGCTATGTTCAGCAAAAATACGGCCGTGACAAGGTGGGACAGATCATCACCTTTGGTGCGCTGCTGTCGAAGGCCGCCGTGCGCGACATCGGGCGGGTGTTGCAGATGCCCTACGGGCAGGTGGACCGCCTGTCCAAGATGATCCCGGTTGAGGGGGTCAAGCCGGTTTCGATTGAGAAAGCGCTGAAAGATGAACCGCGCCTGCGTGAAGAGGCGCGGAACGAAGAGGTGGTGGATCGTCTTCTTACTTATGGCCAGCAGGTCGAGGGATTGCTGCGCAACGCGTCGACCCACGCAGCGGGGGTGGTGATCGGGGACCGACCGTTGGACGCGCTGGTGCCACTGTATCAGGACCCACGCTCGGACATGCCAGCAACCCAGTTCAACATGAAATGGGTGGAACAGGCCGGGCTGGTGAAGTTCGACTTTTTGGGTTTGAAAACCCTGACTGTGATCCAGAACGCGATGGATTTGATTTTCAAATCCGGGCGGCATCTGCATATCGCGGCAGATGGCACTGAGCTTTATGAACCCGCAGAAGGGGCCGAGAACGAGATCAACGCCATCCCGCTGGATGACGAGGCGACGTATAAGCTCTACTCAGCGGCCAAGACCGTGGCTGTGTTCCAGGTGGAATCCAGCGGCATGATGGACGCGCTCAAGCGGATGAAGCCCACCTGTATCGAAGACATCGTGGCCTTGGTGGCGCTGTATCGTCCGGGCCCGATGGAAAACATCCCGACCTATTGTGAGGTCAAGAACGGGCTGCGCAAGATCGAGTCCGTGCATCCTTTGATTGACCACATCCTTGAGGAAACTCAGGGCATCATCGTTTACCAGGAACAGGTGATGCAAATCGCGCAGGTCATGGCGGGATATTCGTTGGGTGGTGCCGACCTGTTGCGCCGCGCGATGGGTAAGAAGATCAAAGAGGCCATGGATGCCGAGCGTCCTAAATTTGAAAAGGGCGCGGGCGAGAACGGCGTGGATGCCAAGAAAGCCTCTGAGGTTTTCGACCTGCTCGAGAAATTCGCCAACTACGGCTTCAACAAGTCCCACGCGGCCGCCTATGCGGTGGTCAGCTATCAAACTGGTTGGCTGAAGGCGAACCACCCGGTCGAGTTTATGGCGGGTGTCATGAACTGCGATATCCATCTGACGGACAAGCTGGCCGTCTACTTTGAAGAAGTCCGCAAAGGGTTGGAACTGCCCTATGTGCCGCCATGTGTGAACCGCTCGCTATCGACGTTCGACGTTGTGAACGGTGAATTGGTCTATGCGCTGGGTGCATTGAAAAACGTAGGCGTCGAGGCGATGAACCTCGTGGTCGAGGGGCGGGCGGAAAAACCGTTCGTCAACCTGTTCGACTTTGCGCGTCGAGTGGATCTGAAGAAAGTCGGCAAACGCCCGTTGGAAATGCTGGCGCGGGCCGGAGCCTTTGACGAGCTCGACAAAAACCGCCGCCGCGTGTTCGAAAGCCTTGACCGGCTGGTCCAGTATTCGGCGGCGATCCATGAACAGAAAAACTCCAACCAAGTGTCTCTGTTTGGTGAGGCCGGTGACGACCTGCCCGAACCACGCCTGTCGCCGACGCCGGATTGGCTGCCTGCCGAGCGCCTCAGTGAAGAATTCAAGGCCATCGGTTTCTATCTGTCCGGTCACCCGCTGGACGACTATATGCCCGCTTTGAAGCGTAAAAAGGTTCTGACGCTGGATGAGGTGATGGACAAAGCCCGCTCTGGCCCGCTGATCGCCAAAATGGCCGGAGTAGTCGCCGGACGGCAGGAACGGAAATCGGCCAAGGGCAATCGCTTTGCTTTTGCGCAGCTCTCGGACCCAACCGGGGCCTACGAAGTCACGCTGTTTTCTGACACGTTGGAGAAATGCCGTGAGTTTCTGGAAACGGGGGCTCAGGTCGTCCTGACCGCCGAGGCGACGATGGAGGCAGATCAGCTCAAACTGCTGGGTCGGTCAGTCGGACCTGCGGATTCGCTGGTGGCCGAGGCCGGGGCAACCGGGTTGCGCATTTTCGTTGATGAGGCGCAGGCATTACCAACCGTTGCCAAAGTGTTGGAAGACGCCGCGACCGCCGCCAAGGGCGCAGCGCGGGGTCCAATCCAACTGCTGTTGTTGGACCCAAGCCTGCCGGGGGATGTTGAAATGGATCTGGGGCGCGAGTTTCCGATCAACCCGCAAATCAAGGGCGCGATCAAATCGCTAGAAGGCGTGATGACTGTGGAAGAGATCTGACACCGCTTTGTTGCCAGACAGTTAACCCCTCGTTAGGCTGACCAGACAGAGATGTCTTTGGGTCATGCCACGGGAGGGCGTTGATATGACGATAGCAGGTCTCAAGTTCAGAAAATTTGTATTTGGAGCCGCCGCGTCGCTGGCTCTGGTTTCGGCCTCAGCCGGACTGGCGGACGACAAGAAAAAAGAAAACACGATCAAAGGCGCTGTAATTGGCGCGGGTGTCGGAGCCCTGATCGGTGATGGCAAGGGTGCTGCAGCAGGGGCTGTGGCTGGTGCGCTGATTGGTGCGAATTCTAAGTGAGTGAAGGAGCAACAAGATGCGTTTTAGTCCGCTGAAAGTGATTGTCGTCGCCGGAATGCTCACAAGCCCTGGCTTGGCGTTTGCCGACGAAGAAGCCGAACAGATGATGCAAGAGGCACTGCCGCTTATGTATCACACCTGCACCACGGTCATCGAAGAGGCCGATGGGAACGAAGAATACATTCTGGACGTTGTCGGGAAGATGACGGCCCTGTCGTTGTACAACCGTCAGGTCGATATCGAGGCGCATGCCACGTCGGATGAGGATAAGGCCGCTCTGCGCGAGACTTTTCTGGCTGCTTTGAAAGACGGCTGTGCTGGTGACGAAAACGCCTTGTTGGGTGGTGTTGTGGACAATGCGGTGAAGACGACGCTGGGGCTGTAAGGCTTTAGTAGTGCGGCGGCTGTTCGTCACCAAAGACTACGCCGCCCGATCCTTCCTGCGCACGTTCTGCTTCACGCTGCAGCAGCAATTCCACCCGGCGGGTCAGCCGGTCGATGTCCGACTGTTGTTTGGTCACGACCGTGTTCAGCTCGTCCACGGTACGGGTCAGATGTGCGATCTTTTCTTCCAGATGCTGCATTGGAAACTCCTGTCTTGCGCCGGTCATAGCGACCCTGTGCCGCCATGGCCAGAGAAAGCGCGCCTTGCCCCGATGCGGGCCATGGGATAGACCGCGCGCGGAACAAGGACACTCCCAAGGACGCCCCACATGGCCAAGCCCAAGAAACAGCCCCGCCCCAAGGCCGTCACGCCGAAAGGGTTCCGTGACTATTTCGGCGAGGAAGTCACGCAGCGCACCGAGATGCTGCGGACGATTGCGGGCGTGTATCATCGTTACGGGTTCGACGCCTTGGAAAGCAGCGCGGTCGAGACGGTCGAGGCACTGGGCAAGTTTCTGCCCGACGTGGATCGCCCGAACGAAGGCGTCTTTGCGTGGCAGGAGTTTGACGAAGGCGGCAACGGCGACTGGATGGCCCTGCGCTATGACCTGACCGCGCCTTTGGCCCGTGTTTATGCGCAGCACCGCAATGACCTGCCGACGCCTTATCGCCGCTATACGATGGGCCCGGTCTGGCGGAACGAAAAGCCGGGGCCGGGGCGGTATCGTCAGTTCTATCAATGCGATGCGGATACGGTGGGTACAGCCTCGATGGCTGCTGATGCCGAGATTTGCGCGATGCTTTCGGACACATTGGAGACCGTGGGTATTCCACGTGGCGACTATCTGGTGCGGGTCAACAACCGCAAGGTTCTAAATGGTGTGCTCGAGGCGATGGGTCTGGGTGAGGACGCCGCCGCCCGCGACAATGTTCTGCGCACCATCGACAAGTTCGACAAGGTGGGTGAGGCCGGTGTACGGGAGTTGCTGACCAAGGGCCGTCTGGATGCTTCTGGTGCATTTATTGACGGCGTGGGCCTCAGCGACGATCAGGCCGAGCCGGTGATTGCCTTCCTGACCTCCAAGGCCGCTGATACTGCCGGAACGCTGGCCAACCTTCGTGCTGCTGTGGGCAATAGCAAGATCGGTGCCGACGGAATTGCCGAGTTGGAACAGATTGGTGCCTTGCTGGATGCGGGTGGCTATGGTTCGGACCGGATCGAGATTGATCCCTCGGTCGTGCGCGGCCTGGGCTATTACACTGGCCCGGTTTACGAGGCTGAACTGACATTTGAGATTTTCGACGAGAAAGGCCGCAAGCGGCAATTCGGTTCTGTCTCTGGCGGCGGGCGCTATGACGATCTGGTCAAGCGCTTTACCGGGCAGGAAGTGCCTGCGACCGGTATCTCGATAGGCGTTGATCGCCTACTGGCCGCGTTGCGCGAAAAGGGCAGGCTGAGTGCGCAAGCCACCGGCCCCGTTGTTGTCACCGTCATGGATCGCGACCGCATGGCCGACTATCAGGCAATGGTGTCGGAACTGCGCAATGCAGGCATCCGCGCCGAGGTTTATCTGGGCAATCCCAAGAACTTCGGCAATCAGCTGAAATATGCGGACAAGCGGAACTCTCCAATCGCAGTGATCGAAGGCGGCGATGAGAAGGCGAATGGCATCGTGCAGATCAAGGATCTGATCCTGGGTGCCAAAATTGCCGAAAGCGCCACGCTTGAGGAATGGAAGGAACGCCCCAGCCAGTTCGAAGTGCCGCGCGATGAACTGGTCGCCAAAGTGCGCGAAATTCTGGACAGTCAGGACTGAGCGATGCCCAACCGTTCACAGATACAGGCTCGCGCCGCAATGATGCGTGTCCGGTTCGAGGCTGCGGGCGCTCAGGTGGTGGACACGCCCCTGTTGCAACCGGCAGAAACGTTGCTGGATCTCTATGGGGAAGACATCCGTGCCCGCGCCTATGTCACGTCCGATGCGTTGCGGGGCGAACAGATGCTGCGTCCGGATTTCACGTTGCCCGTGGTGCAGATGCATATGAGCGACGGGGCTGAACCCGCGCGCTATACCTATTCCGGCGAGGTTTTCCGGCGGCAGGAACACGACCCGGACCGGGCCAATGAATACATCCAGGTTGGCTATGAGGTGTTTGACCGGAACGATCCTGCCGGAGCCGATGCCGAGGTCTTCTCGCTCTTTGCCTTGCAACTGCGCGGCTTGCCGCTGCGCGCAGCCACTGGGGATATTGGTATCCTGACTGCCGCTGTAGCTGGGTTGCGCACGACCGAGCGTCGCAAGGCCGCACTGATGCGCCACCTTTGGCGGCCGCGCCGGTTCCGGGTGTTGCTGGACCGGTATGCGGGTCGGGCGGCAGAGCCCGAGTTGCGGTCCGATCTGCTGAATGCCACTGACCCGATGGCGTTTGACGCGCCGATGATCGGTAAACGTCGGGCCTCGGAAATCGAGGCCCGGATCGAAGCTTTGCGCGAGGATCGCGACACCCCACCGATTTCTGACAGTGAGCTTGTTGGCTTGGAAACGCTGCTGAACGTGCGCGAAACCATGCCCTTTGCTCTGGAGCAACTGCGCGACGTCGCGGTGGATTTGCCACAGATCACCCCGGCGCTGGATCGGCTGGAGGCGCGCGTAGCCGCGTTACAGGCGCGCGGTGTTGATGTCGCGCGTTTGGATTTCGAGGCCGCTTATGGCCGGACCTCGATGGAATATTACGACGGGTTCGTTTTTGGCTTTTATGCTGCGGGCCGACCCGATCTGCCTCCGATCGCGACCGGCGGGCGCTATGACGCGCTGACCCGGCAATTGGGCAATGGGGCCGAAATCCCGGCTGTTGGGGGCGTACTGCGCCCCGATCTGATGCTGGAGATTGAGGAGGGTGCAGAATGAGCCTGAAACTGGGCGTGCCCTCGAAGGGCCGGTTGATGGAAAAAACGTTCTCGTGGTTCGAAAAACGCGGCATTACTTTGTCCCGCAGCGGATCAGACAGGGAATACGCTGGCAGGGTCGAAGGGATCGAAGGGGTCTCACTGGTTCTGCTTTCTGCCGGTGAAATCCCGCGCGAACTGGCCGCGGGGCGAATTCATCTGGGCGTCACCGGGATTGATCTGGTGCACGAGAAACTGCCGCGTTGGGAACAGCAGTTGGAAGAGATCTCGCAGCTTGGGTTCGGCAAGGCTGATCTGATCATCGCAACTCCGGCCTGTTGGGTTGATGTCGATACGCTTGATGATCTGGATGCGGCGGCTGCGGCGTTTCGTAAGACCCATGGCCATCGTCTGCGGATTGCCACTAAGTATCACAGGCTTGTGCGCGAGTTCCTGACTGATTCAGGCGTGGCCGATTACACGCTGGTCGATAGCCAGGGCGCGACCGAAGGCACGGTGATGAACGAGACTGCCGAAGCGATTGCCGATATCACCTCGACCGGAGAAACCCTGCGGGCCAACCACCTGAAGATTCTTTCAGATGGTCTGATCCTGCAATCGCAGGCCACGCTGTGGCGCAGTCGGGTCCCGAAATATGACGCGGCGAAGAAAGCGGTTCTGTCAGAACTCCTTGATCGGCTGCGTTAAAGCACACCGATTTCCGCAAGCGCGCGGTTAAGGTCATCGGGCAAAGCGTCGTCCTGCGCGCGCCCTTCGGGCAGGTCCGCAGGTGTGTCCTCGGGTTTGAGGTAACGCCAGCCCTGGAACGGGCGTTTCAGGGCCGTCTGCGTGCGATGTACTTCGGGGTCCAGCACGATGGCACAGCGGCGGATGCCGTCCTCTCCGATCACCTCATCCAGCCGCAGGATGCGCTGACGACACTGGATCACGCCTTTGATCACCCAATAGATCGATCCGCCGTTCAGAATCTCGGCCTCGCGTTTGGGCCACATGCGGGTCACATGACGCGGGCAGCCATCCTGATACAGCGGAATGCGGCTGTCTTGCCAGGCCATCAGCGTATCAACACTTTCCGATCCGACGGACAGTTTTATGAGGTTTACGTACTTATCCACAGCTTTCCCACAGAGTCGTCCCAAGGCCCATCTTTATATTGTAGCTTGTAGCGCGCAGTCATCAAGGTGTTGTGGTGTTGGGGTGATTTGGGGTACTCTGGATACCTCTTTCAGAACAGGGAATCACCAATGAGCCGCTTTGCCGCCCCCATCGCCGAGCAGATCTGGGACATGAAATACCGTTTCAAACAGGCGGATGGCACGCCCATCGATCAAACGGTGGAAGACAGCTGGCGACGCATCGCCCGCGACCTTGCGCGGGTCGAAAAAGACCCTGCGCATTGGGAAGAAGAATTCTATCAGGCGCTTGAGGATTTCAAATACCTGCCTGCAGGGCGGATCACGGCAGGTGCAGGAACCGCGCGTCAGGTGACACTGTTCAACTGCTTTGTCATGGGCACTGTCCCCGACAGCATGGGCGGCATCTTCGATATGCTGAAAGAGGCCGCGTTGACCATGCAGCAGGGTGGCGGGATCGGGTACGATTTCTCGACCATCCGACCGCGTGGCGCCGATGTGAAGGGCGTTGCAGCGGATGCCTCTGGCCCACTGAGCTTCATGGACGTGTGGGACGCCATGTGCCGCACGATCATGTCCGCAGGCTCGCGCCGTGGGGCGATGATGGCGACCATGCGCTGTGACCATCCCGATATCGAACAGTTTATCACTGCCAAATCCGATCCGGCCCGTCTGCGCATGTTCAACATGTCGGTGCTGGTGACTGATCCGTTCATGGAAGCCGTCAAAGCCGATGGACCGTGGGAGCTGGTGTTTGGCGACAAGGTTTACCACACCGTTCAGGCACGTGATCTGTGGAACAAGATCATGCAGGCCACCTTTGATTTTGCCGAGCCGGGCGTGATCTTCATCGACCGCATCAATCAGGCCAACAACCTGAGCTACGTTGAAACCATAGCCGCCACCAACCCGTGCGGTGAGCAGCCTCTGCCGCCTTATGGCGCGTGCCTATTGGGCTCGATCAACCTGGCGCGTTTGGTTGCAGACCCGTTTGAGGATGCAGCCCATCTGGACGAGGAGGCATTGCAGAAGCTTGTCGCCAAGGCTGTTCGGATGATGGACAACGTGGTGGATGCCTCGAAATTCCCGCTGGCGGAGCAGGAGGCCGAGGCCCAGGACAAGCGCCGTATCGGTCTTGGCGTAACCGGTCTGGCAGATGCGTTGCTGATGCTGGGTCTGCGCTATGGTTCGGACGAGGCGGCGCGTCAAACCGAACGCTGGTTGCACGCCATCGCCCGCGCCGCGTATCTGGCGTCGGTCGACTTGGCGAAGGAAAAAGGGGCGTTCCCCTTGTTCGACGCCGAGAAATACCTGGCCAGCGGTACGATGCTACAGATGGATGAGGATGTGCGCGACGCAATCCGAGACCATGGCATCCGCAATGCGCTTCTGACTTCGATTGCACCGACCGGGACGATCTCTTTGTACGCGGGCAATGTGTCGTCAGGGATCGAACCGGTTTTTGCCTATGCCTATACGCGCAAGGTTTTGCAGAAAGACGGATCGCGGACCGAAGAAGAGGTCGTGGATTACGCGGTGCAGATGTGGCGTGACAAGTTCGGTGATAAAGCGTTGCCGGACTACTTCGTCAACGCGCAAACTCTGTCTCCGTCCGATCATGTCAAGATGCAGGCCGCGGCGCAGAAATGGATCGACAGCTCGATTTCCAAGACGATCAACTGCCCCGAAGATATCAGCTTTGATGCGTTCAAGGACGTCTACATGCAGGCTTGGGATCAGGGCTGCAAAGGTTGCACGACCTACCGTCCGAATGATGTCACCGGTTCGGTCCTGACCGTTTCGGAAAGCGATGACAAGGTGCCAGGAGAAAGCGCGGATGCACCCCATGAGGTCGATGGCGGAGACGTGATTTACATGTCCGAGCCGCTGGACCGTCCGCAGGCATTGGAAGGGTCCACTTACAAATTGAAATGGCCCGATAGCGAACACGCGATTTACCTGACCATCAACGACATCGTCATCGGAGGCCGTCGTCGCCCCTTCGAGGTGTTCATCAATTCGAAGAATATGGAGCACTATGCCTGGACGCTGGCACTGACCCGGATGATCTCGGCCGTGTTCCGGCGTGGTGGGGATGTGTCCTTTGTGGTCGAAGAGCTGAAGGCCGTGTTCGACCCGCGCGGCGGCGCTTGGGTGCAAGGGAAATACATCCCGTCGATTCTGGCCGCGATTGGCGGTGTGATCGAGCAACACATGATCAATATCGGTTTTCTTGAAGGCGAGGGGATGGGGCTGAAATCTGATCCTCAGGCGCAGGTCGTCAATATGGACGCCCCACGCGGCAAGGCTTGCCCATCCTGCGGTCAGTACGACATGGAGATGATCGAGGGTTGCATGACCTGCCGCAGTTGCGGGCATTCCAAGTGTGGTTAATCCAGCTACTGTATTTGTTGCGCTTCATGAAATGACCCATAGATCTCCCATTTCGTTCTTACTCGTGTACATTCCCTTCACATTGCACGTGCATTATGCCAGGTGTTAGGGCATCCGTAGAATGAAGTCTGGGAGCAGTTGTAGGTCGTCTCCGAGCGCCACCTTTCCTTGATTTTGATGTGCCCTCAAACGAGGGCGCATCGAGCGTTGGATTAAGGTTCTCGGCCCACTGATGCCGTAAAACTAAGCGGACCGGTGTTCGCCGTGTTCAGCGCTCTGTGACCAAATTATTGTGCTTGGGTTTCCACTCATAGTGGTGCATGGCTCGTCGCAATCCGCTCAAATGTTCTCTGCCCAGTTCGAAGCCTTCTGTAAAATTCGTACAGTTATCGCACTGGATTGGCGTGGGAACGTTGAATCACAAAAGACCGAATATGGTTACCGAATATGTCGATTTGCTAAAGATCTATATGATCTTGTCAAAGAATATGGGCTTACTGAGTTTGATATTTTAGGTCACTCTTTGGGAACATCGGCTCTCTGGTCTTATATGTCGATGTTTGGCCATGATCGCCCACCTCGGAAACTTATCTTTGTTGATGAACCCGCTTCACTCCTTGCCAGACCAAATTGGAGTGCCAGGACTCGCATAGATGCTGGAGCCATTATCAGTTCGCTGGAAGCGCTTGCGCAGTTTACTGACAGTGTCATCCATGCAGATTCCGGCACCACGCATGCGGATATTCTGTGACCTATGTTCACGTCAGAATTTCCCGAAGATAAACTCCTTTCGGTAGCTGCTGAAAATCTTAAATTCCCGCGGATGTATGCTGCTAGCCTTCTCGAGGACAACTGTCTTCATGACTGGCGCAGCGTAGTCAGGCAAATACAAAATCCGGTCCTTGTTGTTGCTGCGGAAGGTAGTCCCCATCCACTGGAATCTCAACAATGGATAGTCTCACAAACCTCGGGTGCGAAATTGATCGTCATCCCGAAAGATGAGGGTGGAAGCCACTTCATGTTTGTGGAAAATCCGCATCGATTTAAGGGTTCTGTCTCTGAGTTTTTCGAGACCTCCTAGCCCACCTTCGGGCCGCGCCTTGGGTGCTAAGTTTTAGCAAGTGGCAAGGCGAGCTCCAAAGCCCTTGAAGCGCAGGAGGCAACGAAGTCTCAAGATCTGACAAACTAAAGTGTATGCGGCCTAAACCTAGTGTTTAGAAGGGCTGATTGGTCACATTCTCGCCGTCAATACCCCTTCCAACGGAAAGCCGAGCGTGCAAGCGAATGCGCATTGAGTGGGTGACGCTGGGTAATTCAACCCTCGCGCGCGCATCAAAGAGCTTTAGCCAGATGGGGCAGAACACATGCAGGTCGAGCAACGGGTACGCGCTTTTGCGCATGGGGGACGTCTATCCAAGTGGAAGGGGAAAGTGGCGAGCATCGCGCCCTCGCTATTCCTCTGCTCTGCCTCAGTTTTGACGGTTTCAGCGGGGGCTTCATTGGGGGAGGTCGTCAATGGGGCACGAACCACGCCGCTGATCAGCAGTGTGGATGAAGATCACACCATCACGAGTACCGGGTCGATCAGCAACAACCGCTTGCCGGGGGCAGCCTTGGTTCAAGTGAACGTGGCGGATTATTCCAGCACTGTGACGAATGCCGGACAACTGACAGCCCCCGAGGCGAACGTCAGGACCCGCGCAGCGGTCGACATCAATGGCGATTTGTCTGGCACCGTCCTGAACTCCGGCACGATATCGATGGGTGCCGCGCTTGGCAACTCAGCTATCATTCCGGGATTGATGTGTCGGGCATCACCACAGGTTCGGTGCAAAACAGCGGTTTCATCGATATTGGGAACTTTGCCCTGACTAACGGAAACTCATTTGGAATTCTGACCAATCAAGTCGATGGCACGCTTTCAAACAGCGGGACGATTAACCTTAAGGGCAGCAACAGCAGCAGAGCCATTGCAATTGGGCTAACTGCCGACGTTGTGAACGGAGCTGCAAGTAACAGCGGCAGCATTGGTATTGATGTCTCAAGCTCTAGCGGGTCGGCTCTCGGATTTGGCATGTCCTTCCTAACAATCAACGGGACGGTCGATAGCTCTGGCCCCATTAATGTATCTGCATCCGGAACAAATATTGGCCGCGCAGTCGGTGCTGAAATTGAGGGCCTGATCGGGGAATTGAACAGTACCGGCGCCATCAATGTGTTGGCAACTGGTGGAAACCAGGCAACCGGGGGCGCAGTTGTGGTAAACAACCTCTCTGGGCGTCTGCAAAACAGTGGCGCACTTACTGTCGAGATGAAAGCGGGCAGCACCGGAAGAGCAGACTATGACGTCGTCAAAGTCTCCGGCCTGAGTGGAACACTGACCAACTCGGGGATGGTTTCCGGGCGGGGTTTCGGCGGAAACGCTGTGGCAGACGGGTTCGATTTCGGGGGCGTGGGCGACGGTGCGAATTTCGACAATTCAGGCGCTGTCAATATTCAGGCTCTTGCTACATCTTCGACTGCAAATGCCGGCGGGTTGGATTTCGGCAATGTTTCCGGCAGTGTCTCGAACAGCGGACCCGTCGATGTCGCCGCCGCGGGGGTCACCTCGGCCACTGCCCCGGGGATACAGGCTCGCGACATCTCGGGTACCGTGCTCAACAGCGGTGGGATTTTTGCTGATGCAAGAGCCAGCAACGGTTCGGCCACAGCATATGGGTTTCAAGTTGATGAGGTGCATAACCAGCTAACCAATGATGGTCCCTTGGTGATCGCGGCGAACGGTACGCGCAACGGAGCAGCAACCGGGATATTGACAGATCTCGTGCAGGGAGCTCTGACTAACAACGGCGGCATCACGGTTGCCGGTCAGGGGTCCAGCGGCTCGGCCGCAGGCATCCGCGCTAGTTCCATTGCGGCAAATGGAACTTTGACCAACACGGGTACGATCAAAGCTGTCGCCGAAGGGCAAGGGGCTAGCGCAAGCGTCGAAGGGATCAGGGTTCTGGGCCGTGTGGCAGGTGCGCTGGAAAACAGTGGCCAAATCACGGTCCAGGCGATCGACACTGTCTCGGCCGACTCGACTGGTATCCTGACAATTGCCGTGGACGGTTCGCTGACCAACAGTGGGACCATAACGGTAGCCGCTGGCGGAGGATCCTTTGCGTTTGTGGAAGGGATCGAAGTGCGAGGAAATGTCGACGGTTCCTTTGATAACAGTGGCGCAGTAACGGTTCAGGCCGTCGGTACAAGCTCGGCGTATGTAGACGGGATCAACACAACTAATATTGGCGGCACATTCAGCAACTCTGGCGTCATCTCGGCATTTGCGCAGGCTGATTTTTCTGGTGCAGACGGGATTGCCCTAGACGATGTTCTGGGTTCGGGGGACATCTCGGCGAGAGCGTCGGGAGATACCACTGCGCGCGCCAGCGGTATAGCCCTCGGTTTCGTCAACGGCAGATTTTCAAATTCCGGCAGTATCGTCGCGAGCGCTACGGTGCCCGATTCGAGCGCTCCTGTTCCCTTCCAACGCGCTGTTGCCAACGGGATTAATGTAGACAACATCAACGAAGATCCAACGGGTGGTTTCGGGGTGTTCGAGAACTCGGGCGCGATTGCGGCCTCGGCCTCAGGTTTGAACGCCTCCGCCCTGGGGATGCGATTTTCTCACGTTGGTGGCAAACTGTCCAACAGCGGTAACATCTCTGTCGAAGCTGTCGCGGACCAGGGTTCTACAGCCTTTGCAGCTGGCATTCAGGGCGCAAACGTTCGCGATAGCGGGGACGTATTAAACTCCGGCACCCTGCAGGTTTCAGCAGCGGGCCAAAACGTTGCAACCGTTGCAGCCGTCGGGATGTCTTTTGATCAGATCGACACGGGTGTAACGAATAGCGGAACGGTTACGGTTTCGGCGCAAGGTGACGCTTTTGTCCGGGCGTATGGCATTACCACTGCTGCATTGCCTTCAGGCGGCGTTCTGAGCCATGGCGGCGCGATATCTGTTGCTGCCTACGGGGGTACGGATACGGAAGCTTATGGCATCTTCGTGGGTTGTGCTGAAGGTACGGTCAATGTGACAGGTAACGTCTCTGCCACTTCAACCGGCAAGAGCTACGCGGTGTTTCTGGGCGACGGCGGCGGTACGCTAAATGCCGAAACTACCGCAGATATCAATGGGACCATTCGGGTCAGCGATCACGACGTAAATTTGAACAATGTCGGCGGGCGGGTTGTATACCATTTCCAGGACGATGAAACGACCAACGGTGTGTTCACCACGTCGGTTTCCTCAGCCTCTCAAGGTTGGTTTGTTGATGATGAAGGGGGCTCGGCACCTGTCTATGCCTCGTTCGACGCCGCTGAACTGCAACCGAACACAAACCAGTCGTTCGAAATAGCAGGGCTTTCTTACAATCTTGCGCGTCAGCTGGACAACGGCGATCTCGACAATGTCAGCCGTGACCGGGTGGTGCTCAGCACTCGCGGAAGCGGCCCAATCGAAGGTTTTCGGCCGTACTTCCTGGTCAGTGGCAGCAAAAGTGACGGAACCGCAAGCGGCAGTTCTTCTGCGCTTTCTTCAAACATGTGGAGCGTCAATGCAGGTGTAACCCGTGATCTTGGAACAGGATTGCGATACGGGTTTGGGGCCAGCTACTTCAAGAATGACGGAACCTTTGGCTCTTCGTCCTTCGACACCTCGGGTGTGTTTATCAGCGGGATCGTGGCCCAAAATTTCGGGTTTGCTGATTTGAGCTTTGGTCTTGGTTACGGTGACCTGGACAATCACGAGTCTGGCACCAACGGGAATATTGCGACGGAAGCTGACTATTCCAGCGACATGATAACTGCCTTCGTTGCTGCAGAGCGTGAGTTTGCCTTGAAAAACGGCGCGATCCTGACCCCAAGGGCAAGCTTTATGTACGGCAAAGAAAACCTGGAAGAATTTACTGAGACGGGTAGTTCCGCCAATGCAACAATTGGCGACAGGACTATCACATTCAATGAAACCCGGATTGGCGGTGAATACGCAACCTCTATGCTTGGTGGGCGTCTGTCAGCTTCATTGGCGGCAGTGCATCGGGACGCAGATGCGCCGTCAATTGTGGATGTGTCCATATTCGGGAATACGCTTGCTTTGGCCTCAGGCGGAGGGGGTGCCGACACTTTCGGCGAAGCGGGGCTGAACTTCGAGAAACCCTTCGAACATGGGGGAATCCTGCGCCTTGAAGCAAGATCAACCCTCGGCGCTGACGTATCAACTCAGGCCCTCTGGGCATCCTATGAGTGGAAGTTCTAGGCGAAAAGTGTCCGTCCGGTAAGCGCAACCTAACGCGTTCGATAGAGGGCGTCTAAGTGCCCATCATCGATAGTAGACATCATGGGGCACTCCATGAGCAAGCGAAAGAAGCGGTTTTGGTCAGATGAAGAGAAGCAGATTGCGACAGCGGCGGCGACACAAGCCAGTTCTATCGCTCTGCCGAGGACAGCAAACCTTCCCGGCAACACAGCCGCAAACCGTTGCCCCAACATCTGGATCGGCAGGATCAGGTCCTGTCACCGGGTGAGGAATGCACTCGCTGGGGCGGAACACTGAAGACGCTGGGTGAAGGTGTGACCGAGGAACTGGAATACGTTCCGGGTCGGTTCATCGCGAACCGTATTGTGCTACGATTGGAGTTGAGGCAACAGGCAGGTTAATGAGATGCGTAGCGCAATCTTCTTACCCATGGCAGCATTTTTCCTAGGCGCCACCGATCACGCCCGATATTTGGCAAGCTCGCTCCAGCACAATTCAAGTGCATCCGACGTGTTTTGGGACTTGCGCGCTGCGCAAATGTTCCACGTAAGGCTCTGTTTCATCGGCACTGGTTTGACTTTCTTTGCTCTGATCAACTCCTCGAACGTGTCCGGCATCCCTCCTACGATGTACTCCGGCTCTACCAACAACCCGGTCAGGAAGTTGTAGTCGTCGCACTCAATTCGCGGCTGTGCATTGACCTTTTCGACTGCCTCGGCATCGCCACCAAGTGACTTTGTCAAAGTCGCCTTCCAGTGTTTGTGAAGATGCGGCGAGGCAAAGGGAAAATCAAAGATGCCTGCCATCGTCTGAGGACCGCGTTGGTGAATTTCATGATCTCGATGGGCCACAAATTGAATTTCTTTCTTTTCCATCACCATGATCTCGACATCGTCGGCTTCGGGTGTGTAGGTCAGATCACCGAGGAAAACGTCGAACTCTCCCGCCTGCAATAAGTCGAGCGGGCGCGCATAGGCGCTCACCAGAACTCGAAAGCGCAGGTCGGGCATCACTCGCCGCACTGATCGCAAGACGGGCAGGATCAGAGTTCTCGTAGTCAGAGGTCCACAGCCAATGAGCAAAGTTCCCGGCCCGGTTTCACGCAAACTGGTCACGCGAGTCGTAAAGCGATCCAGGTCTTCGCGCAAAGCCTTAGCAATCGGCAAAAACTCCTGTCCAGCGCGTGTCAGTGTGCTGCTGTTGCGACTTCGGTCAAAGAGCGCCACCCCCGCATGGTTCTCCACTTGCCCGACGTAGCGGGAAAAAGACGCGTTGGAGACACCCATCGCGCGGGCCGCATTTTGGAAACTGCCAGTCTCGGCCAATGAAAGAAAGGCAGTCAGGGCATTTTCATTAATCATGCGTTCAGTTTCTTTCCAGAATTCGGGTTTTAAATTCCACAATGCGAAATCTTAGTAAAGCCTTGTTGCAGCATTAAAGTTTCGACCGCTATCCCGAACGGACCTTTCGATAGTCCCACCACCGATATCGTCTTCTACGTCCACAGAGGTAATAATGTTCATTCTTCGATCTGTTGCGGTTTCCGCCACGCTGGCCACGGCTTCGGTCTGTGCCCTGCCAGTCTTGGCCGAAACCGACCAACCTAATATCCTTGTCATCATGGCTGATGATGTCGGCTGGGCCAGTCTGGGCAGCTACCATCAGGGTGTGAAAAGCATCAAAACCCCCAACCTTGACCAGCTTGCTGCGGATGGCATGCGCCTTACGGATTACTATGCGCAGCCAAGCTGTACCGCCGGGCGGTCTGCCTTTATCACCGGACAATTTCCGGTTCGAACGGGGATGCACACGGTTGGCCTGCCCGGAGACCCGGAAAAAGGTCTGAGCGAAAATGACCCAACTCTGGCCAACATGCTGAAATCTCTGGGCTACACAACTGGTCAATTTGGCAAGAACCATCTGGGCGATATGAACAAGTTCCTGCCGACAGTGAAAGGTTTTGACGAATACTGGGGCTGGCTCTATCACCTGAACGCGATGGAATACACATCCGATCCGGACTGGCCGAAAGATCAGAAATTCAACGACACTTTTGGCCCTCGGAACATCATCCATGCCTACGCAACTGATACCGTAGATGAAACTGTTGATCCGCGCTGGGGTTTGGTCGGAAAACAACGCATTATCGACGATGGTCCCGCTCCGCCCCAGCGGCAGAAGACGCTCGACGATGAAGTAACGGCGCACACGCTGGACTTCATCAACCGAGCGGTTGACAGCGAAACGCCTTTCTTTGTTTGGATGGCCCCGGCGCGCGCGCATGTCTGGACACATCTGAGCCCCGATTACGAAGCCATGTTGGGTGACGGACGCGGTTTGCAAGATGTGGTCATGAAAGAGCTTGACGACAACGTGGGCAAAGTCATGGCTCGGTTGGACGAGCTCGGCGTTTCAGAAAACACAATTGTCGTCTTCACCTCGGATAATGGCCCTGAAACCATGACTTGGCCCGACGGGGGAACAACACCGTTCCATGGCGAAAAAGGCACAACCTGGGAAGGCGGCTTCCGCGTCCCTGCCATCATTCGCTGGCCCGGAAAAGTCCCAGCCGGAACCGTGAGCAATGGTATTTTTGCCGGTCTAGACTGGATGCCCACCCTTGTTGCCGCCGCTGGCGGCCCGGACGATCTGCCTGGATCATTGCTCCAAGGCTACGAGGGCTATCAGGTGCATCTGGATGGGTTCAACCAACTGTCGTTTTTGACTGGTGACAGCGACAGCAACCGGGATGAGATCATCTACTACGAAGGCCCGGACCTGCAAGCGGTGCGGCATGGTGACTGGAAAGCGCACTTCACGATACAAACCGAAGGTTGGGCGGGACCCAAAGAAGAACTGAACGCACCCCTGCTGTTCAACCTGCGCCGCGATCCCTACGAAAAAGCGGCCGAGGAATCGGGGATGTATACACGGTGGATGGGCAACAAAATGTGGGCGTTTGGTCCTGCTGCCAAAATCGTCCAAAACCACCTGTCTACATTCAAGGAATATCCTCCTCGGGGATCGGACATAACCAACCAGGGCCATGTCGAAGAACAAATTTCGACCGAAGGCGGGATGTCGCAGTAGAAGTTAATACTCGGGAGGCATCAATCGCTGCCTCCCGGTCCATGCAAGAATTTGCACGAAAACACCTGCTGATGAGGGTCCGCTTTAACACCTAAACTTGTCATTAGGAATCCGCGCACCATCACTATATTTGGGCTCGCTGCCGACGTTCTCTGCGACGTGCCCCAACTGGTGCGGAGAGCCATAACCTGCCGTTGCCATGCCATCTGGATGCTTCGGATGCAGTCGGTCGGCCGCAGCCCTTTGGCGTCATTGCCGGCCCAGGTGCCCGTCAATTGTGAGGGTGAAATGATCGGATGTCCGCCCCGAGCCCAAATTGCTCATTTGTCAGAATAAAGCGCATGGTAGCTTTGGGGTGCATGCGCTTTGCCGTAGTGGATTTTTCAGCGATGAAGAATATTAACTGATTTCTGCGCACCCTCAGTCAGCGGAAAAATTTCTTGGTTGCGTGAAGCGATGTATCGAGCCTATTTCGCCGACAGCTGAGATTTGCGGCTTCGTCGATCAAACATTTTTGGGTCAAATCAAGTCGAAATCACAATTCTACATTCCAGCCCGCCGAGCAACGCAGATGTTCCCAGATTTAGATGGAAGTTATAAGCGTTCAATAAATCGACCGCTATAGCCAGCCCCAATCCACTGCCGGTGACCGACGTGTCCAGCCGACCTCCTGATCGCAGAGCCTCTCGGTGGGCTTGTTGGGTAATCCCGGGGCCGTCGTCTTCGATACTGATTTCGATGCATCCAGGCTTGCGTGCGGCAGTCATACGCACGCTTTGCCGACACCACTTGACTGCATTGTCCAGCAAGTTTCCCAGTACTTCTTCGATGTCCTGTGCATCCATGCGTACCCAGAGTCCGGGATCACGTGCGATCTGTAGAGATTTTCCCTCGCGATCCACCATTGTCGAAAACAACCGTGCTAACCGGTCGATGGAGTTTGTCAGATCTGTCCGCGAATGGGTTAGATCCGCGGTGTGTAATGCCCGCAATCTGGCCAAAGATCGGTTTAACTGGGCATCTATCCGATCAAGTGCCTCTTGCGCAGTATCCGTTGTGGCACCCGTGCCGGAAAGCGAATTCAATTCGTTCCGCAAAATGGCGGCCGGAGTTTTCAAAGCATGCGCTAAATCCGCGGCCTGACGGCGTGATCCCGACAGAATCTCGCGGTTCCGGCTCAGGAGTTTGTTCAGGTCCTCGACAAGGGGTGAGACTTCTTCGGGGTAATCGGTCGGTCTGAGGTCTTCATCTCGGTCCCAGCGACTCGCGACATCAGTACGCAATCTTCGCAGCGGCCCGAGTATGAAGGTCATCAGCAGCAACGATCCGACCACACCTATCAGACCGACAAGTGCGAACACGGGCAATAGGCTTTGCTGCGCAGCACGGCGCTCGGCGACAAGCTGTGCCCGGCTTTCTGCAACGCTGACGCCCCAAACTGAGCCGTCTTCGAAGGTGATTTTTTGAAAGGCACTACGCAGAACTTCATCTTCCGGGCCGTTTGTGTTCCAGAGCGTTGGAGCATCTGGATTGCCAGCCGGCTCTGCAATAACTTGGTCAAACAGTGAGGCAGACGTAAAAATCTCTCCGTCGTCGCTGCTGACTTGCCAGTACCGCCCAGAGTAAGGCGAACTATAGGCCGGGTCGAACATCAGATCACGAAGTGCATCCGGGCTTTGGGTGGAGACACTCAAACCTACAACAAGCTGTGTATGGCGATCCAATAGGGCTGTGTCGAAGCGGTCTGATACGCGGTCATTGATGTAAGAGAAGACGGCAAGTGTGCCCAGTCCTACAGACACAGCTCCGGATGCAACGCCACCCAACAATGCCCGTTGACGCAGTGATAACATCAGTTTGAGTCAATCATGTATCCGCGCCCTCGTACTGTAGTGATCAAATCGGGGCCTAGTTTCTTACGCAAGCGGGTTACGAAGACTGCAATGGTGTTTGAATCCCGGTCACCATCGTATTCATAGATATGTTCTGAAAGCTCAGTTCTTGAGATCATGCGCCCGGCATTATGGGCCAGATAGGTCAGCACAGCGATTTCCTGAGCGGTCAGGTCAATCGGAACACCATCGACTGTCACCCGCCCATTGCGGGTGTCCAGCATGACATTCCCCATCTCGATCACAGGGTTCAACTGACTACTTTGCCGTCGTAGTATGGCGCGAACACGTGCCGCCAGTTCGGGCATATGGAAGGGCTTGGTCATATAATCATCTGCACCGGCATCCAGACCATCGACCCGCTCACTCCAGCCATCACGGGCGGTCAGGATCAGAACCGGGGTTTTGACACCCGAACTACGCCACTCTCGCAAGACCGAAATACCGTCCCGTTCCGGCAGGCCGATGTCCAGAATGATCATGTCGTACGGTTCGTTCGCGCCCAGATGTAACGCGTCGAGACCGTTTTTTACCACATCCACTACTCGACCTTCAGCATTCAGTAGCTTTTTGATCTGTTCGCAGAGGTGTGGTTCATCTTCTGCAAGCAAAACTCTCATACACCAGCACTATATGCACGTGCCTGAAAGTTTAAACATCATCTTTTTCCTCCGCTATTGCCGCCGCTATTACCGCCACCGTTTCCACCGGAGTTTCCGCCACTGTTTCCACCGGAGTTTCCGCCACCATTGCCATTACCACCACCATTGCCATTGCCGCCGCCATTGCCGCCGCCATTGCCATTGCCATTGCCATTGCCATTGCCATTGCCGTTACCGCCGCCATTGCCGTTGCCGCCACCATTGCCGTTACCGCCGCCATTGCCGTTGCCGCCACCATTACCGCCGCCATTACCGTTACCGCCGCGGTTTCCATTGATGCTATTGTTCGCCGACGTCTGTCGCGACGTACCAACAGCGGAATTGCCTGGCGCTGTCTTAGCAGCGTCAGTCACCTGCCGCCCAACATTTGACCGATTGGGTACAACAACACCGGTTTTTGCGTTGACAATAACGCTAATTATCTTGCCATCAGGTTTTTTGACCAGAATGCGATAGTACACCTGATCCGTCTGGAACGCGCGCGCGTCTACTGGCGTGCCACCAAAGACGCGCTCCACACCCTTGATAACCTTATTGAGCCGAATGGCTTTTCCCGAACTTGTCGCCTTGCGTAATTCAGATTGTTTCAACTCGCGGGCGGCCGCATTGCTGTGTCCAGGTTGGAGAACAGCGAGAAGGCAGGCAATGATCAAGAGCTTTTTCATCTTTGGTACTTTTTACGGCACATACGCCCGTTCATTCTAGCGAAAGCTACATGAACCGGTGATGAACAACCAGTTTCCCATGGGTTCAACGACGATGGGTTTAGATGACAAAAGCCCGGGCACGAATCCAGCAAGCATACTGCGCCGGTACGAACCGGAATCTTGAGATTGCGGACCGCAGAAATCCAAACTCGAAGAAAGAGAATCGCCATGAAGAACACAATGTCTGGATTGTTAAAAACCTCAGCAATTGCAGTCGCTTTGATGGGTTCTGCCGCGATCGTCGGATCGATCGCCTTTCCCGACTTTGCCTACGCGAAAGGGGGCAACGGAAATGGCGGCGGAAACGGCGGCGGCAATGGTGGTGGAAACGGCGGTGGCAATGGTGGTGGAAATGGCGGCGGCAATGGTGGCGGAAACGGCGGCGGCAACGGCGGCGGAAACGGTAACGGCAACGGTGGTGGGAATGGAAATGGCCACGGCGGTGGAAATGACGGAGCTGGAAACGGTAAAGGCTTAGGAAAGGGCGGGTCCAAAAGTGAAGGAAAGTCTGCGGCTGGAAGGTCAGACAAAAAAACAACCGGTGTCACTGGAGCACAGCACCAATCTTCGAAAGGGAAAAAAATCTCTCTAAAGGACATATTTGGTGGCAAAAAATCCAAGGCCAAGAAAACCAAATCCAAGACTACGAAAGTAACGCGAACAACGAAAATTTCGCCTCAGGTCACCAAGTCCGTTCGCCCGAAAAAGCGCCCGACAGGGAATAAAATGGCCACGTTGCTTGGGGTGCACCCATCTGAACTGGGGGCGTTGAATGCAGCAAATGCAAGCGAGACGGCTTTGCTGAATGCAGCACCAAATTCGCGAGTGGGCCGAATTGCTACTTATCGTGATACTGTATTGGCCGGGGATGATCTGCGGGCGGCGCTGGAGGAACAGCAGGATCTTCTGGAGGGGATGACGCCGCCGGATCGACCTGTCTCTGAAATCGAACAGGATCTTGAAGCAGCGCAGACAGACGTTGAAGAAAAGCAAGATCTTGTGAACGACCTTGAAGAGGCGCTGGCTGACGCCGGTGGCACCGATCCCGACATTGAAGCAGCGCTTGAGGAAGCAAACACCGATCTCCAGGACGCTATCGATACGGCTGAGAGTCTGGAATCCGAGAAGAAGGATGCCGTCGATTACGAGCAAGCGGTTGCCGAGGTCGATGAGTTGACAGAAGCCGTTGAAGATCAGGAACTGACTGAACGTGAAGCGCTGGAAAACGCGGCAAACAAGCCTGTCACTGATGAGGTCGAGGATGCGGTGAAATCACTTCTTGGACTAGATAGCTGACAGTATTGGCCTGCTATTTTGCAAGCCGATGGTGGCCGGGTCAGCCATGTCTTTACCACGAGCATGGTTGACCCGACATCATGTTGGCAGCGCTCTGTTTGGATAGTCTGGATCACACTCTCCTGACTTTGAATGCATCAAAGTCACTCAAACAAATAAGCCCGCTCCGATTGCGGAGCGGGCTTTGTCGTTACCTGATTTGGTCGCCGTAGCCCGGAAGCGTGTTTTGCTTCCAATTGTCAGATCAGACGTCCCTGTTTGCCTCATCAAGTCGCTTGTTGCTGATGATATCAGTCAGTGCATTTTCGATAGGAGGGAAGCGATTGTTGCTCGAATTATCGGTATTTGAAAGTTCACCGCGAACGGCAGCACTTGTGGATCGCATCGATGCAGGAACGCAAAGCTCGACCTCAACGGCAGTCTTGATCATTCTTTTCCCCTTCCACTAAGCCGGACACTTTTTTAGCCCTGTGGGGATCAGTATGAGTGATACAGGTTGAACACTCAGAGAATACATTGTTCACGTTCTGTTAATGTTGTCTCTTGTGAGCAAACAAAAGCTCAGGGGATTTTTGCCGCGTAGAAAAAACCTGCCTTCCAAGGTCTTCCTCAAACAACAGCACTAATTGGGCAGAGAAGTTGTAAGTTTTCGATTTGGCGCAGGCGGCAATGACTTTATAGCAGGAGCCAACGTTGGTTTCGACTGGCTCCCTTGGGGAGAAAAATTCGCTGTTCTTTGGATAGAGTTTCTTCATCAAGGATTACATCGATACGCTATGTACAGGAGCGTTTGAATACATGTTGATCGGCACGGGCAGGTTCGCGGCGTCAAGTTACGGTTCTGATCTGAAGGTGCTACCTTTCTACTCACGTAGATCAATCGGTGGGAGCTTACCAAAGACTTTGTGATCTACTGCGGATCCAACGGCTCAGGCAATGCGATCTGATCTCGGCGTCGACGCTTACACTCAACGTCCGTTGTGTCCGCATAGCCGCTGTCCACGGCTCCAAAACACAGAATTTTTGATCTAAAGTCCGCGTCCTCTGCATCGCTGCTGTCGCAGAGGTCCAGTGTTGCTAACGCGGCGAAGGCCCTGTGCCGCAGAGTGAGCTCCCATCAGTGTAACAGGCGTTTGAGGTCGCGATGCAGATATCAAGGACGTTTCCCCCTGTTCGCATGCAGAAAGCCCAGCGGCTCTATTTCTTTTTTGCCAAACACCTGTTTTAGATCTTGTGCACGTAAACTCACCTATCGCCCGGGTTTTCTTTGACGTTTGATTGGGGGTCGCGGCCAAGTGACACAAAAATTCGCCCTTTGGTCCATCCCAATTTCCATTGCCGTACTGGCCCTAAAGCTGCTGGCTTGGTGGTTGACTGGTTCAGTGGCCCTGCTGTCAGACGCGATGGAATCCACGGTGAACGTAGTGGCGGCGCTGCTTGCGTATTTTGCCGTGCGGGTTGCCAGCATACCGCCGGACGAAAACCACCCTTTTGGGCACAAGAAAGCAGAGTACCTTTCCGCGGTCGTGGAGGGCATACTGATTGTGCTCGCTGCCTTTTTGATCATCCGAGAGGCGGTGCTGGCGCTGCCCGACCCACATCTTGACGATGCGCCGCTGCTTGGAATCGCGATCAATATCATTGCGACTGGCGTGAATGGTGCATGGGCTTACTTGTTGCTCAAGATCGGCAGGCGCGAGGGGTCGCCTGCATTGGAGGCGAGCTCCCGGCACATCTTCACTGATGTTATGACATCAGTCGGTGTTGTCGTGGGACTAATACTTGCGCTTGTCACCGGTTGGCTGATCCTCGACCCGATCCTGGCAATTCTTGTCGCGCTCAACATCCTGTGGGAAGGATGGAAAGTTATTCGGGCCTCCGTGGATGGCCTGATGGATGTGAGCCTTTCGGATCATGACTTGCAGACTGTCTCTAAAGCAATCGAAGCAAACCTCGGTACAGCTTTAGAGTACCACGATCTCAAAGGGCGCAGATCCGCAAACATCATCTTCGTCGAGTTTCACCTTGTTGTGGACGGAGCAATGTCTGTCAGCGCCGCACACGACATCTGCAATGAAATCGAACACGCATTGGAACGTATTTACCCGGGTTCTGTCTTTTTCATCCACCTCGAACCCGATGACGAATTGAAAGGTGGCGGAGCAAAAGCACACTAAGTCTGTTCAACCCCTCTGCAGTATGAATTTTGATCGTTTTCGCAATTCTGACTAAGACGTTTGGCCTGCAATTCATCAGACCAAAGCCCGATGTCGGGGAGCAAAGCTTAGCGTAGCCTGCCTCCAACATCGCGAAATGCGTCTGACAGAATTGGAGGCAAAAATGAAAATTCAAAGAAAGTTTGGCCAACTTCTAGGCACAGCTGCACTGGCTTCGTTGATTGCGGCAACGCCTTACGTACCAAAGTTTGACGCAGACGGTCGCCTGCAACTTGAACCAGCCTATGCGTTTGCGAAGAGTGGCAAAGGAAAAGATGGGGATGGTCGCGATGACGACCGGGATGATGATCGTGACGATGATCGGGACGACAACTCGGGGTCAGGCAATAGCGGTCGTGGTGGTGATCGCGACGATGATCGTGACGACGACCGGGACGATGATCGTGACGACAATTCAGGATCAGGTAAAGGCGGTCGCGACGATGATGACGATGACTCGAAGCGTTCAAATCAAGGCAGCGGCAAAAAGGATCAGTCCCGAGCGGAGGACGGGCCATCAAGCTCAGCCGGTATCACAAAGGTTGAGACCAACGCTAACGGCATCGAAGTGCGTTACGCCGATGGAACCAAGGAAGAAATCGAAAACGGTCGGTACGAGAGAAAGAATGCTCAGAATCGAACCGTAGAAGAACGGCCAGCTACGGGTGCTGACGTCTCAAGGCTTCGATCTTTGGCGGATGATATCTCCATCGACAACGTGCGCTCATCCGGGCAAGGGGGCGCCGCTGGAAGTCGCCCAACGAAAATAGAACGCCAGGGCAACAACATCGAAGTAAACTATGCCAACGGTTGGAAAGAAGAGATCGAGTTTGGCCGCTACGAACTGAAGGACCCATTCAACCGGACTGTTGTTGAGAGAAACGCAACTGCCTCTGATCGTCGGAGATTGCAGTCGGTTGCCAACTAGGCATTAACTCGGGTCGATGTTTAATAGGCGGTTTCTCATTGTGAGAGACCGCCTAACCCATAATAGACATTGCAATTAGTCTGCTTTGTTCCAAACGTCGTGCGCTATTAGAGCGGCTTCTACCCGATTTCGAGCGTGAAGCTTGGATAGGATTGCCGTCATGTAGTGCTTCACAGTTTTTTCCTGCAGGTTTAATTGTTCTGCTATTTCCCGATTGCTCATTCCTTTCGCCACACGTCGAAGTATGTCTTCCTCGCGGTGCGTGAGATCATTGAGCACGTCTCTGTCTTTGGAAATCCCCGCCTCGCTGTTGATCTGAAGCAGCACGCGCGAGGCCAGTCCTGGCGATACGAAACCTTCACCTGCGGCGATGCTGTGCAGCGAATCTGTCAATTGGCTGGCTGTCACACCTTTGACAATGTACCCGATAGCTCCTGCTTCCAAAGCATCCGCGACGTCACTGTTGTTCTCAGAGACCGTTAATATTGCGACGAAAGGCGGGTTCGCCATAGCGGCAATTTTGCGTGTCGCGCTTATGCCGCCGCCAGGCATCGAAAGGTCGAGGATGGCTATGTCTGGCTGATGAATGCTGACAAGCGAAACCGCCTCTTCAGCGTTTGAACCAGCGGCGAGAACTTCGAACCCGTCGGCTTCGTCCAATGTACGGTGCAAACCGTCCCTGAAAATCGGATGATCATCCGCAATAATGACAGATGTTGTCATGATGTACTCATTTTTCTGGGAAATAGTGTCATCGCAATTGAAGCGCCTTTGCCGGGGCTTGACGCGACTTCAAACCTGCCACCGATACTCTCGACCCGATCTCGCAAACCCATTAGTCCTTGGCCTCCATCGTCACGCAATACTGTGTCGTCTGAGGGATCAAATCCGGGCCCGTCGTCGCGGACATGTATGACGACACGGTCGCTTTGAGCCTCACAAGTAACAGTGCATTGAGAACCCGGAGCATATCTCGCAGCGTTAGAAAGCGTTTCTTGGAGGAACCGAAAAACACACAATTTGTCGGACAAGGACAACTCGGTTGCCTGGCTTCCTTGAAGCGAAATATCGGGTCGCAATGAACTATGTTCAGAGTGATCTTCTATTGCTCTCTTCACGACATCCATGAGCGCCAGATTGTCGATGTCCGGAGCAGACAGCCCCCGCGACAAAGCACGAATTTCAGCCAAGGACTTCTGCAGTGACTGTTGGATTTCTTCGGCCTCTTTGGGCTTTTCGGAGCCGTCGGAAAATGCGGCGTCTAATCTAAGGGCAGCGAGGGACAGATATTGAGCGGGACCATCATGAAGCTCGGAACCAAGTTTTTTAAGAAACCGATCTGTTTGCGTGGCATATCGTTCTGACGCTTCGACCACGCGCGACCGCAGCTTGGCATTCTGCTCGGCCATTTGTTCACTTTCTGCCAGACGCCTCTCTAGAAGGCGCCCCTGACGTCGAATTGTGTTGTCACCAATTGCCACGATGGAAAACAGAACGATTGTACTTGCCACAAATGCTGATCCGACGACCAACCAACTTGTTCGACGGGCTCTGGCCATATCAATTTCCAGCTGTTCAGCTTTTTCATAAAACTCTGCAACAGCAATGATTTCGCCCGACCAAAGCTCGCGGATGGGACTATATACTTCGAGAAGTGGTATCCCAAGTGCCGCTTCAGCGGCGCTTTCGGCATGATCAAGCTCTTCGAAAGAGCCGGAGATCTCACCGCCCCATGCTCGCTTTAGATCGTCAGTTGGATCGAAACGGCTTCCAATGATGGCTGAATCCGATGCATGTGCAATCACTCCCCCTTGCTTCCAAAACTTGAAGGAGACAATGCGGTCACGCATTGGCTGGGTCATGAAAATCTCGTCCAGTGCTCGACTCGCTTGATCCGAAAGACGGTCGCCGTGTGCAAGTTCCTGGCTAAGAGGGGATACAATGCTCTCCATATACAACGCCGCAGAGTTGGCAGAATTTTGAACAACCGCGTTCTCGATCCGATTTGACACCCAAACACCAACAATTGCAGTGGCTGTTCCCATCACAACAATGCAGGCCGCAAGAAAAACTCGCGACAATGACCAATTGCCAATTGTCAGGTCAGAAATCTCCGGTCTCATTTCGCTTTCGACTATGAACGACAATCCCTTCGCGCACCACCGACCTTGGTCCGAAGCAATCTGAATTTTATCTCGGAAATTGGGTTGTAGCCCAGCCCGAGATTTAGATGTCCTCCACCATCCGCAATCGTGCGAGCATTGGGCAGCTAACATTCCCGGTTTCACAATTGGCAGAAAGTTCGCTCAAAGCTCCTTCCAAACGCTTCAATTCATCGATTTTGCATCGAACGTTGGCCATGTGGGCTTCAGCCATTTCTTTTACGGATCGGCAGTCTTCGTCGCCTCCTTCAGACAGGTCCAACAGCGCCTTCGCATCGGAGAGTGGAAACCCCAGATCACGGCACTTCTTGAGCAAACGAAGTCTGCCGACATCGCTTGCTGAATAGAGGCGGCGATTGTTCAGTGCTCGTGCTGGCTTCGGCACGATACCTTCGCGTTCGTAGTAGCGGATGGTTTCGATTCCGACACCGCTTTGCCGGGAAGCCGCTCCTATCGCAATCACGTGAAACATCTCCTCTTGATCCTGTAGTAACTACAGAAGCTATATATCCAAGGTGTCAACGACTCAACTCAGCGAATTGAGCGCCACCGGAGCGAAAGATGAAGAAATACCTAACCCTCACTTACTTGGGGTCGTTTTCTGCACTTGGCGTCGCGACGTGCTGCGTACTTCCGATGGCCATGATGTTGCTGGGTTTAGGCGGCAGCTGGTTGGCAATATTCGGAAAAATAGCAGCCGCTAGCTACTACGTGCTGGCCATCTCATCCTTATTCGTCGCGACAGCGTGGTTCGTATCCCATCGAAACGGATCGTTGGCGCACCTGAAGTGGTGGCTTGCTGGAAGCGCCGCGGTCACTGCGTTGGCATGGGTTATCGTGTTCAACGAAGCTCAAATCAACGACTACCTAATCATGCAGATGTGAGAAAATGACAAATACATCCGTGGTGCTCGAAAGCACATTGACCTGCCCTGAGTGTGGGCACTTCGAAACTGAAAAAATGCCAACGGACTGTTGCCAGTGGTTTTATGAATGCAAGTCATGCAAGTCAGTATTGAAACCGCAGGAAGGCGATTGCTGTGTTTTCTGCTCCTACGCTACCGTACCATGTCCGCCAATTCAGATTGGGGGCAATTGTTGTGGATAGATTTTTCAAGAACCGCTGACTGTGATGAATGACCAGTCAGAATGATTGCAGCATGTGCAAAATAGGGCTCTCAGTCAGATTTCGCAGCGCGGTTCCTCAACGCCGGCTGTTGATGTGGGAATGTCGGCGCATCTAAGTCGAAAGATTGTGTTGATGGGCATTGTGATGGCCACCTGGCCAGAAATATGCAAGAAAGCCACGTTGGTCACGCTTCGGGGGAACCAATGGATAGCGCTCCGGATGGATCGAACGGAATGGAGCCTGATGAACGCAATCCATTCCTGTGTAATGCTCTCGCGCTGACGTTGCCAGATTCCGAAGTATCATTTGACCAGTCTGAGGCAGCGTTGGCATGGCAGGTAACAAGCTTCTCGACGCTCAATGAACCGGAAGAACCGGACAGACCATCTAACGCTTGAAACAGATATCCGACGCTGTTTACGGCAGTGAACACGTTCCAGTGTGCTGAAAGAAATTTGCGGCTCCACTCTGTTTCACAGGGTAAGACCAGTACATGAACCGAGAATTTCTCCTGATCGGCGCTTGCGCCGTGGCAGCCGCCGCTGCCTACGTCATTCTACGCCCCATCCCGTCAACATGGCACGCACGCCGCACCCGGCTATAAAGGTCCACTGAATACATCTCCCCACCCTCAGCTCGTTCGCCTCAGGTGTCAGACCTCGGAATTTTGTTCCGCGATGGACAGATCAACCAACCGCTCCACCGGCCATTTTGCCTCCGGGATTCACATGCGAGCGTGTGACCGAATGTCAGGCCGAAGATACAGGCCGCGTGCTGCAAGAGGCGCTGGATGCCAGGCAGATGACCATCATTGTCAGCAAATGCGAAAGCGGCAATGCCAAGATGCCGGTCATCACCATGGACCCTGTGGTGATCTGCGACCGCTTTATGAAATCCGTGCAGGCCTGATGGGTGCAGAGGCCATTCACAGTGCAGCAGATGCGCGCCGGTTGGCCCGGCGACGTCTGCCGTGGATGGTGTTTGACTACACAGACGGGGCCGCCGGGGAAGAAACCGGCACCGCCCGCAACCGCGCGGTGCTGGACGCAATGACGTTGCGCCCGAGCGGCTCGAAAGAGGAGGAACGCACATGCATTTATCCGCCCCAATCTATCGGTCGAAACGACAAGCCAGACTCGCGGCACGCAAGGAACGTATCCCTTTGCACGAGGCGCTGGACCAAAAGGCCGTCGAAGAAGGGTTCCAGAACTGGAGCCATCTTGCATCGTCTTCAACAACAAAAGGGCCAGTTGCAACCATCCTGTCGCAGCTTGTACCCGGAGACCTGATCCTTGTTGGCGCAATACCCGATCACGGCAAAACTCTCCTTGGGCTCGAATTGGCGTCAAGGGCGACAGAGCTTGGCCGGAAGGGTTTTTCTTCACGCTAGACTATCATGAGCGAGACGTCGAAGATCGTTTCTCGGCTCTTGGGATTGGTCCAGAGTCCGAACGAAATGCGATGATTGTTGATACGTCGGACGAGGTGTCTGCGGACTACGTTATCAGCCGTCTTGAACACTTTGGTGAACCGGTTGTTGTCGTGATCGGTTACCTCCAACCTCTGGATCAAAAGCGCACCAACCCAAGCCTTGACGATCAGATCTCTACGCAGTACGTGAAGGTTACAGGCGCAATTTGTGTCATGATCTCGCAAATTGATCGCTCGTTCGATCTCAGCGACAAGACTATGCCCGATCTGTCGGATGTTAGGCTACCCAACCCGCTTGATCTGTCTGCTTTCGACAAGGCCTGTTTCTTGCACAACGGTGAAATTCAGATGGACCAAGCTGCATAGTTTGGCGGCACAATTCAATGCCGCGCGCTGACACCGTTTGTATGTCGAGCGATCAGAGCCGGAACCATCATCTCAATAGCACGGCTGCAAATACTGAAACTGTTGACGGGTTTCTGGGGGGCAGAGGGCGGTTTCTCGGTATATCTGGCGACAGCTATGAAAGCCTGGAAGCCGCTGCAATTCAGATGTTGAAGCGGCAACAAAAAACGAGCCGCAAAAACACAGGGTGCGCAACTGGCGCACTTCTATCATCAAACAACTAAGATTGACTATTTCGATAAGAAAGTAACCAGCTAATAAGACACTCCCCGGCCAATGCTTATCCCAAAGCATTATGCGGGCATTTGGTGTTGTAGTGTATCCTCCATCCTTCAATCAAAATCTGCGCCTCTCGAAGGCAGTGGAAGACTTCTCCATCCTGGAACTCAGCCCTGAACCAAGCCTTGGAGTTTTCACCGCAACCTTTCCACCGTCAGGGATTTTGGGACAGGCGGCAGCCTGATTTTTCCGCGTGTATTGCGGTCCTGGGCGGGCGTCTATTGGTCCATTTTCGCCGTGTAACCTGTTTCTGTCGGTTCTGAGATGAATTCTGTCCGAAACAGCATCTGGAAAATATTCCGTAGTGTGCACAAGTCCTAGGTTGCAACGAACAGGAGCTTTCATGCGTTATTCAGCTCTGAGGATCTTCAAAGAAGCCTTGACCGGGCATAAGGGGTGGACCCAGCAATGGCGCGATGCGGCGCCAGCAGAGTCCTATGATTATGTCATCATTGGTGGCGGCGGGCACGGGTTGTCGACAGCCTACTACCTTGCCAAGGAATTCGGCGGCGCGCGTATTGCGGTTCTGGAAAAGGGCTGGATCGGTGGTGGCAATGTCGGGCGGAATACGACGATCATCCGGTCGAACTATCTACTGGACGGAAACGAGCCGTTTTATGAGTTTTCGCTGAAACTGTGGGAGAACCTGGAACAGGATTTCAACTATAATGCGATGGTCAGCCAACGCGGGATCCTGAACCTTATCCACAACGACGCTCAGCGCGATGCGGCGCGGCGCCGGGGCAATGCGATGATCCTGAACGGATCGGATGCCGAGTTGTTGGATGCCGAAGGTGTCCGGGCCATGTATCCGTTCCTGAACTTCAACGACCAGCGGTTCCCGATTCAGGGTGGCCTGTTGCATCGACGCGGCGGTACAGTTCGCCACGATGCGGTCGCCTGGGGGTATGCGCGTGGCGCCGATATGCGCGGTGTGGACATCATTCAGAATTGCGAAGTCACCGGCTTCCGTATCGAAAACGGCAAGGTACTGGGGGTCGATACCACGCGCGGCTACATCGGTGCCAAGAAGGTCGGCGTGACAGTTGCGGGCAGTTCCAGCCGGGTCATGGCAAAAGCAGGCATGCGTCTGCCCATCGAAAGCCACGTGTTGCAGGCCTTTGTTTCCGAAGGGCTGAAGCCGTTCATCCCCGGTGTGATCACCTATGGGGCAGGGCATTTCTATTGCAGCCAGTCCGATAAGGGCGGGCTGGTGTTTGGTGGTGATATCGACATGTACAATACCTATGCGCAACGCGGCAATTTGCCAGTGGTCGAGGACGTGATCGAAAGTGGAATGTCGCTGATCCCGGCGCTTGGTCGTGCGCGTCTGCTGCGCAGCTGGGGCGGGGTCATGGATATGTCCATGGACGGCTCGCCCTTCATCGACAAGACCCATATCGACGGCCTCTATTTCAACGGCGGCTGGTGCTACGGCGGGTTCAAGGCAACACCTGCTTCGGGCTACTGCTTTGCCCATCTGCTGAAAACCGATCGCCCGCACGAGGTTGCCACGGCCTATCGGCTGGACCGTTTCATGTCCGGCAACATGATCGACGAAAAAGGGCAGGGCGCCCAACCGAACCTGCACTGAGAGGCGAACCAGATGATTATCAACCATCCTTTGCTTGGCCCGCGTGACGCGCAGGAATTTACCTATCTGGGGGATGCCGCGCTCATCAACCGGCCTGATTGGCAGTCGGAGAACGCGCTAAACGCATTTCATGACTATCTGTATCTGCGCGACAACCCGGCAGGCGAACATCGCGAGCTTTGGTATCACGAACAGGGCGACCGTTCCTGGCTGGTGGTCACGCGGAACACGATGACCCACGAAATTCTGAATGTCGAATTGGCCCACGACGTTGCAAAAGCGGCTGCGGCAGAAAGGTCTGCACAATGACGAACGGCAATCGTTTGAATGGCGGTCTGATCGACCGCAGCACCAGCCTGAACTTCCAGTTCGACGGCAAAAGCTTCAGCGGATTTCTGGGCGACACGTTGGCCTCGGCCTTGCTGGCCAATGGCGTGCGGCTGATGGGGCGGTCGTTCAAGTATCACCGCCCGCGGGGCGTGTTGACCGCAGGCAGCGAAGAACCCAACGCACTGGTCGAGCTGCGCTCGGGTGGGCGGCAGGAACCTAATACCCGCGCCACGGTTGCTGAACTGTATGACGGTCTGAGCGCGAATTCGCAGAACCGCTGGCCGTCGCTGGAACGCGATTTTATGGCGATCAATGATCGGTTCTCGAATTTTCTGACGGCCGGGTTCTATTACAAGACCTTCATGTGGCCCAAAGCGTTCTGGGAAAAACTGTACGAACCTGTCATCCGCAAGGCCGCAGGGCTTGGTAGCCTGACTGGGGAAGATGACCCGGATGCATACGAAAAGGGTTTCCTGCATTGCGATCTTCTGATTGTCGGCGCAGGCCCTGCCGGTCTGGCCGCAGCGCTAACCGCCGGACGCGCGGGCGCACAGGTCATTCTGGCCGAGGAAGATTTTCATCTGGGCGGACGTCTGATCGCTGAAACCGGTGCCTTGGCTGATGTGTCGGGTGCGGACTGGGTTGCGCAAACTCAGGCCGAACTGGCAGGCATGGGCAATGTGCGCCTGATGCCCCGGACCACCGTGTTCGGAGCTTATGATCACGGGATCTATGGCGCAGTTGAACGCAACGCCGATCATCTGGCGATGCCGGCCGAGGGCAAACCGCGTCAGACCTTGTGGCGCATCTACTCGAAACGCGCGCTGATCGCGACGGGTGCGATTGAACGGCCCATTGCGTTTGAAAACAACGACCGTCCCGGCATCATGCTAGCCGGTGCCGTGCGCGCCTATGTCAATCGCTGGGCCACGACACCTGCGCAATCCGTTGTGGTTTTCGCCAATAATGACGATGCGCATCAGACCGCACGCGACCTGATTGCGCAGGGCGTCAAGGTGCCCGCCATCGTTGATACGCGCCCCGATGCGCCGGATGTCGAAGGTACTGAGGTTCTGAAAGGTGCCGAGATCATCAACACATCCGGTCGCCTTGGCCTGACCTCGGTTCAGGTGCTCACGGACAAGGGTTTTACCCGCGATCTGCATTGCGAGGCTCTGGCGATGTCGGGCGGCTGGAATCCGAACCTCGGCCTGACCTGCCATCAGCGGGGCCGTCCGGTCTGGAACGCGGATATCCATGCGTTTGTTCCGGGTGAAGAGGGCCTGCCAGTCGGTCAGATCGTGGCGGGTGCCGCAAAGGGTGACCTGACCACCGATGCTGCCCTCCAAGGCGGGGCAAATGCCGCCGTTACCGCGCTTTCCGATCTTGGGATCACTGCGACCCCGGCAGACCTGCCCGCGGCTCAGGACGCACCCGTATCTCTGTCGCCGTTCTGGCATGTCAAAGGTGCGAAACGTGCGTGGCTGGATTATCAGAACGACGTGACCGTCAAGGACGTCAAGCTGGCGCACCAGGAAAACTTTACCTCGGTCGAGCATCTCAAGCGCTATACCACGCTGGGCATGGCGACGGATCAGGGCAAGACCTCGAATGTGGGCGCGCTGGCGGTGATGGCCGAGCTGACGGGCAAGTCGATCCCCGAGACAGGCACAACCATCTTCCGCCCGCCCTATACGCCCGTTGCGATGGGTGCGTTGGCGGGCCGCGCGGTCGGCAAGGAATTCCATCCGACCCGCCTGACCCCCAGCCACAAATGGGCCGAGGAACAGGGCGCGGTATTCCTGGAAGTTGGTAACTGGCTGCGGGCGCAATGGTTCCCGCGCAAGGGTGAAACCCATTGGCGTCAGTCGGTGAGCCGTGAGGTCCTGCAGACCCGCAACTCGGTCGGTGTCTGCGACGTGACCACACTGGGCAAGATCGACGTGCAGGGCGCGGATGCTGCCGCTTTCCTGAACATGATCTATGCAAACGGCTTTGCAAAACTGCCGGTTGGCAAGGTTCGCTATGGTCTGATGCTGCGCGAAGATGGCGTGGCCTATGACGACGGTACCGCCGCGCGTCTGGCCGAGGATCATTTTGTGGTAACCACCACAACCGCCAACGCGGTTCTGGTTTATCGCAACATGGAATTCGTCCGTCAGTGCCTGTGCCCCAATATGGACGTACAGCTGATCTCGACCACCGAAGCCTGGGCGCAATATGCGGTCGCCGGTCCAAACAGCCGCAAGTTGCTGCAAAAGATCGTCGATCCCGAATTCGACATCTCGAACGAGGCATTCCCCTTCATGGCCTGCGGTGAGATCACCGTGTGTGGTGGCTTGCGTGCGCGCCTGTTCCGTATCTCGTTTTCGGGCGAACTGGCTTACGAAATCGCCGTGCCCACGCGCTATGGCGACGGCCTGATGCGGGCGCTGATGGAAGCGGGTGAAGAGTTCGACGTGGTTCCCTACGGCACCGAGGCGCTGGGCGTCATGCGGATCGAAAAGGGCCACGCGACGGGCAACGAGCTGAACGGGACGACAACGGCCCTGAACCTTGGCCTTGGCCGCATGGTCAGCACCAAGAAGGACTGTATCGGCAACGTACTCAGCCGTCGTGAGGGCATGAACACCCCGGATGCGCTTGCTCTGGTCGGGCTGAAACCGGTGGATGCCAAGGACACCCTTCCGGCAGGCGGGCACCTGATGAACATAACCGGGCCGGTCGATGCAGCCCATGATCAGGGATATGTCACCTCGACGGCTTTTTCGCCGATCCTGAACAGCTCGATCGCCCTAGGCTATGTCAAAGGTGGTTTCGATCGCAAGGGCGAGCAATTGCGTCTGGTCAACCCGCTGGAAGGTCAGGAAGTTCTGGTCGAAATCGTCAGCGCTCATTTCGTGGACCCGGAAGGGGAGAAGCTTCGTGCATAAATTGAAACCAATCACCCCGCTGGGCAGCGACACACCGCGTCAGGACGTGATCGGCACGATCACCATCACCGAGGTTGTGGATCAGGCGCTGGCCTCGGTCGCGGCACGCACAGATCAGGGCGCAACTGTCAGGGATGCCGTGTCCGACAAGACCGGACTGGCGCTGCCGGATGTCGGCAAAAGTGCCGAGGCTGGACCTTATAGCGCGTTCTGGATGGGCCCTGACCAATGGATGATAACCGCTGCGCATGACAGCCACGAGCTGCTGGCGGCAGAGCTGAAAAGCAGCTTGGGGGACAAAGCTTCGGTCGTCGAACAAACCGACGGCTGGTGCAGGTTTGACGTGGCAGGCGCAGCATTGTGTGATCTGTTTGAGCGTCTGTGCAACGTCCCGGTGCGCACCATGAAACCGGGCGCAGCAATACGCACGACGGCTGAGCATCTGGGCGTGTTCCTGCAGCGATTGGCAGACGACCGGATGGCCGTATATGGTCCCCGCTCTTCGGCGGGATCCTTGCATCACGGGCTGGTGGCCGCAGCGCGATCAGTCGCTTAACTGTCAGCTTGATGGCAGTACATCATCGCTGCCGACACGTAGTGAATTTTTGGCACGCCGGTCACTGATCGGCGTCACGCCAAAAGTCTCGCGATAATGCCGCATGAATGCGCCGGGCGTGGCGTACCCGACCATATAGGCAATCTCGGCAACCGGGTCGTTTGTGTACAGAACCAGTTGCCGTGCCTGTTTCATCCGCATCTTTCGATAGTAGCTAAGAGGGCTTTGGCCGGTCGCCTTCTTAAAACCGCGCTCCAGCGAGCGCGCGGATAGGCCAACGGCCTCAGCCACCTCGCTGATCTGTATCGGGTTTTCGATATGTTCGGCAAAATGCTGAATGGCGCGCGCAACCTGTTTCGGCATCAGGTCCTGACTTTTGGCTGTCGAAATCGCCGGAATTTTCTGCGTCACCGCCGCGCTACGAATGAAAGGGTGCTGAAACCAACAGGCGACTTCAGCCATTGTTTCACCATCCAGACGCTGTTCGATCAGTGTCAGCATATAGTCAAACACGGCTGACGCACCGGAGATGGTTGTAAATGCCCCTTCGGTGCAGATTACGGTGTCTTGTATCGGAATCTCTGGAAACTCTGCCTGAAATGCGGCCTCATAGCACCAATGAACCGAGAGGGGGTTTTCTCCGGTTAACCGGCTTCTGGCCAATGGAAACACACCGCCGCTGATCGCTCCAAGCCGTGTCTTACCTCGAAAGAGCCTTTGCAGAACCGCATTTGCCTTTGATGGGTTTTCAAACACGCTGTTTGGGCTTGCAGCAAACAGCAAATGATCCAGAGATTTGACTTCAGCCAGCGCACAATCGGGAGAGAAGTTCACCCCTGCAGAGGATTGCACGGCTTCGTCTTTTTCAGCAACCACCGCCCAGCGAAATGCATCTTGACCTGAAATCTCGTTGGCAGCGCGCAGAGGTTCGATACATGAGGTCAGGCAAGCCATGGGAAAGCCCGGAAAGATCAGGATGCCAATAGACGTCGTTTGTTGTTCTTCCATTTTTTCACATCATGCTTTCACTGGGCTGGGTCCGTTTGACCGGACCGCCAGATTGATTGAACCCATACGCTTTGGCGTTATTTTGGGTGGGTCAACAGGAGTTCCTCAATCGACTGGAATCCATAACCGATATGGGTTCTCTGCAAATACCCAACCGCCGCGATGTCTTTGCGCTCCACCGCCATCAACAAATCAAATGCCTCTCTGACCAGTGCATCATAGGCCTCTGACCCAATCAGTTGTTCCATGCGGTGCCAGACACTGGTCGCTTGGAAATATGCCTGATTCCAGAAGTCCCGCAGAGACATGTTGCCGATCAAGGAAGTAATCAAAGCTTGCAGCCGCTGGTTCAGTTTCACGTAGTCCTGAGAATCCATGCTTTCCCTCAGTGTCGGAGCGCTTTGATGGACCGAGCAGATTTCTTCCTGATGATGTGTTTCTATTGCGGCAGGTGACAGCTCTCCGATCAGTCTGGCCAGCTCCATCCGCATTTCATAGAGGTGCCGTATGCGTTCATCGGAAGGCTCGATGACGATCGTCCCGACACCGTTGCGCGTTTCAACCAACCCCAGATGTCCAATACGCTGGATCGCATCCTGAAGCGGCGTTCTGCTAACGTCGAATTCGTTGGCCAACGCGGTTTCTTTCAACTGATACGCGGGTCGATAATACGCAAAGCAGATACGTTCCAGGATTTGCTCCTGAATGTGATCTACCGTGCCTTTGGTTGGAGCATCGATTTGTTGTTCAACGATGGTCAACTCATCAAGCCTTCCTTGTTTGCTGATTTTGATTTTGACCGCTGATCAGATTTCTTTCAACAACATCCATGACGGAATACTGGGACGACGCACTGAACCTTCCGGGTCAGAGATCTGACAAGCCATCATTCAGTTGCTCAAGGATGCCCTGGGATTCCATATGTTTGCGAAGCCGCTGATTGTAGCCACCAGGCGTATCCAGAGATTGAAGAAGGTGCCGGCAATCCGGTGCTGATGTCAGGCTGGATCCGACCAAGGCGCGTAGGAAGGCTTCGCCTCGCTCTGCGTCCTGCACCTGCTGTCCAAGCCAGTCGCCGGCACCCCGAACCATCAGCACCGTTGGTGACAATACAGCCTGAGCAGCCAGATAGGCAGACAGTTCAGCCGCAGAATTCAGATGGAAAACAGGGTTCCGCGCGCCAAAAAGGTCGGTCACGATGGACGCATCTCCCAGAACCAGTATCGGAGATCCACCGACTGCAATTCCCGGAAATGGTATCATATTCGCTACTGCGCTGGCAGGGGCGACCATATCCTCCAGCTCACTCAGGGACGGGCCTGACATGAGCGAGACGACCTTCTGGTCTTGGCGGAACTTTAGCTTTTCAAGGGCAGAAGCTGCTTGTTCCGCTATCAAGCCCAAAAACACAACGTCGCTTGCGTCAACAACCTCCTGATTGTCCGCGACGGTTACGTTTGAAAACTTGCGGGCCAGCGCCGCTGATTTTGTATCGCTCCGGCGCGACACGGTGATTGGGTGGCCGTCCACTGCCATGCCTTCGACAACGGCTGCCGCAATGGTTCCCGTACCGATTATTCCAATTCGCATCGTACTATCACCTTCATTGCGGGCTCTTTGATTTTTTGGCCCGGCGCCCCGATGGTTTCTGTTCTTCCGTGGTTTCAAACAGATGTCTGCGGATCATACGGTACCTGTGTGGTTTCCCGGATCCAATCTCGCACACCGAGAAGTGTCGCTTGCATCTCTTCAATAGGCGCTGGGCGTGACAGAGCCGTCGGTAGGCGTCCTGCCGCGTTAGCGGCGGTCTCTTGTGCGTTGGCTGATGCGATGGTTTCGGCGCGCAGGCGTTCCGCTTCCCGCGCCGTCCGGTTCAGTTCGCTGGCTAGGTCGGAATATCCGGCGCGGGCTTCGCGCACATCCAGCCCGGATGTCGCGTTAGTCAGGCCCGTTCGCAGGCGCTTAAACCTGTTTACCGGTGGAGCTCAGTGGTAACCAGAACACCATAGGCGCACAATACTCGGCTCACCTAAAGGGCGATCTTTAAATCAAAATGTTGCCCCATTGGTTGCGCATTCGCGCCACACACGCCTTGCAATTCCTGACTTGAAGAAGAGGTATCATTTATGAAGAAACTAATTTTGATCTTAGTGTTAGCCACGTCAATCGCTGTCCCTGCAAACGCATTTATCAACCCAAGAACCACGGCGTACGTTGTGCCGGATGCACAAAATCCGGGGTACGGAATTTTGCGCATCACGGTACATGGAAACGCTTGGATTTGTGTTGGTCGTGTAAAGATGCCGGATGGGAAAATGGTCGCTCAGAACTTCAATATGCAGTGCAAAGGCTGGGTGAAGTCGGCAGTGGGGACAGTGGTTCCGGATGGAGAATTCTTCACAAGGGTGAACTACAGGCTCAGCAACGGAATTAAGGGACACGTCGAATTGTCCTGAGAATCGGTCCGCTAACGCGGGCTATCGTCCACCCTCCATCCCTGCACGAGTATACCATGGCAAATACCAACTATGACGAAGAGCTGTACGACATTCTACAAGAGGCGATTGACGGCAACCTTTTGGACGAAGAAGAAGACCGTGCCGCTAGCCACTTTCAACCGAATCCCAACGCTAATGAAATACGGCGCGAATCTCTCGGTAACAACGGTTTCACATCGAGCTTTAGCAGGTAACGTCCTTAATGGTTGCCAATCAGCGCTACCATACATTTTGAGCGAAGTTACCATACAGAAGGGCAGTGCTTCTGGCGTAAATCATTGATTTTATTGATTTTGGAAATGGTGGGTGATGAGAGACTCGAACTCCCGACATCTTCGGTGTAAACGAAGCGCTCTACCAACTGAGCTAATCACCCGTGACGCTGCATTTAGCCAAGCCTGCGATCGGGCGCAAGAGGGTCTGAGAGATTTTCTTGAATTCCATTGTGTGGCCAATCCGCGTTGCACCGATTGGCGCGCAACCTGAATGCAGCACAGTCCATTGGTGGTCCAAATTAGGGCACGTCATCTTTGACGCGGTGTGATTCTGATCACCGCAGTGATCCTTTTGGTCTTTCTGCAACGCAGCGGCATCGATCCCGGTAAATTCTCAAAGGCGCTTGCGTGAGGGCTGTGCCCTCCGATATTCCCGAAGGGACTGCAACGTTCCGGTCGGGAGTGTACATGACCCAAACCTTCACCCGCCGTTTCTGGATGGTGGCACTGGTCCTAGGTGCATTTGCGTTGGCACCGGTCCGGGCCGGGGCCGAGGGTGTTTTGGTTTTTGCAGCGGCGAGCCTGAAAACAGCTTTGGATGAGATTGCTGAAGGCTATGAGAAGGAAACAGGGCACAGCGTTACGGTTTCTTATGCGGCATCGTCGGTTCTGGCACGACAAATTCAGCAGGGCGCGCCTGCGGACGTGTTCATCTCGGCAAACCCCGATTGGATGGATGTTTTGGAACAGGAAGGTCTGATCCGGGCGAATTCGCGGGTGGATTTGCTGGGCAACGCTCTGGTTCTTATTGGTGCTCTTGGCCGAACGAGTTGGGGTGAGATCCAACCGGATCATGATCTCGAGGCCGAATTGGATGGCGGCTTTCTGGCCATGGCTCTGGTTGATGCGGTGCCCGCAGGTATATATGGAAAAGCCGCGCTGCAAAGCCTGAACCAGTGGAATGAATTGCAAGATCACGTTGCACAGACTGATAATGTACGCGCAGCTCTGGCATTGGTGGCGGCAGGGGCTGCGCCATTGGGTATCGTGTATCGTTCGGATGCTGAGGTTGAAAAGCGGGTCAGTGTTGTGGCGACAATTCCCGCCGACCTGCATCCTGCGATCATTTATCCTGCTGCCATCACGACACATGCAAAGGATAGCGCGCAAGCATTTCTGGACCATTTGCGTGGCGATGCGGCCTTATCCGTTTTTCAGGGGCAGGGGTTTTCTCTGCCGGGCGGGTGATGCTCGTGGACTGGTTGGGCCCTGCCGAAATTGAAGCATTAAAGTTGTCTCTGCGTGTGTCGTTCTGGGCGACGCTGGCGACATTGCCGTTTGGGATATTCGTAGCCTATGCGCTGGCACGCTGGCGGTTTCCCGGGCGGCAAGTGTTGAATGGTCTGGTGCATTTGCCCCTGATCCTTCCGCCTGTTGTGACGGGTTATTTGTTGTTGCTGACGTTTGGAATTCACGGGCCGTTGGGACGCGTTCTTGCCGAGTTCGGGGTTGTCGTCGCATTTCGCTGGACGGGGGCTGCCCTGGCCGCCGGGATCATGGCGTTTCCCTTGATGGTGCGGGCCATTCGTTTGTCGATCGAGGCTGTGGATCCAAAACTTGAACAGGCCGGGGCCACGCTGGGGGCGTCGCACCCGATGGTGTTTCTGACCGTGACCTTGCCGATGATCCTGCCGGGCGTCATTGCCGGTGCCATTCTGGCATTTGCCAAAGCTATGGGCGAGTTCGGAGCAACCATCACATTTGTGTCCAACATTCCGGGCCAGACCCAAACGCTTCCGTCCGCGGTCTACGCATTCCTGCAGGTACCGGGCGGTGAGGCGGCTGCAACGCGGCTGGTACTCATCTCAATCGTTATCGCGATGAGCGCGCTTCTTTTGTCGGAACACGTAGGGCGGCGCGCCGCCGCGCGGGTGGCCGGGTCATGAGCCTTTCTGTTCGGGTGCAACATCATCTGTCGGATCTGGATCTGGATGTCAGCTTTGAGGCGCCGCCTGGTGTGACTGTTCTATTCGGGCGGTCCGGGTCGGGCAAGACGACTATTGTCAACGCGGTGGCCGGGCTGCTGCGGCCCGAGGCGGGTCGCGTGGCGGTCGAGGATTGGGTCCTGTTCGATACAGATCGTGGGCAATGGCTTCCGCCACACCGGCGGCGGTTGGGGTATGTCTTTCAGGAAGGACGGTTATTTCCTCATCTGACCGTGCGCCAAAATCTTGCTTATGGTCGCTGGTTCGCCCCGAAAGGGGGGCGGCGGGAAGAACCAGAAAAGGTCATTGATATGCTGGGCATTGGCCGACTTCTGGATCGCCGTCCAGCTGGGCTGTCAGGGGGCGAGAAACAACGCGTGGCCATCGGGCGGGCGTTGCTGGCAAGTCCGCGTCTGATCCTTGCGGATGAACCTCTGGCGGCGCTGGACGAAGCGCGAAAAGCAGAAATCCTGCCGTATTTTGAACGTCTAAGGGACGAAGTGTCGGTCCCTATTCTCTATGTGACCCATTCGGCGGCCGAGGTTGCGCGTCTGGCAACCTCGGTGGTTGCCCTGCAGGACGGCAAAGCCGTGCGTCATGGGCCTGCGTCTGAGGTTCTGGCCGATCCCGCGGTGGCGCCTGCCGGCGTTCGCGCGGTTGGGGCCGTTTTGGAAGTTCAGGTGGCACAGCACCATGCAGACGGATTGACCGAGCTGGATGCAAATGGCGCGCGACTGTTCTTACCGCGCATCGCGCATGAAGTCGGGGCGCGCTTGCGTATCCGCATCCCGGCGCAAGAGGTGATCCTGTCCAACCAAAAACCCGAGGGTTTGTCTGCATTGAACGTGCTCAGTGGTACGGTGGATTCGATCCGGTCGGGCGATGGGCCCGGTGCGATCGTGTCCGTTAAGACCCCGGCGGGTAATGTTCTTGCGCGCGTCACACGCCGGTCGGTTGCGGCGCTGAACTTGCAGGCGGGCAGCCCATGTCACGCGGTGATCAAGACGGTTGCCTTGGCCCCGCAGGATGTCGGGGGGCGCATCGCGACCGGATTGTAATCTCAGGCAAGGGCTCGAGCTTCGTGTTCGCGCAAAATCAAACGTGCCGCGCGCCCGAACCCGGTGTGAGCAGAGGTTGGCCGATCTGGAAAGATCGCCGCCAGTTCGCTCAGGGCGTCGGAGGACAGTGTATAAAGCGCCTCTTCCCCAAGAAATAGGCTTTCGGCCTGCGCCCCGTCAGCATTCAGAATCTCATGCTGATCCAAAAGGATGTGCAGATATTCGACCGTCTCTATCGAGGTGTCGATGTGTATCCCCGGCCAACTGCACAGATGCTTGGCTGCCACCAGCGCCTCGGCGGCACCGAACAGCAGTTCCACTTTCGGGCCCTTCACCAGAATGCGGTGCTGTTGCGAAACCAGAAGATCCCGGCAGGGTGTGTTCGGTCCCAGACTTCCTGCTGAGATGCAGACCGGCTGCAACGCGGGCTCATCACGCAATCGCTCGGGCGGAATTACACTGCTTTCGATCCAGCGAATAGGTTGCAGCCCGTGATCCGCGGTTGCCACTTTGTGACTTACGTCCAGCGTTTCTATGACCCTCGGGCCGTCGTCGGTCTCGATCAATGTCCCGGCTGCAAAACAGACGCCTTCGATCCTGATAGTGACTGCAACCGGGTCCGGGTTGTTGGAAAACGGCAGGGTAAACGGCCCCACCTGCGTTGTGCCCGTGACGCTGATAAAGAAGGTATCGAAAACGATCTCGCCGTTGTCCAGGCTGTCAAAAAAGGTCGGGTCGACCGTATAGGTCCACTCGCCGGTGTTTGGATCAATCGAGGCGGTGCCGTTGGCGGGGGGCGTTGCGATCGTCCATGTCTGGGTCATTGGTGTGAACGTGCCATTGTCCAGCGTCGGCTGACCCATCGCCACATTGGGCGGGGACCCGGTCACGTCTCCGGTCAATTCGCCTGTGATTGTAACCGAAACCACTTATCCTTCGCCCTGTTGCAGCACCTGTTCAAACTCTCTTTTTCGATACAGGCGCATATGGACTTCACCCGCCTGATCCCGCGTCCATTCCACGATCCGATTGCGTGTCATGTCGCTGTCCATTCGGTTGGTACGAACACGCGGATGCGGTATTTCCTTTTTGAGGATATCAACAATCTGGTTCGTTTGTCCAAATGGGGCCACAAGATCGACGATCCAGAAGGAAGGCCCACTGGTGAAATCCTTTTCCTTCAGTGGCTTTTCCTGCACCGCATAGCGGTATTCGACCTCATGGCTGAGCCCGGCAAAGGTGACAAAGCCACGGGGAAACCCGTCTTGCCGAAAGATATGGTACTGGCCGAGACGGAACGGCGTCTCGAACGCGTAAAGAACCTGTGCCAGGTTGCGTTTCTGATGGGTCTTCGTCAACCCGGCCAGGTAGAACATCGCGCCCAGATCGGCATATTTCTCGGGCGGAAAATCGAACCAGTCTTTGGGGAAGCTCTTGCTCAAAGGATCGCCAATATCTGATGTGAACCAAAACCTTAGAATTAGTGTACCCTTTTCCTGCCATATGGGTAGAAGAAATTCCCAGCGCCGTCAGAGCGTCAGCGTTACCGGTCTGTTCCACTTTACTCAGGGGCTGTCCCGGCTATGCTTAAATCTGCGACCCCTCAATTCGGAAAGATTGGATCATGCGTTTTATTAGGGCTTTTGCCGCCGCGGCACTGGTACTGATGCCTTCTCTGACCGAAGCGGTTGGGTTTGGCCTGAACATTCGGCCGCAATTTCGCACAGAGATTACGTCGCTGCCGGATGGGGTTTATGAGGTCAAGGCCATAGGCTCGTCAGCGCCCGTGAACTACTGGTGCGGTATCGGGGATTATGCGATCCGAACTTTGGGCGTGCCGAACAATCAGCGGATATATATTTTTCGTGCTTACGAACCCGGCGTCCGAACAGTTCAGTTTTCTCTGACACCGCCACCCGGCGCAGATACCAAACCGGGGTATTCAATCACCGTTCGGAAGGTCGGTGCCAACATGTCCGCGTCGTCGGCACAGAACTACTGCTACGACAACTTCATCATGGACACATTCTGAACGTCAGACCCATTTCGCCATTGGCGGCAGGCTCATCAGAACCGCATCCGGGTCGTGCCCGGTTTCCAGTCCGAATTTAGTACCCCGGTCGTAGACCAGGTTGTATTCAGCATACAAACCACGGTGCACGAGTTGGGTGTTTTTGTCCGCATCTAAAAAGCCCTGCACGCGCCGCTTTTCGACCAATGGCAGGAAAGCAGGCAGGAAAGCCCGACCAATATCCTGCGTCAGGACGAAATCAGCCTGCCAGTCGCCGGTGCAGTAGTCATCCATGAAAATTCCCCCCACACCCCGCGCACGCTTACGGTGAGGAATATAGAAATACTCGTCTGCCCAGTCTTTTAAGCGCGGGTAATGCGCAACGCCATGTGGGTCCAGATGGGCTTTTTGAGTGGCGTGAAAATGGCGTGTGTCTTCGTCATACTCGATGCAAGGGTTCAGGTCCGATCCGCCACCAAACCACCAGGCGTGTGAGGTCCAGAACATGCGCGTGTTCATGTGCACCGCAGGGACATGAGGGTTCTGCATATGCGCCACCAGACTGATCCCCGAGGCCCAGAACCGGGGATCCTCGGTCATGCCGGGGATACCTTTGCGTGCCGCCATCGCTTGCTGTGCACGTTCGCCCAACGTGCCATAGACGGTCGAGACGTTGACGCCAACTTTCTCGAACACACGCCCGCCACGCATCACGGACATCAGCCCGCCACCTGCGTCCGATCCATCCTCGGATTGGCGTTTGGTCTCTTTGACTTCGAACCGACCGGGTTTTGCGTCAGAAAATGGGCCAGTGTCGTGGCTGTCTTCGAGGGCTTCAAACGCAGAAACAATGTCGTCGCGCAATTGGCGAAACCAGGCGGAAGCAGTGGATTTTTCTGTATCGAACATGTGTCTTAGTGGGCCGGGGCAGCGACGGGGTCAAGTAGGGTGCGACCGCCATCGATTGTCAGGATCTGGCCGGTTATGAAGCCGGCCGCATCGGACGCCAGAAACTGCGCGGTTTCGGTCAGCTCCGTAGCGGAAGCGATACGGGCCAGCGGCGTGTGCTTTTCGATGTCGTCCCGGAAATCCCGGTTTTCCTTGAGGGTCGATTGCAGGGACGCGCTCATCACTGAACCAAGTGCGATGGAGTTGACCCGAATACGGTTCGGCGCAAGCGCAACCGCAAGAGACCGTGTCATCTGATCCAACGCCGCAGTTGAGACCGAATAGGCCATCAGGTCGGGATGTGTTCGGCGAGCCGCAATAGAAGACAGGTTGATAATCGACCCCGCAGGGTTTTCCTCGTCCCCATCGGCCTGCTTGATCATGCGTTTTGCAACCAGCTGGCTTAACCGCAGGGCGGGCATCAGATTCTGGTTCAGCAGAGTGCGGACCGAGTCATCTTCGGGATCCAGCGGATCAGATGGGATCACCTGCCGCGCGCCATTGATCAGGATGTCCACCTGATCAAACGCATCCAGTGTCGCCGATAGTAGGTTCGCTATGGTCAGCTTTTCCCGCAGATCGCCAGCAAAATAGCGGATATTTCCGTCTTCGGCCTGTTCGCCCAATTCATCGACCAGGCGCTTTTCGTCCATGTCGGCGAACATTACATTTGCACCTGCATCAGCGAATTGGCGTCCGATAGCCAGCCCGATGCCATTGGCTCCGCCCGTTACAATTGCTGTCTTGCCAGCGATGGAAAAGGACATCCGAATCCTCCTGAATTGGGGGCAGGTTAACGAGCCTTAGCGCCGAGGGCGAGAGGCCTGAAAAACCTTGAACCGGTTGTCTCCGGCAATTTCAGTGACCTGAGCGAAGTGTTCGTTCAGCGTTGTTTCATAGGGAAGATGGCGATTGGCCACCATCCACAGAGTTCCGTTGCGGGTCAGATTGCGCGCTGCTGCGATGATAAATCCTTGACCAAGCGCCGGGTCCGCGCTGCGCGAGGTGTGAAACGGGGGATTCATCACCACCGTGTCGATAGGTTCCGGCGCGGCCCAGGTGACGGCATCCGACCAGTAAAACTTTGCTTTCGGGTCCTCGGCGTTCATGCGCGCGCAGGTCAGAGCGGCGTGATCTGCCTCGACCAGATGCAGTGCTTTAACGTCATCGCGCTTCAGGATGTCTGCCGACAAATATCCCCAACCCGCACCAAGATCCGCTATCCGAGCTCCCGGTTTGGCGGGCAATGCTTTTAACAACATGGCCGAGGCCGGATCGACTCCATCTGCCGAAAACACCCCCGGCGCCGTATAATAACCACCGACTTTCTGTGCGGTGGGCGCGGCCCAATCTGCAAAAACAGAGGCGTCGGCCTGAAACCAGAATATTTTGCCGTGCGCTTTGGACAGGGGACCTTCGACGTCAGCCCGCTTGCGCACATCTTTCAATATGCTGTCCACCCCATTGGTCTTTGCGCCATCAATCACGACAACCCCCGCGGCCCGCGAACAAGCCCGCTGGATCATTGCGCGCGCCAGCGCCTTGGCACGTGGCAAAAACACGATCGCGTCCTGACACGGGTCTTCCGCTTCGGGCACCGAGTTAAAGCCTTGCGCGGCAAAATGGTCGTGAAAGGGTTTGAACGGTTGTACCACCTGCGCGTCAGTGTGAAGCGCCGAAAGATCATGCTCTGGCACCGGGCAGATCACCGTCACAGGCTGCGACAGCGACAGGCCGTTTTGCAGTGCAAGTTCCAAGCGAGGGGACATGGGCAGTTCCGTCAGAGAAAAGAGAGGGTGCGTCAGGCGAGATGCCTTATTCTTCACGTTCCATAGTGCATTGCAGCGGGTGCTGGTGCCTGCGGGCAAAATCCATCACTTGGCCAACTTTGGTCTCGGCAATCTCGTGGCTGAAGACGCCGACAACGGCCACGCCTTTTTTGTGAACCGTCAGCATGATTTCGAACGCCTGCGCGTGGGTCATTCCGAAGAATCGCTCCAGCACATGCACGACAAACTCCATCGGCGTGTAATCGTCGTTCAGCAACAGCACCTTATACAAGGGCGGACGTTTGGTTTTTGGGCGCGTCTGCAGCAGGATAGACGCGTCACTGTCGTCGTCCGGGGTGTCAGACATCATCCAGGTCTTGTCCAGCATCGTGTGCAACTGTCCGATTCAGGCTTGGGGTTTATCTTGGCGCTTATATAACGTGGGCATGGCCGGTGAAAAGAGCAAGCGGACTTAAATTGGATGACGGAAGAACTGACAACAATCGGGTTTGATGCGGATGACACCCTTTGGCACAATGAACGGTTTTTTCAGCTGACACAGGCCCATTTCGCCGAATTGCTGGCCGATCACGCCAACCGCGATCATCTGATGGAGCGTCTTTTGGCCGCCGAAAAACGCAACATCAGGCATTATGGCTATGGGATAAAAGGGTTCGTTCTGTCGATGATCGAAACCGCCATCGAGGTCACGGAAGACCGTGTTCCGGCCTCGGTCATTCGGCAATTGATCGAAGCCGGGCAAGAGATGCTGGCACATCCGATTGAATTGTTGCCCCATGCGCGCGATGCGATTGAGAATGTGACCGGTATGTACCGAGTCATTCTCATTACCAAGGGTGACTTGATCGATCAAGAGCGTAAACTGGCACAGTCCGGGCTGGGCGATTTGTTCGACGGGGTCGAGATTGTCTCGGAAAAGACTTCGGATACATATCGGGCGATCTTTGAATCCCATGGGGATGGTCCGGCTGCTGCAATGATGGTTGGCAATTCCATGCGCTCGGATGTGGTGGCCCCGATTCAGGCCGGATGCTGGGGCGTTTACGTGCCCCACGGTCTGGTGTGGGAAGTCGAGCACGCAGAAGCCCCGGTTGAAAGCCCCCGATTCCGCGAGCTGCGCGATTTGGGGGATCTGGCCGATCTGGTACACAGTCTGAAGTGATGTTGCTTTATGGTCGCAGTTTCAAAAAAACCCTGTTGCGCAACTGCAAAGCGCTGCCACAATCGCGCATCTGGTGGGTCAGGGCCGGAGTTTTATCAACATGTAGCCCAATGTGGCGCACATGACGAAATCGCAAAAAGCGCAGCTTTCAGTTTATTTCACCCCCCCCCTGTGTTAGCCTTGGTGGTAATAAAATAAAACTTGCCGACCGGGAAAACCCGGCGGCGCGAGGCAGACAGAGGCAAAGATCGTGCAGATTCGGCGGACAGTTCCGGCCCGAACGGGCTTATTCCTTATAGCGATGCTATGTGTGCTGGCGTTTGCGCCGCTCAAATCCATAGCGGCACCTTACGCGGCAATGGTGATTGACGCCCGTACCGGAGAGGTTCTGCATTCGCGCAATGCAGACACGCGGTTGCATCCAGCGTCGCTGACCAAGATGATGACGCTTTATATCGCGTTCGAGGCGGTGCGAAACGGTGAGATTACGCTTGATACGCCTGTACGGATTACTAAGAAAGCTTCGGCCGAGCCGCCGTCCAAGCTGGGTCTGCGGACGGGACAGACGATTGCCTTCCGTTACCTGATCCGCGCGGCTGCTGTAAAATCAGCCAATGACGCAGCGACCGCCATCGGTATCGCCATCAGCGGGTCCGAAGCGGCCTTTGCCCGCCGCATGACTCGCACCGCCAAAGCGATGGGGATGAGCCGTACCACCTTTAAGAACGCGCATGGCCTGACCGAATCAGGGCATTTGTCCACGGCGCGCGATATGACCACGCTGGGACGGCATCTGCTGTATGACTATCCGCAGTATTATAACCTGTTCTCGCGTCAATCGACACATGCCGGGATCAAGACCGTGCCGAACACCAACCGTCGCCTTCTGGCTGCGTACAAAGGGGCGGACGGCATCAAAACCGGATACACCCGTGCAGCGGGCTTCAATCTGGTGGCGTCGGCCAAGCGTAAGAATGAACGGATCATCGCAACCGTCTTTGGCGGAAAATCTGGCGCGTCGCGCAATGCCAAAGTGGCCGAGCTTTTGGATCTGGGTTTCCGTCGCGCCCCATCGCGTGCACCTATTCGCAAACCGGCACGCCCGGCTTATGCGGGCAATGTTGGGCTGGGCACGCAGGTCGCGCGCCTGAGCGGGCCTCCAAAGACCAGCCTGCGTCCCGTCGTGCGCCCAAGCGCATCGACACAGGTTGCACGTGCAGTGGCGGCTACTGCGGATCAGAACAGCGCCCGGATCACCAATGGCATCGCGGCGGCCATCGCCCAGGCAGACGTCGCGCCGACCGCCTCGTCCAAGCAGGAACCGGGCACCCGTCCAGCACAACGCCCCGCTGATCTGGTTCTGGCGTCGACCGAAACGGTAAAGCAGCAACCCGAGCCCGAGCAGGAGGTTGTCACCCGACTGTCTTCGTCCGGCGGGCATCTGTGGGGCGTCAATGTGGGGCGCTACACCACGCGGTATGAGGCCGAGAAGGTTCTGCTGAAAACCGCGTTGTCGGAAATGACTACGCTGGAGGGCACGCTGCGCAAGGTGAACCAAAGCTCGCGCGGGTTTGACGCAACTTTTCAGGGGATGACCCGGGAACAGGCCGATTTGGCGTGTCGCCGGTTGCAGGCCCGCAATGTGACCTGTTTCATGATCGGACCATCATAAGGTTCGGCAAATACTCTCCCGTTGGATCTGGGCTGTGGTTCTCCGCAGCCCTTTTTTCATGACAGGGCGCGGCCACCATGGACGAGACTACCGGGTGAACTTCGTCACATCGACCCCACCACCGATCAGGCTTTCCCGAACCGAGCGGGCGATCTGAACCGCCGTGGGCCCGTCCCCATGCAGGCAAATCGTGTCGATAGATGTCTCCAATCTCTTGCCGCTTTCAGTGATGATTGCGCCTTCGCGAACCATGTTCAGAATGCGCGGTCCCGCCACATCAGCGTCGTGAATCACGGCATCAGGCAGGCTGCGGTCCACCAAGGTGCCGTCGTCATTATAAGCGCGGTCGGCAAAAATCTCGCCCACCCATTTGCATCCGAGCTCGCGTACGGCATCTTCCTGCTTTGTCACCGCAAGGACCATGACAATAATGTCTGGGTCGACATCCAAAGCGCCCTGATAGCAGGCCCGCGCCATATCAATATCGACTGAGCACATATTGGCCAGCGCCCCGTGCAGCTTGAGGTGTCGCACTTTGGTGCCAATCGCCTTGGCCATGCCCTGTGCGGCACCCAGTTGATACCGGACCAGATTGCGCAGAGCATCATGGGGCAATTTCATGTTCCGGCGGCCAAAGCCCTGCAGATCGGGAAGACCGGGATGCGCGCCAATACCAACATTGTTCTCGGCAGCCAGTTGCATCGTCGCTGCCATCACATCCGGGTCGCCTGCATGAAAACCACAGGCTATGTTAGCAGAGGTGATGATCTTCAGCAGACTTTCGTCATCGCCCATCTTCCAGGGGCCAAAGCTTTCCCCCATATCGGCATTCAGATCGACGCTGGGCATCGGCATATCTCCTTAGTCGGTGGCAGAGATCACTCCGCCAATCAATTGGTAGGACAACAGGTCCGGAATGTCGTGCGGGTCGCGGACCAGAGGTTCGACCCTTGAGGGCAGGCGCGCAAGATCTGACAGGAAACCTGTGTGCAACGCACTGGCTTCATCCATGCTGACAAATTTGAAGCGGATGGAACCGCCCGCAGGTGTCTGAGCTGCGCGCGGCATATCGCAGGGCAAAACGGTTGCGATACGAGGATAGCCCCCTGTGGTCTGGCACTCCGGCAGCAGGATGAAGGGGTCTCCTGTGCCAGTCATCTGAATATCGCCGGGGGTGATCACTTCGGACAATATGTTCAATTGGCCCGACGCAGCAAACCCGCCGCCGTCACTGTCCACCTGCATCCCCATCCGGTTGGCGCGCGTGCCGCGTCTGAAGGCGGTCGCGGCAAACCGATCCAGCGTCGCCTGATCGAACAACGTGGTCTGAAAGCTGGCCACCACGCGCAACTCTCCGCCCGCAAACCGATCAGCCGGCATCAGTTTCAGCCCAGTCTTACCTGTATGAAGTCCGCAGGTCAGCGTGTCGCCTTGTTGTACTGCACGACCGATCCGTGCCGTCAGATGTGCCGAGCGCGATCCCAGAAAAACCTTGGCCTCAATGCCGCCCCCCAGATGAAGATAGCCGTAGTTGCCTTGCACGGCTGCTCCGATGACCAGCCTTTGCCCGGCGGCCAGTTGGTGCGAAGCATTCCACGACACTGGGCCACCATCGATGCTGGCCTGCATCCGCGCACCGGTTAAGGCGATGTGCATGTTTTGCGTGGCTTCGAATTCGCCCCCCATTCCGGCCATTTCCAGCGCCGCGAGGTCCGGGCTTTGCCCCAGTAATGCAGCCCCTTCATGCAAGGCCAATATGTCGGCAGCGCCGGAGCGGGACAAACCCTGATCCAGATACCCAACGCGGCCCTGATCCTGGATTGTGCATGAGGGGCCGATCCGATGGACGATCAGGCTCATGGCGCAATCTCCTCACAGGTGGCACCGCCGGTATTGTCTGTATTGTTGGCGCGGATATGCTGCAACTCTTCCCGAGATACAGGTGTGAACACCAATTCGTCTCCGGGCCGAAGCGGGAACGTGTCGGCCCTCTCCGGGCGAAAGCATCGAAATGCGGTTTGCCCGACATGCCGCCATCCGGTTGGTGTCGGCCCGGAAAACAGGACGAATTGCGAGATGGCCAAAACCAACGCACCCTCTGGCACCATCGGGGTCAGACTTGGCAGTCGGGGAATGTTGAACTCGGGGCCCAATGGCCCAAGGTAGGGCTGTCCGGGCGCAAACCCGATAGTCAGAACCCGCACCCGCGACTGGCCAAGGCGTCGTATTGCCTCTTCCGGCGTCAATCCGGCGGCGGCCGCTGCATCGTCCAGTTGTGGCGCCAGATCGGTTCCGTATACCGTTGGTACACGCCACAGCTTGCGGCCTGAGGGAAGAGGTGTGTTGTACCAGTCCTTTTGGCCTATGAGATGCTGAAGCTTTTCCAGCATCTGCTGATGAGAGACGCGCTGCGTGTCGAACCGCACCAAGGTGGACCCCAAAGACGCCGATGACTCGGTGACCTCATCCCATTGCAGATGATCCAGTTCGGATCGAAATGCCAGAGCCGCACGGTTTGCGTTCTCGGACATGCGATCCGCAAATGTTACGAGCGCTCCGTCAAAACCAACGGTTCTGACCAAAGGAAACTGAAGGTCACGGGCCATACCTATCCTGCGTGTGTGCCGACAACAAAGTACTGGAACCAGACCTTATCCGAATAGGATGTGCAAGACGGGTCTTGGAGGGGTGACGGCGAACGAATGAGATTTACGTGAGGCGTAAGGATCCGAGTTGGCCTGGCTGATTTTCGACTCTCATGGGTTGATAGAGTCCAGATTTGTCTAAAATCGCGAGTCGTTTCACAGGTTTGAGTCGCGCCCACTTGTGCCCGAACTCTGCTTGCGCTCAATATGTTGTGGTAGGCTCATTTGTGCGAGCCAGTCCAAGTAGGGTGCAGTGAAAGGAAAGTGCTCACCAGCTCGGTTTTTGCTATGTATGATGTTCTGTAACGCATTGAATTTCTTCATGTTTAGCGAAGGCATCAAAAAACTTTTGATTTTTTGTTTTTTCTGCTTGCGGGTTTTGTGGGTAAACCTTAGAACCCCCTTCACCGGCGCTGCTGAGGCGGTGCTGACGGGTCGGAGAGACGGCCTGACGGACTGGAAAGACGGTTAGACGC